>JAFTGE010000042.1 GCA_017458085.1 Oscillospiraceae bacterium
ATATCGCGGACGCCCGGCATATCGACCTCAAGATGTACCAGATCGACGTAATCAGCAATACCTGTCTGAACCTCTTCCTGTCCATGGCGCTCATGAGCCTGAGCATTGCCAAGCTCATCGACCTCGCGCTGCCGATGATCGTGATCCTGCTGGCGCAGGCGGCAGTCATGATGCTCTGGGCCTATTTCGTCACCTTCCGCACCATGGGCAAGGACTATGACGCGGCAGTCATGGCAGCCGGTCACTGCGGTGTAGGTCTGGGCCAGACGCCGAATGCGGTTGCTAACATGGCGGCGATCATCGACAAGAACGGTCCGGCGCCTACCGCCTGGTTTGTTCTACCAGTCGTGACGGTCATCTTTATCAACATCATGAACCCGATTATCATCACGGCGTTTATCAACTTCCTCGCCTAAAGGAGATAAGACCATGATTCTGAATGCAGAGACATTGGAACAGCTTTCCAAGCTCCCCACCGGCAATGTGGCAGACAACAACAATTCCATCGCCCGGCAGGGTGTGATGGACTCAGGCATCAAGCCCATCGATCCCAAGAGCCATATAGTCGGCAGAGCGGTCACGGTCAAGTGCCAGCCCGGAGACAACCTGGCGCTGCATCAGGGTATCTATGCCGCTCAGCCCGGCGATGTGCTGGTATGCGATCTACGCGGCTATGATCAGGGCGGTCACTTTGGCGATATCATGGCCCTGGCCTGCAAGGTGCGCGGACTGGCCGGTGTAGTGCTGGATGGAAGCTGCCGGGACAGCGAGGACATCAAGGAGCTGGGCTTCCCGGTGTTCTCACGCGGCTTTAACCCCTCCGGCACGGTCAAAGCCAGCCTTGGCCAAATCAATGTTCCGATTACTTGCGGAGGAGTAGAGGTGCATCCCGGCGACATGATCCTCGGAGACTGTGACGGCGTTGTTGTGGTACGGCGGACACAGGAGGACGAGGTGTTTGAGAAATCGCTTGCGAAATTTGAAAAAGAGCAGCACATCGTCGAACAACTCCTTGCAGGAAAGACTACCCTGGAAATCTACGGCTTTGACAAGCTGATTGAAAAGCTGGAAAACATGTGAGAATACGGAACAGGCGGCCGGAGATATAACCCGGCCGCCTGACTTTGCGTTGGTTCTACGGAGACAAGCACCAGCTCGACTGGTGGTCATAAAAACTTACAGATTCAAGATACCATCACGAAATCTATCTGAGCGACGTGCGGAAGACTGCGCCGGATAAGCTGAGATCCGTGATCCGGCTAAGCTATGGCCTCCAGCAAAGCTTAGCTGATTGCCGCTGTATTAATTTGCTATGAGACAAGAGAGATAAATTGCAGACTTGACAAAACACATGCCACTTTGCGACCTGTGACCTGTTTCTGCTCAATGGCAGACCTGATACTTACGGGGGAAGTATATCAGAAAGGGGAGTAGGCGTCAAATTTCAAGGCAAATGTCTGTTGAATACTTAAATCAACAATACATTATCTTAAATGTTCCTCATATATACTGGTACTGATTACTTAAATAGTTCGGAGCGGAAGAGCGTAGGATAGTCAGCACGCCCATCGAAGATGTGGTACACAAAAACAGTGTCCCCGATCAGGCGATAGATCACAACGTATTTCTCCACAACCAGGAAACGGTAACCGAGGTTCCGCAGTTCCGTTTCCCGCATGGGCGGCCCCGATAAGGGAAACCGTGTCAGCTGATCCAGCGCGTCATAAACCTTGTTCGTGATCTTCCGGGATGACTCAGCCCCGACGAGAGACAGATGCAGTCGCGCAATCTCCTCAAGTTCTCCCTGTGCAGGATCAAGGATCTGGACTGCGTAGGTTTTCTCAGCCATAGATCCTCTCCAGTCTGGCGCGGGACTCGTCAAGGGAAACGCCCGCGTGTCCGGCAAGACGTAGTTCCTCTGCCGCAGCGAGCTTCGCTTTCAGTTTGAAAAGCTCTTCCCGGCGCTCAAAAGCTTCGATGCTCATGACAACGATATCCCCTTCACCGTTCTTGGTGATGTAAATGGGTTCCGCTTCCTTGTGCGCCAGATCAGAGATGGCTCCGTAGTCGTTCCGCAGAGCGGTAGAGGATTTGATCAGCATAGCAACAACCTCCATAAATTATTCTGACATTATTATACCACAATTCTACGAGAATACAAGAGTAGATAAATCGTTATCGGGGTGAAAACCAGGGGGATACAGCATAATCGCCAATTCGTCAAAGCTTAAAAAATGGAAGCAAGAAGCCGTAGGGGTCTTGGCGCAAGTCACTCTTTTACGGCTGTCGTTTTTTTGAGACAGCCGGCTTTATGTCTGTGTGGACGGGAAACAAAAATGTGCCATTCGCCCCGAAGGGCAAATGACACTTTGCGACCTGTGACATGTATCTGCTCAAGGGTAGACCTTATGTTTACAGCAGGAGAATACCCGAAAGGGGAACGGGCGTCAAAGTTCAAGGCGGATTTCAGTTGGATACTAAGATCAGCAATAGAAACGGATTTCACCAAAGAAATTAAGCCACTTCTCTTTGACTTCCTCACTTCGAGCAGAAATGATTTGCATGATGTTATTCAGGACATGCGGCGGAATTTGAGATTTGTTGTGCTCGAGAACACAGCCGCCGGCTTTTGTGATCCATATCTTTGTCGCATTAATGGTTGGGCGTCCTGTGCAGACATGAACATGGATGGGCTCAAGAGGCATTTGTTCGTCAGCCCAGAAGTAGACCCAATACGAACCGATTTTAAAGACTTGCGGCATTCTCAAACCCTCCATTTTGGGAAAAGCGAAGGATTAAGTGAGCGGTAGACTCAAGGATCTCTTGATAATGGGAAATCTCTTCTTTTGAAAAACCAGAAACATCTTCCCAACGGTAAGAAGGAAGAAAACACGAAGCGTGATGGAAACCGTCTTTCTCATCCGGGCGCTCAATATATACCTTGACTTGTCCGTCCGGCTTCATCTCCGAATGAACGATTTCTGTTTCGTCAGTCAGAGTTAAAAAGGGATACATCATCTCAAAAGCTCCTTTCCATGCGTTCTTGTCTCTATTATACACAATGCGATGTTAATTTGCAATCGCATCATACGGCCTCTTTTTTACATTTGAGGCGAAAGAAGACAGCGGAACAAAAGATCCAAGGATTTCTGCCAGCCACCAATTGACCTCCGATTAGTTATGATAGTCAAAGAAAACAAGGACCCAATCCTTGATTGATGATTCGATTTTTCTGTAAGTAATGCACATCTTTTCCTTTCTCTTTTTACGGGAACAGCGGAGACCGTGACGGCCTCCGCTGCGTTTTGTTATACCCGCACGTGACGCTTGACCAGATTGGTAAGCTTGACGGGCAGTTGATTCAGATCGGTGATGTCCAGAAAGCTGTCACCGTAAATACGCTCGATGCTGGGCTTGTCGTCGCCGATCGCGGCGGCCACGAACAGAATATGCTTGCGCGTGTACTCCTGCTTGATGCCGCGCAGATCCTCCTCGGCTGCGGTGCCGTAATAGCCGGTGTCCGCCGGCTGTCCGTCAGAGACGAGGATCAGCAGCTTAATGGCCTCCGGGCGGCGGGAGAGTTGCTCCGCCACATAACGAAGTGCCGCACCGTCCCGGTTGCTGCCGCGGGCGGAGATGTCCATCATCCGATACTTGTCATCCCGGTCGAAGTCATCGAATTCCGCATAGGAATACAGCTCGACCGTACTGCGAGAGTCGGAATAGCCCGTGGAGTGACCGTAGACCATCACAGGGATATCCAGACTCTTGCAGAAATCGTATAGGATAATAGCCGATGCCCGCGCATAGGTACAGCGATCCCGGGAACACATGGAGCCGGATTCGTCCAGGAGCAGCCCGACGGCCAGCTCCGGAAGCTCGTTTGGGAGATTGTTTTTGCAGAAGATCTTGCCGTCTGTCCGATGCAGCGCATGAGAATCCAGCCGGCGCCCCATCAGAAGCCCATTCTGCTTGCCGCCCTGGCGGTGCTCCTTGAGCTGCCGCACAAGGCTGCGCTGAAGCTGCCGGGAGATGGTGAGCAGGGGCGCGGAAATCTGATCGTATTGCTCGACCAGTTCCTCATCCACGCTCGCCACACGGTTGACGCGGATGGATACACCTTCGTGAATGTTGCCGTAGGAGATGCTCTGAGCGGCGTCATTGAGCTCCTGCAGACGTTCGCTTTCCAGCGTTTCACAGGCTGCCCTCTCCGCCATCTTGTCCAGGATGCGCTCGATGTCCGAAGCGGCTTTTTCATTCTTCTGACGCACGTATTCCTCGTTGCGCTCTGTAGATCCGCCGAGAGGATTCGAGCAGCGGTCTGTCTGCTGCAGTGGAATGCGGCCCTTTTCTTCTTCACTGGCCTCCTGCTTTCCGGAATTTCCGGCGGAGTCCCCACCGTAGGAACCGAAATTCGGCATGGGCGGGGGAGAAGCGGGCTCGGAAGAACCTTCCTCCGGTGTGGAACCGGACTCGGCTTCGCCTTCCTGTTCAGATTCCTCTTCGACTTTCTTTACGCCGGCTTCTTCCTCTTCCTCCGGAGGATTGCTCTCCTCCGCGTCTTGCCTGGTAGAGGCGCGGCTGCTTTCTGTTGCACTGGACTCCGTCTCGCTGTCCGAATCCGGAACCGGCGCGGAATTGCCGCTGCCGATATGGGAGCTGCCCGCAATGGACTGCAGGATCTGGGAGAGGGTTTGAGCGGGCGACAGGGAGCCGCCGCCGGAGGCCTCCGCTTCCTCCTGCCGCTCTTTGCAGAGCTCACAGAAATCGCGGATCGTGTCCCAGCAGCGGATCAGGATCAGACTGACGACCCGCAGGCGTTCCTTGGCCGAATGGGTCAGCAGCGCACGGTCGATATCGTCCATCAGACCGAAAACCGTTTGGATACGCTCATCGGACATGGGCTCGTCCCCATACTTGATCGTACCGAACTTGGCGTAGGACAGGATCAGCTGCAGGAGGCTTTCAAACTTGTGGTGCTCTCCGCTTTCCTCCCACTCGATGAGCTGGGTCACGGTGGCCATATGGTTTTCCTGATCTTTCCTCAGTTCTTCCAGCCCGTAGCCGAGCGTGCCGGGAAAGGCGTTGAGCATGCGGTTCTCGATATACCCATCCTCCAGCGCATTGCCGATGTGGTGCGCCACCGTCTGCACCATCTCCAGGTTCTTATCCTCAGCCTTCACATAGTCCCAGAAGTCTCGCTCCCGACGCAGATCCGCACCGTAGAGCGCAGGAGGCGCCGGGTACCAGCGGTACATGGCGAGACTGTTGTGATAAGTCTGGAGAGCAAGG
The DNA here is from genome assembly GCA_017458085.1 of Oscillospiraceae bacterium. Lineage (GTDB taxonomy): Bacteria > Bacillota > Clostridia > Oscillospirales > Oscillospiraceae > Limivicinus. The sequence continues at coordinate 5,293 of JAFTGE010000042.1, forward strand.
AAGTCTGTGAAAAGAACATGCCCCAGCTCGTGGGCGAACATGCCGGTCACGATCTGATACCGGTTGGCCCGGCCGCGCACTTTCGTGACGACCGGGTTTCCCGTATTGATGATAATATTGGTGTTGTCCGTGCAGGCAGCGGTGGAGTCCTTCGCGTTCCAATAGAGATTGACGCGAATGCGCCGATTGTAGTGATAGCGTCGAGTCTGCGCTGCGGCAAGATCCTCATAGTGCCCGGCGAGAATGCGGGAAGAGAAAAACTGCCGGTCTGTGATCTTGCTGCGCTTCTCGTTGAGAAGCTGCTTAACGCGTTTGTGATTCACCCTGCTCAAGGGTCATAACCTCCTTGTATGTTTTATGCCGTCGCGCGACGTGCCTTCGGGGCGAAGATCGGCTCCAGCACGGTGCTGATCAGAGCCTCGCGGTCTGCCTCATCCGAAGTCGCCTTGCTGATTACGGTATAGAGCGCCGAGCGGTAAGGGTCGCCGGTGATCTCCGCGCTGACGATCCAGTCCAGCAGACTGCGCATGCCGACAGCGCCGTCGGTGATGCTGTTCTTGCGGCAGTAGTCCGACATGTCGCTGACCACCTGTACCATCTGAGAGACCTGATATTCGTCCGTGGCGCCGGTGACGCTCATCGCGCGCTGCACCATGACCTCGGGAGAGGGCAACTCGATATCCTGTACCAGACTCATACGGTCGATGATGCTCTGGTTCATGCCGCGACACCCCTCGTAGCTGATGTTGGTCGTCACGATGACCACAGCGTCCGGGTGCCGCTCGATGATCTCTCCGGTGGGGAGCGTGATCGAACCGCCCTGCTCCAGCAGGGAGTTCAGTCCAACCATGACGCCGGGCTGCGCGATCGTGGTCGGCTCTTGCAATTCGACCACATAACCGTTCTTCAGAGCCTCCAGAAACTCAGTCTGGGTATAGGTAAAGGTCTGCCCGCCGGTGTTTCGGCTGCTCTCATCGCGATGGCTGAGCGCCTTGACCTTCTCGGTGACCCGATCCATCACGAGCGCCATACACTCCTGCGCACTGGCGTCGGGCTTCTCCATGCCGGTGAGTGTCTGATAAACGCCCGCGGGATCATAATCCAAATCGTCCAGCTCCGGCAGCTGCATGAGCTGCGCCACATTGGCGAAGTTGATCCCGCCCATGGTCTTGAGCTGCTCACGCTCCCGGTCCAGCTGCGCGTCGCCCGTAGAAGAGGCGGCGGAGTCCGGGAAGAGCTGACCAATCAGGTCATAGATCTCGGTATTGGCGTTGCAGGTATATTTCCGGTAAGGGAGACCCAGTCCTGCGGCGATCGCCTTGGCGCCCATGGTCTTACCGGTGCCGGCGGGGCCACGGAGAAGAAAGTTTCGCATCTGCGTAGGCTTACCGGTGGTCGCCTTGGCGTGCTGGCATACCTCCACGATTTCCTGAGGAATGACGTACCAGGCGGGGAGCTTGGGCACCAGGGACTGCTCAAAGGGCGTCAGTGTCCTAGGGTGGAACTGGTATTTCCCGACAAAGTCCGCGGGGTCGATCAGGACACTGGCCTTGTGGATCACGGCGGCGCCGGTCTTGGCGAAGATCGTGAACTCGCCGGCCAATACTCTCGTGGGGGAGAGCGCACCGGAATCCAGCTGCGCCTGCCCGACGCGCATCACGTTGCCGGATTTGTCCAGCGTGACCTTGATATGCGCGGGACAGGTTTCGTCCGTGACGCGCCGGTAGGCGTTATCACAGAGGACGGCCATCATGTTGGTCGCCTCGGTGAAATCCGAATAGCCGCCGCTGTACTGCATGTAGAACGCATTGAAGGCGTCGCTGAACTCCTCGTCCGACATCAGAACAGGGAAGAGTGCCATCATCAGCGCGGAGGCGTCGCGGCCGGATTTGTTGGCCACATAAGTCTCCAAAACCTCGGTGGCCTTGTCATAGACGCTGGCCATAAGACTGCCGCTGTTGCTGTCATAGACGACCAGGTGATAGGCGTCGGGGCCGACGGAGGACTTGTACTCCGCCACGGTACGGTGATCGATAACGCCGACAGCCCCTTCTCCCGTGCCGCTCATGCATTTGCAGACGGCGAGGACGGCCTTGACGACCGAGGTGCTGAGCGTGGAGATCGTCCCGTCTCCGTAGGTGGAGGATACCGAGACCTTCTTGCTTTTCAGCGTGTCAAAGGGCGCCGGGAGGGCGCGGTCAAATGCAAAGAAATTCGTGCTCGAGATGCTCATTCTTTAATCCCTTTCTGCAGCCTTACTGCTCTATATTGATGTGGATCCCGTCCTCGGCAATATGGGCGTTTTCCAGCCCGTTGCGGGCAAGCTCCTGGCGGATGTTCTCCCAGCTCTCCGGAACGGGAAGGGAAGAAGCAGGTATAATGTGATCCGTTTTTCCAAGACCGATGGCTTCGTTGATCTCGCCGTTGAGGCGGAGAATGTTGCTGTCCACCCATTCAAAGGCCAGCAGCTCATAATTCTCCGGCAGCGGATCGGAGGCATATTCCTCTGTATCGCTCTCCGATGTCTCCGGAGAGCCGCTTGCGACAGGCTGCGCCTGCGCTTCCAGATAGGAAAGCCCGCTGACCTGATAATTTGTGATCAGCACCTGCGCCTTGCGATAGCCTCCGGCACGATTGAGCAGGATGAAAACCGGCTCTCCGGCCTCAATCTGCCTCTTGGCGCTGGGGCTCTCCCAGATCCATCTGGCGTCCGGGTAGTCTGCCAGCACGTGCTCGGTGATTTGCCGCAGTACGTTGGAATATCCGCGTGTTTTCAGATCTGTCTCGGGATCAGTCGGAACCGGAGCCGGAAGCAGAGGCGTCGGCTGTGTCGGCTCGACCTTTCGCGGGGAGAGGAAGAGCAGGCGCAGGGTAGCGATGAAGATGCCCAGGATCACCAGAAGCAGGACCGGCCACAGCCGCGTGATGAAGAGCAGCAGGGCCAGCAGCGCGAGAAGGATCAGGGCCTCATAGGCCATGCGCCGCTGCCATTCTTTTTTGTTCATAGGTTTTATTTCCTTTCTTTGCCCTGTGGGGCGGAATGAAGATGTGAAGCTGCCTTGTGCCGACGGGATCCCGAACGCTCCAGGTGATGACCGCGGAGGCGCCCTTCGGATCCCTCGGGGTGAGAATGGGTCGGATGCGGATACTGCGGTCTGTTGAGAGCATACGCCAATACTCTGTGCTGCTCCGATAGAGCCGGATGGTGTACTGCTGTCGGAGCGGGACGGCGGAGGCGATCTGCTGCAGCTCGGCGGCATAGAGCAGACCGTCCGTTTTGCGGTCTAGAGCGCCGATGATCTTGGCCGCTTTCTCGGTGTGGCTGAGTTTGCTGAACGCTTTGTTTTTCATACATTCCTCCTAAACGCAAAAAACGGCGCACATGAGCTTGCTTCTCATGTGCGCCGTGCGCGGGATAATCATGCCGGGGTCAGTTGTCGAAGAAAGAGCTGCCGCCGAAGTTGCCGTAGCCCTTGAAGTTCTGACCGGCGGGAGCGGGGGAGGGAGCAGGGGCATAGGCGCCGCCCTCTTCCTCAAAGCTGTCGCCCTTATTGTCGGACTTCAGGCTGCCCTTGGACTTGGAGCCGGCAAATTCGATGTCGTCCAGGATGATGACCGGCTGGCTTCTGCTCTCACCGGTCTCCCGGTCGGTCCAGACATCCTCGTCGTAGCGCCCGGTGAAGTTGATAAAGGACCCGTCCTTGAGCTGCATCTTCTTGATGCGTTCGCAGACGTTGCCGAAGGCCTTGACGTTGAGGTTGATCCAGCGGGTGTTGTTCTCGGCGTTCTTGTCGTAGACGCGCTCGCCGATGCGAAAGCGGACGACACTCTTGTCCTCCGAGAACTTGAGGGCGGCCTGATTGTCAAAGCTGCGGGAGATGATGGCGTTGGTCGCGTAGAAACGTAACATGGGGAGCTCCTTTCTGCAGGGTTTGCCTGCTGTCAAATGATGTGTATTTCAACCCGCTTTGCGGGCGGAAACCGGAAATAAAAAAGTGCCAATCAGCACATAGGTGCTCATTGACACTTAGTAACGGGAAAAACGGGGATTCCTGATCGGAAATCTTGAAACTGTCAATCAGGTTATATCACATCCGGCCTCCCGCGTCAATTTTCAGGGTGGTATGTGAAGATGCTTTCAAGTATTAAGCAACGCCTTGACAATTCGTATCAACAGATATATAATGCAACTAAATTAAAATAGTTGCATTATCGAAAGGGGCGGAAAAGATGGGGGCAGATTATAAAAAGCTGTGCGTAGAACTTTTCGGAACGGATAATGTGGAAAAGCTCAGGCACATTGCCGAGGAGTATAAGAAGAAAAACGCGAGGAATGCGGGCAGAAAGAAGAGATTCTCGAAAGACGACATCGAGCGCATGAAGCAGTTGCGGGATCAAGGTGTGGGGCTGCAGAAGATCGCAGATGAATTCGGGACTTCCCGGCAGGTCGTTGGGCGGTATCTGTCCGAAGCACCGGCCAAGGGGAGCACTATGCGCTTGACGTACATGTTTCGTCAGCACCCCTGTACGGTGATCGATGTGGATTTTCTGGAGCAGAAGATCAGCATTCAGAATAAGACGGCAGATCCTGTACATCGGGCATTCGGCGTGATAGAGGATCCAACATGGATGGATTTTGAAGGTTTCTTGAAGGACCGCTGCTTTCCGGAGACACGGGGAAACAGAAAGGATCTACTCCGGCAGCTCGGCTTGACAGACTATGATCCGCTTCAGATCGTAGAGAAAACGCAGGGGAGAATGGCGGATGATGAGCTGTGGCTGAAGGTTCGCTATATGGAGAGGAGAGCGGAATGAAGATCGTCGATTTGCGCCAGACCAGACTGGAACCGCTGCAGGGACACACCTCCAAAGGAGACCAGCCCAAATGGCAGGTGAAAGGCCAGTGGTATAAAGCGGACCACATGGGCTATGAGGCGCTTGCCGAGGTGGTCATCTCAAGACTGCTGAAAAAGTCCAATGTGAAGGATTTCGTCGGTTATGAGCCGGTGAGAGTCCTGTATGAGGATGAGGAGAAAAACGCCTGTGTCAGCAAAAACTTTCGGGCAAAGAACGAGATCCTGCTTCCATTCGAGCGCCTTCACCGCGCATACCATGGGCGAGGATTGGCGGCGGAGCTTGCTCATATGGAGACCGGAGAAAAGATCCGCTACACGGTAGACTTTCTTGAACAGACGACAGGATTACAGAACGTGGGAAATTACCTGACCACGCTGCTTGAGCTGGATTCCTTTTTCCTGAACGAAGACCGACACACAAACAATCTGGCGGTGATCCGCAATGAAGATACGAAGGAATACAGGCTGTGTCCCGTCTTTGATAACGGGCTTTCCCTGCTGTCGGATCTGAACGACTATCCGATAGGGGAGGACGTCTATCGCTGCATTTCCCGCGTGAAAGCCAAACCCTTCGATCGGGATTTTGACGAGCAGGTCTCCGCGGCGGAAGTGCTTTATGGCCCGCAGCTGCGGTTTTCCTTCACGAGAAACGATTTGACGACTGCATTGAACGGTCTCGAAGAGTATTATTCGCTGGAGACGATTGAGCGGGTAGAGCATGTTCTGAGGGAGCAGATGAGAAAATACCCGGTTTATTTCGCTTAAAGCCCGGGATTTGAAGTAATGGAAAAATACGCAAATGAGTTGAGGGTGAGCACTTTTGCTCACCCCCCTTCGTATTTCGATGGTTTTCGTTATTGCCTTTTGTTTGCGACCGGTGTGCATTCGATGGCGTAATAGCGAAAGATTGTGCTGACACCGTCTGATTCATAGACAGGGCTTTGGCGGGATATGTAGATCTTGATCGTGTCTCCGATTGCGGCTGAACCAAGAGGCATATTGATCGGGATTTTTACTGGCTTGCCCTCAATATCTGTATAGATTGCTTTTGGCCTGCGGCGGATAGGGCTTATATCCACTCTTGTGCAGACGCCGGACAGAACAAGAAATTCCTGATGAGTGAACAGACGATAAAGCCGCCAGGCATCCGCAGACGACCAGAAAAGCAACAGCAGGGAAGGGAGTATAAGAGGAAGCTCAGCAAAGACAAGAAGAATTACAAGCGTAAGGAACAGCCCGGCGGCTGCTCCGATCAGGCGCAGATTCAGAAGCTGACGGAGCGGGGCAGGAAAATGCTCATACTGCTCTTTCAATTCTTTTGCGCTCATACCAGCACCAGCCTTTTCCTGTGAAGCAAGTAGAGCAGGTTCTTCACTACCGTGTCCCTGCATTTTGCGTATTCCATCTGAAGCTCCAAGGTGTTCTCACGTATGCTGCTGGTTGTGTAGATCAGGCTCACCAGCGCGTGACGGTTCTCTTCATACAGCAGGTTTTCCGAAGGGGCTATCCCGTGCTCGGTGAGATAAACAATCTCGGCTGTGGAAAGGCGAAGACCAGCTTTTTCCAACCAGCGCATCAGATCCGCGTTGGCGCTGCGCAGAGGCAGTGTTGGCTTTTGGGGAATGACCGGACAGCAGATGCAGCGCGAGAGGATGCGGTATCTGGCGACAGGGGAATCCTCAGATTCTTTTTCGATCAGCCCCATGCGCTGCAGATGCTCTGTTGCCCAGGAGCTTTGAGCAGAGGAAAAGCCGAACTGCCCATTGAGCCACAGCGAAGCCTCCAACCCCTTCAGCTGATAATCTTGCCCGCAATGATGAACGCGTACCAGCGATTCGGTGGAATGCTCTCTTACGATACCCTTGGAGATGTATATCATGATGCTCAACTCCTTGAAATGTTTTTTCAACATGATTACACGATCCTCCGACTGCTTTCGCAACTGCGTCACATCAGGTAGAGGGCGACGACACACAGAATAACGATGACCAGTACGCCGCAGAGGATAAGGACGATGTTTTTCACCGTTTTTGGATCCAAACCCTGGCGGAGTTCTCCATCATCATCGGGCAGCACGTCGTCGTAATAGCCGTCGTAAGGCAACTCCTCGCGGGGCGGTTTTGGGACTGAGGCTCGCATTTTCTTCGCGGGATTACGTTTCTTCGGAAGAGGCTCCGGCTTTTTGGTGTGCTTACCAGGGGAGGCCTTGCTCCTTTTGAGCCGACTACCGCATTCCGAGCAGAAAGCGGCTTCGGGACTGATCAGCTCCGCACCGCAGTTGGGACAGTGTTTCATAGACATCTCCTTTGAACGTAAAAATACCGTGAGATCTGAAAATGATCCCACGGTTGGATGAAAGCAGTTTATCATGTTGCGGCGCGCGTGTCAGTGCCTTGCAGGTGCCACGTTCGTGCCGAGATATAATCAAAGGGAGGTCTTATAGTGCTTCTGCCTGACGTGCCAGCCGTCACGGCGGAGCTTTGTCACGAGATAGAACTCACCCTGCTCGTCCTCGCCTTTTTCGACGATGATGTTTTCACCGGTTCTTGAAACAGCAAAAAGGGGAGTGCTGTTCCCTTGGCAGAGACGTTCATATTCCTCGTACACAAATGCTCACCTCGCGTATTCCCATAGACACAACGCGATAGATTAAACACGAAAGAGGGAGATTTGTCAAGTGATGTCGAGAATAAGAGCGTATGAGCTCAATCAGGCTCATAACACGGAGATCGCGCGACAGGAGCGAAGCGACTTAGTCCCTTTAGGGAGTTCAAATCCTTCCCCCGCAACCAGAAGGGAATCACCACAGATTTTCTGACTAAGCGCCGTAAGCCTAACGAGGGCGAGGCTCCGCAATACTATGTGGAACAGAGCCATGAGGCGATTATCCCTCCGGACGAATGGGAGATCGTTCAGCTTGAAGTGGCCAGGCGCAAGTCACAGGGACGGAAGTACAGTGGCCACAGCATCTTCTCTTCCCGCATCATCTGCGGTGACTGCGGTGAGGCTTTCGGCTCCAAGGTCTGGAACTCCACGAACAAATATCGCCGCACCGTCTGGCAGTGCAACGGGAAGTACAAGGGTGAGCGCCGCTGCACCACCCCTCATCTGGATGAGGAGACTATAAAGGTGGCCTTTGTTCAAGCTTTCAACTCCCTGATTCGGAGCAAAGCGGAGCTGATACGGAACTGCCGGCTGGTCATGGAGCGGTACACCGACTGCACGAAGATCGACGCTCAGCTCTCCCGCTTGAGTGATGAGCAGGATGTGGTCGTTGGGTTGACGCGGAAATGGGTCACGGATAACGCCAATACGGCACAGGATTCGGATGAGTTTATGGTCAGATGCCGGGAATACGACGCCCGGTACGAGGAACTGCAAGGCCGAATCGATGAACTTGAGGCTGCAAAGCGGGAGCGGCAGGATCGGGTCAAGCGGTTCGAGCTCTTCATCCGGGCCCCGGAGAAGCACCACGGCGAGCTGACCGAGTTTGACGAAAGCGTCTGGCTGGCCGTGATCGACATGGTTACCGTGATGCCGGATGGGAAACTGGTGTTCAGATTTGTGAATGGGATGGAAATTGAGGAATAATTGAATACTGGATTAATAGATAAAGGCCGATCTCAGAGTATTCCGGGGTCGGCCTTTTTTGCTTATTGGCTTGATACAGAATCGCTTTCATTATTAGCCAAGATTCCGCGAAACACTTCCAGTGGACTTGTTCCGTTGAGCTTACAAGATGAACAGAACAGAAACAGCCAATCGTATGGATTGCCATAGTACAGAGGGCCATATTGAAAAGATCCATAAATATATCCGACCGGAAGATGTTCCCGAGAAAACAATGTTCTTTATCATTACTGACGGGCTTGAAAATGCTAGCACCCGGTACCAGCTTGAGTTGTTTTGGAATTAGGAGTTGAGATTAATACGATCCAGACTCATTGCTGCAAAGAAGCCGGAACGAACAGCAGTACCAATCTTGCCCATTTTAGCACTGTCACCGATGACAACCGTCTTGGTGGCATATTTTGCCTTGACAGCATTAACGAGCTCGGTCTTCGGTTTCATCCCAAGGGCATTGATCACCGTATCAGCTGCGAGGTGCTCTGTGGAGCCGTCTTCCTTCTGCGTGGTCACGCCGCTTTCATCAATCTTTATGACCTTCGTGCTGGTCATCATGCGGACACCGAGACTGTTCATCTTTGCAATAATGCAGTTGCGGTTGATAAACATGGCATCGCGGTCAAGCATCGGAGCCATTTCAACAATGGTGACCTTCTTTCCGTAATCAAGCGCCAGCTCATAACCGCCGTCGCAACCGGATTCACCGCCGCCGCAGATTACGATGTTATCACCGTGAATCAGACTGTGATCCTTATGAACTGCCAGCATGGAGTGGACATTCTTTCCGTCAAGACCGGGAATCGGAGGGACTACAGGTTCAGTTCCGGCGCTGATGAAAATGACGTCAGCAGCTGCCAGTGCGGGATCGTCAGCAGTGATCTCCGTATCCAGGTGTACCTCGACACCAAGCTTCTGAATTTGAACATCATAATAATCGAAGAGATCACGGATAAAGTTCTTAAAACTTGCAGTTGCGATTGTTCTGGCAGTTCCGCCGAGGCGGCCGTCTTTTTCATAAAGAGAAACCTTATGTCCTTCCAGGGCTGCAACGCGGGCGGCTTCCAGCCCGGCAGGGCCACCGCCGATGATCACTACATTTTTCGGTGAGACAGTTTTGGTAATATTAAAACTGCCTTCTTCGCCGGCTCGTACATTGACAGAGCAGGAGATTTTTGTGCGGCGATTCCAAATGCGGCCGATACAATCCTCATTGCAGCGCAGGCACGGACGTACATCTTCGCGACGACCTTCCTGAAGCTTGGCGGGCAAATAAGGATCGGCAATCAGGCCGCGGCCGATGAGAGCAAAGTCCGCTTTGCCGCTGGTGATCAGTTCCAAAGCTGTGTCCGGATTGTGTGTGCCGCCGTTCAGGATCGGTTTGGAGATGTGCTGACGGGCAAAATCACACACATAGGACATGCATGCTGGCCCCTGATAGGAAGGCGGGAAGATGTAATCCAAACGTTCATAAGAACCGGCGTCAACATCGAACGCATCAATGCTGCACTGCTGTAGCCACTCCAGAAGCTCTGCAGACTCTTCAAAAGTTCGCCCGCCATCCCATGCATGGTCAAGAGCGATGCGGAACAGAATTGGCATATTCGGACCGACGACTTCCCGGATGGCTTCAACGATTTCCCGCGCAAAGCGAGTGCGGTTTTCAGCATTTCCGCCGTACTCATCTGTGCGATGATTAAACACAGAAGACATGAACTGGTCGATCAGATAACCGGCGTGAGCATGTACTTCGATTGCATCGAAACCCGCATCGACGGCAATGCCCGCAGCAAACTGAACCTGCTTGAGCAGTGCTTTGATTTCCTCACGGCTCATCTCGCGCGTCATAATATCCGGACGGAAAAAGGTAGGCTGCACACAGGAAGAAACGAGCGGTTCAGTGCATTCTTCATCGGGATATCCGTTGCGGCCCAGGCCCGGTGTCAGCTGGAGACAAATCTTTGCACCCCATCTGTGAACACGTTCTACCAGATCCGTGTAGGACGGGAGCAGAGTAGCCGACTCCAGGGTTCCTTCACAGCCGCCCGGCGCTGTTTTTTCGGTCAGCGGTACGCAGCCGGTGATGATCATACCAACGCCGCCCCTCGCACGTTCCTCAAAGTAAGCAGCTTCACATTCTGTTTTTGCGCCATAAGGTGTCGCGGCTTTTTGTCCCATGGGGGAGAGCACAATGCGATTCTTAACTTCCATGCTGCCGATACGGAATGGGGTAAAAAGAGGACTGTAGTCTTTCTTTTCCATTAGTTCATATACTCCTTTCAGTTTTGGGAGAAGGATTGCAGGATTTTCACCAGCACGGCTGGTGGTATCAGATCCTTTCAGGACGGAGGCGGGGGACGCCTCCGCCTTCTGTTAGCCGTGGAAGGTCTGGCCCTCCAGAGGAAATTTGGGGCATCCCTTCTTTTTGGCCCACCAGCTGGTGATGAAGGGAACGAGCAAGCTGGTGATGACGACGGAAGCCGCTACCTGCACCGTCGCAACGCTTGCAACGTCTGCGAGAGAAGGATCGGAGAGCGCGACTGCTGCGGGAACCGCGACCGCGTTGCCCGCGGTGGTAGCCACGGCCCAGCCGGCATAGCCGGGGCGCCGGGAGATCAGCCTGTCGCACAGCACGATGAACGCGCCGCCCACAAAGACCGTGATCAGACCAAGGAGCACGCCTGAGAGCCCGCCCTTCACTACGTTCACCAGGTTGATGCCGGTGCCGAGCGCAAAACCGATCAGCGGGATGATGCCGTTGCCCATGGGAGCGAAGAGATCGCGCATACCCTTATCCAGATTGCCCACCAGCATGCCGAGCGCGACCGGGATGATCGCGGCCACGAGGGTCATCACAGGGATGTTGGCAAGGCCGGAGGCGCCAAGGGCGAGCAGCGTGAAGAAGGGGCCGTCGTTCAGGGCCAACAGCGGGAAGCAGCCGGCGTCGGCTTCGTCGCCGTAGTTGTTGACCAGGGTTAGATAGATGGAGCCGTTGGAGTTGGTCACGGCGGATACGATGGCGAGGGCGGAAAGACCGAGGAAACCGTTCGTGCCGAAGAGCTTGCCCACGACGATGCCGAGCGCCGCACCGATGAGGAACTTCGACAGCAGCAGCACGCCGCCGCGCTTGAGGACTTTCGGCATGTCCTTGACCTGCAGCGTAGTGCCCATGCAGAAGAGCAGGGCGCCGAGCAGGGTGTTCGTACCGGCGGAGGAGAAGATGGCTGTGGTCAGGCCACCGATCTGCAGTGCTTGGGGAAAGAGCGTTGCGATGATGCTGCCCAACAGCAGGGGGATGACCATCATGCCCGCGGGGACTTCGGTCAGCTTTGAGCAGGGCGCCCTGTTCGAGCCCGCGGGTGTGGCAATGTTCGCACTGCGCGAAGCTGACGTCAAGCCGGACGATCCGTAATGATTTACGGCTGCGGCCCCATCGGTCAGATGGCGATCCAGCTTGCGCTGGCTTACGGAGTCAAGAACGTCATCGCCATCGATATTGACGACCTGCGCACCGAGCAGGCCCGTCAGCTCGGCGCGATCGCCGTCAACTCCATGAAGCAGGACATCGGTGAGGTTGTGAAGCAGGTTTGCGGTGAGCGCGGCGGCGTGGATGTGATCCTGGAGATCTCCGGCGCGGCTTCCATCTATGACACGATGGCGGACTACCTTCGCAAGGAGGGCAAAATCATGCTTCTGGCCCATCCAGGTGAGCGCGTCAGCTTCGATATCATGAAGACCATGCACCACTCCGGCGCGACCATCAAGGGCATCTTCGGCCGCCGTATTTGGGACAGCTGGGACGCGCTGACCGAGCTGGTCGCCAGCGGTAAGGTGGATCTGACCAAGGTCATCACCCATCGCTTCCCCCTCTCTGCGGGCAACAAAGCCTTTGAACAGATTGCTGCCGGTTCCGGTAAGGTCCTGTTCATGCCTGAATGGGAGGCGTAAAACGGGATTGTTCAGCACCAGAGAAGATTTGCCTTTTGAGAAGATAGAGATAATCATCCCAAGAACATATGATTTGATCATGGATCGTGTGCTGGAGGCAATCAAGAAAGACGCAATGGAACGATGATAATAAATCTGCTCTTTCGGTTGCCCTTCAATCGCTATATCATAGTAACTGTGCGGTGTCATATATTTTTCAGTCAACGTGACAAAACAAGGGTGTTGCGTTGCAAAGACAAAAATTCCGCTTTCCTGC
>JAFTGE010000101.1 GCA_017458085.1 Oscillospiraceae bacterium
ATCATGACCATGCTCCTGATCATCGAGGCCATTGAGGACGGGCGTATCAGTCCCGACGACACGGTCACCGCCAGCGCACGGGCGGCCTCCTTCGGCGGCAGCTGCGTGTATCTGGAGGTGGGCGAGCAGATGAGCGTGCACGACATGCTCAAGTGCATCGCGGTGGTCTCGGCCAACGACTGCGCCGTAGCCATGGCCGAGCACTTATGCGGCAGCGAGGAGGTCTTTGTCCAGCGCATGAACGAGCGCGCCAAGGAACTGGGGCTTGAGCACACCCATTTTTCCAACTGCAGCGGCTTGTTTGACGACGGGCAGCATTTTACTACCGCCTACGATGTGGCCGTCATGTCGCGGGAGCTGATCCGTCACGAGGCGATCAAGGAGTATACCACCATCTGGATGGACTCGATCCGCGACGGCAGCTTTGAGCTGGCCAACACCAACAAGCTGGTCTACTGGTATCCCGGCTGCACAGGGCTGAAAACCGGCTATACCTCCACGGCCTTGTTCTGCCTGTCGGCCACGGCCGAGCGCGACGGCACGGAGTACATCGCCGTGGTCATGCACGCCGACAGCGCCGACGCGCGCAACCGGGATGCGGAAACCATGCTCAACTACGCCTTTGCCAACTACCGCCTTGTCCCCCTGACCGACGGCGGAGAGCTGCCCACGGTGGCCGTGGAGCTGGGGCGGCAGGACGGCGTCGCCGTCGAAGCCGACGGGCCGGGCAGCGCCCTGTGGTCCAAGGGCGGGGAGCCGGCCTACGATATTACCCTGCCGCAGACCGTCCCCGCGCCGGTTCACAAGGGCGACCGACTGGGCACGCTGCGCGTCACGGTGGGCGGTCAGACGGTGGCGGAGGTCCCCCTCGTCGCGGCCGAGGAGGTCAAGCGCATCGGCTTTACGGGGCTCTTTACCCGGCTGGCCGGGAGCCTGGTAGGACTATAATTAAAAAAAGAAAACGCCATCGCGAAAGCGGTGGCGTTTATATTTATTCATTGGCAACCAGATTGCGCACCCAGCTGCGCTTTTTGACCAGATAATAGCCGAGGACACACTTGGACTGATCGGCCAGGGTCAGGACGATGTACATGGGGAGAATGGGCATGGCCGTCAGGCGCGAGAGCACAAAGGCCAGCGGCAGCACCAGCAGCCAGAGAAAGAAGCTGTCAAAGATGAGCGTGACCATGACCTTGCCGCCGGAGCGGATGGTAAAGTAGCAGGCGTTGCAAAAGGCGTGCAGCGGCATGCTGACCGCCACTACCAGCAGCAGCTGTGAAGCAAGGCGGCGGACGGTGTCAGTGGTATTATAGATGCGCGGCACCAGCGGCGAAATCAGCGCCAGCACCACGCCCGCGGCGGCGCACAGCGCCACCGAGAAGGCGATCAGCTTGGTATCCTCATCCACAGCGCGTTCCAGCTCCCCGGCTCCCAGCAGCTGGCCGACAATGATGGAGGTGGCGTTGCCCATGGAGATGAAGGCGCAGAAGAAGAGATTGGAGACCGTGGAGGAGATGTTCACCGCCGACACGACCTCCAGCCCGCGCAGGGAATAACACTGGTTGAGGAAGGTCTGGCCGCTGGACCACAGCAGCTCGTTTACCAGCAGCGGCAGGCCCATCACCACGATCTTCTTCAGCAGCTGCGCGGGGATGCCCCAGCGGGTATAGGCCGTCTCCAGAAAGAGGTTTTTCTCCCGGTGCCGGTGGGTCCAGGTCACGATGATGGCGCACTCGACAAAACGGGCGATGACCGTGGCGATGGCGGCGCCCTCCACGCCCAGAACCGGAGCGCCGAGCTTGCCGAAGATCAGGATATAGTTGAGCACCAGGTTCACCAGAACCGCGGTAATGCCCGCCTTCATGGGCAGCATGGTCTCCCCCGTCTCGCGCAGGGTACTGGCATAGACCATTTGCAGGGCAAAGGGCGGGATCTGGATGAGCATAATGCGCAGGTACGCCTTGGCATGGCGGAGTGTGGCCGCGAGATCCAGGGCCTCGCCGCCCTCATGGATGAACTGGCGGATCAAAAGCTCCCCGCCAAAGTGGAACACGCCGAGGAACAGCCCTGCCGAAATCGCCGCGATGTAGAGCTTGGCCCGGAAGCTGTCGGCAACGCCGCGGTGATCGCCGTGGCCGTAGTACTGGGCGGTCATGATGCCCGCCCCGGCAAGCCCCCCGAACACGCAGAGGTTAAAGACAAAGATCAGCTGGTTGACGATGGCCACGCCGGACATCGGCTCGGTGCCGACCTGCCCGACCATGATGTTATCCAGGAGGCTGACGAAGTTGGTGATGACATTCTGCACCAGAATGGGCATCACAATGGCAAGCAGCTTGCGGTAAAAGGCCCGGTCGCCGACGAAGCGTTTCAGTCCCATGGCAGTCTCCTCCTTTCCGATCGACATGTTGGGCAAGTATAGGGTGACGGGCTAGCGCCGCATGCTCAGGCCCAGGAACGCGCCGCAGAGCCCGCCGATGATATGCGTCAGCTGGGAGACATTGTCGCCCAGGGTCACGCCGTCGACGATCTCGCCGCCTATGTAGAGGATCAGCACCAGGATCAGCGTGATGGGGATGCAGCCGTCGCGCATGCCGGCAAGGGAGGACATGACGATCATCATGAACACGATGCCCGACGCGCCCAGCAGCGCTGTGCCCGGGAAGAACAGCCAGTGCACCATGCCGGAGACCAGCGCCGTCAGGAAGATCGCCCAGAAGAGCGGACGGCTGCCGTACTTCTCCTCCAGCGGCGGCCCCACCACCAGAATCATCATCATATTGCCGATATAATGGGCGTAGCCGGTGTGCCCCAGCACATGGGTGACAAAGCGGGGGTAGGTGCCCAGATCCCGGAAGGAGGAGCGGTAGACGCTAAACAGCGCCGTGGTGCTCCTGCCGCCGGTCAATCCGTGCAGCCACAGCACCACCAGGCTCAGCAGCGCGAAGCTCAGCACCACTGGGGAGTTATATTGCAGCCGGAGCGAACGCCTCATGCCCGCGCCTCCCGCGCGGCCAGCGCCGCGTCATAGAACGCCTTGGTGCGCGCATCAAAGCAGACCATGCGCACCCGCTCAAGCTCCGGGTGGGTTTCGAGAAAGTCCGCGATGGTGCCGATGGCGATGGCCGCGGCCTTGTCCAGCGGGAAGTGATAGACCCCGGTGGAGATGGAGGGAAAGTCCACGGTCTTGCAGCCGTTTTCGGCGGCCAGCGTCAGGCAATTGCGGTAGCAGGAGGCCAGCAGCGCCTCCTCGTTATTCCTTCCGCCGTGCCAGACGGGACCCGGCGTGTGGATGACGTGCTTTGCCGGCAGGCGGTAGCCGCCGGTGATCTTCGCCTCACCCGTGCGGCAGCCGTTCAAGGTGCGGCACTCAGCCAGAAGCTCCGGGCCAGCGGCCCGGTGGATGGCGCCGTCCACACCGCCCCCGCCCAGCAGCGAGGTGTTGGCCGCGTTGACAATGGCGTCCACCGTCTGTTTGGTGATGTCGCCCTGAATGATCTCAATGCGTGTGGTCATGGGAATGTCCCCCTTTTCATGATAAAGGGAACGGATTGCCGCGCCAACGCTGCGGCGCTGGCTCGCAATGACGTGCAAAAGGGTCGGTCTCCCCCGTCCTTGCGAACCAGTGACCGATGTCACTGGTGTGGCAATCCGCTCTTTTTCAATTGTCTATGCCGGTTTACTCCATCACAATTTCAACCTTGCCGTCTGCGGCGGCCAGGCGGATGCTGTGCACGACGGCGCCGCGGTTTTCCACGATGCGCCGGGCCAGCTCATCCTCGATCTGCTTCTGGATGGTGCGGCGCAGATTGCGCGCACCATAGGTGACGGAGTAGGCCTCCTTCACCAGATAGTCGATGAGGCTCTCGTCCCAGACGAGGGCGACGTCCTTTTCCTTCAGCACATCCCGCACCTCACCCAGCATCAGCGCCGCGATGGCGCGGAAGTTTTCTTCCGTCAGCTGGTTAAAGCAGATGACCTCGTCGACACGGTTGATAAACTCCGGGCGCAGAAATTCGTTCAGGGCCTTCAGACTGCGCTCCTTGGTCATGTCGCTCAGCGAGCCGCCGAAGCCGACGCTGCCGGATTTGTTGCCGGAACCGGCGTTGGTGGTCATGACGATGATCGTATTCTCGAAATTGACGGTGCGGCCCTGCGCGTCGGTGATGCGCCCGTCGTCGAGGATCTGCAGCAGGATGTTCATCACATCGGGATGGGCCTTCTCGATCTCGTCAAAGAGCACGACGCTGTAGGGCTTGCGCCGGATCTTCTCGGTCAGCTGTCCAGCCTCGTCGTAGCCCACGTAGCCCGGAGGCGAGCCGATGATGCGCGAGACAGAGAACTTCTCCATAAACTCCGACATATCCAGACGGATCAGGCTCTCGGGCGAGTCGAACATATCCGCGGCCAGGCACTTGACAAGCTCGGTCTTGCCCACGCCGGTGCCGCCGACGAAGATGAAGCTGACAGGCTTGCGCTTGACCTTGAGGCCCACGCGGCTGCGGCGGATGGCGGCGCAGACGGCGTCCACGGCCTCATCCTGGCCCACGATGTGCTCCTTGAGCCGTTCGTCCAGCTTCGCCAGGCGCTCCAGCTCATCCTCCCGGATGCTGGAGGCGGGGATCTTGGTCCACAGCTCGATGATCCGCGCCAGGTTATCCACCGTCAGCTCCGGCCGGGGCTTCGCCTCCAGCTCCTGAAGCTTCTCCTCCAGCTGCATCTCCTTGCTCCTCAGCTCGGCGATGCGGGCATAGCGGCGGTCCAGCTGCTCGTCGGTCAGCGCCGTATTCTGCGCGTCGGCGTTCATGAGGGCGTCGCGCTCAAAGCGGACGTTTTCCAGATCCCGCTCAAAAAGGCGGCGGTCGTTGATGTCGGGGTGCTTGAGATTGACGTCGGAGCATGCCTCGTCGATGAGGTCGATGGCCTTATCCGGCAAAAAGCGGTCGGTGATGTAGCGCTCGCTCAAAATCACCGCCTGGCGGCACATTTCATCAGGGATGGTGACGCCGTGGTAGTCCTCATAGTACTTGGCGATGCCGCGGATGATCTTGACGCTGTCTTCGATGGAGGGCTCGTTGACGGTGACGGGCTGGAAGCGGCGCTCCAGCGCGGAGTCCTTTTCAATATGCTTGCGGTATTCGGTGAAGGTGGTGGCGCCGATGACCTGGATCTCGCCCCGGCTCAGCGCGGGCTTTAAGATGTTGGCGGCGTTCATGCTGCCCTCGGCGTCGCCGGCGCCGACGATGTTGTGCACCTCGTCGATGACGAGGATGATGTTACCGTGTTTGCGAATCTCCTCAATGAGACCCTTCATCCGGCTTTCAAACTGGCCGCGAAACTGCGTCCCCGCCACCAGCGCCGTCAGGTCCAGCAGAAAGACCTCCTTATCCCGGAGCTTGGCCGGGACGTTGCCCATGGCGATGCGCTGGGCCAGACCCTCGGCGATGGCGGTCTTGCCCACGCCGGGCTCACCGATGAGGCAGGGGTTATTCTTCTGGCGGCGGTTGAGGATCTGGATAACGCGCTCCAGCTCCTCCTCGCGGCCGATCATGGCGTCGAGCTTGCCCTGGCGTGCCCGCTCGGTCAGGTCGATGCAGTAGTTATCCAGAAATTTGCGCTTGCCGCCCTTGGGCTGGGGTGCGCTTTCACCGCGCGGGGGCGGCGCAGAGGCCGGGCCGTCGGTATTGCCGCCGGAAGCGTTCGACCCGCCGAAGAGTCGGCTCAAGAACGGGAAGGTGGCGGTCTTGCCGTCATCCTCGCCGTCGGTGTCGCTGTCATCCACAGGGATCAGATCCTCCACGCCGTTCAAAGCGCTCATCATATCCCCGCTCAGTCCGTCCAGATCGTCGTCGGACAGGCCCATTTTATTGATCACGTCGTCCACGGGCTTGATGTGCAGCTCGCGGGCACATTTGAGGCACAGACCCTCATTCTTGGTCTGGCCGTTTTCTATCTTGGTAATAAACACCACGGCGATGTTCTTGCCGCAGCGGGAGCAACGAGTGGGCTGCATGCATTTGCCTCCGAAAAAATTAAATCAGATTGCCGGTTAAAGAGTCAAAAATCAGGAAAAAGCGGCCGAGAGTGGTGTGGGCCATGGTGTCCTTGCCGATGATAAGGCCGAGGAAGCTCAACAGCCAGCACAGCAGCACACAATACAAAAAGCCCTTGCCGAAGCCCAGCACAGCACCGCCGATCTCGTCGACATTTTCCAGGTTGGGCAGACGGAAGGATAGATTGCCGACATTGGCCAGCGCCACCAGGAAAATCAAAATCAGCAGGAAGGCCACCACCATGGTCATCACCTGCGTGATCGTCGTGCACAGGACCGAAACGATCGCGTCCGTCATGGACAGGTCCTGCGCCTGGGCCACGGCCACCGCATCGGAGGCCAGCTCCTCGGCCCGCTTGTCGTAGAGGCCCAGATCCGTCAGGCACTCGTAGGCGTAATCATAGCGCAGGGAGCTGTCCTGCTCCAAAATGTCCTCAAGGGAATAGTTTGTGCTGCCGTAGCCCAGTCGTTCCAGGATCACGTCCCGGTTTTTGTGGGAGTCGACATAGCCGTCGACAAAGGGCTCGAGCGCGGGAACGACCTCATGCGCATAGGCCGAGGACAGGATACTCGCGCCCAGCAGGGAGATGATGATCGCGAGAATGCCCGCGACGCCCCCGACCAGGCCCCTCTTGTACCCGTTCCACGTACACAGGGCGATAATGATAATTAAAAGGATATCAATGACAGCTCTCATATGTACCTCATCCTTTTCTTACTTGCGTGGATTGTACCACAAGTTTGTGAACAAATATAGCGCTTTGTGCTTTTCAGTGCCGCTGCATCATGTCCCCCACGGCGCCGTCGTACCACACCCGGTTGAGATACAGGCCCTGGGGCGGCATGGTCGGCCCGGTCAGGCGGCGGTCGCCTTTTTCCAGCAGGGCGGGGATCTCCTCTGGCGAAAGCTTGCCGTAAGAGGCATAGATCATCGTGCCGACCATGGCGCGGCACATATTGTAAAGGAAGCCGTCGGCGCAGACCGACACGGTAATCAGATCGCCGTCCTTCTCCGCGCGGCACCAGTGCACCGTGCGCACGGTGGTCTTCGTCTCCGTGCCGACAGAGCGCACCGCTTTAAAATCGTGCGTGCCCTCAAAGGCCCGCGCGGCGCGGCGCATGCGCTCCATGTCCAGATGCTGGGGGTAGAAGCAGACGCGCTTTTCTAAAAACGGATCGCGAATGGCGCTGTTGTGTATTTTATATACATATTCTTTTTTTATGCATGAACCGATGGCGTTGAAATTTTCCTCGGCCTCGACAGCCTCCAGCACGGCGATATCCGCCGGGAGCCGGCCGTTGAGCGCAAGAGGCAGTCTCTCCATGGGTATGCGGGTTTCGCTGTGAAAATTCGCGCAGTAGCGCAGCGCGTGGACCCCGGCGTCGGTACGGCCGCAGCCGACCACGCGCACCGTCTCCCCGCAGGCGCGGAAGATGGCCTGCTCTAAGGTCTCGGCGACGGTGACGTCGTTTTTCTGCACCTGCCAGCCGTGGTAGCGGCTGCCGTCATAGCGCAGGCAGAGGGCGATGTTTTTCATAATCCAAGCCTCTTGAGTACGATCATGCCGGCGAGAAACAGCGCGCCCAGCACCAGCGCGGCATAGTCCCGCGCCGCCATGTGCATCTGCTTCATACGGGTGCGGCCCTCGCCGCCGTGGTAGCAGCGGCTCTCCATCGCCACCGCCAGCTCGTCGGCCCGCTTGAAGGCCGACACGAACAGCGGCACCAGGATCGGCAGCAGCGCCTTGGCGCGGCTGATAAGGCTGCCGGTTTCAAAGTCCGCGCCGCGGGCCTTCTGGGCGGACATGATCTTGTCCGTCTCGGCGATGAGCGTGGGGATAAAGCGCAGGGCCATGCTCATCATCATGGTCATCTCATGCACCGGCACGTGCAGCTTTTTCAGGGGATTCAGCAGTCTTTCCAGCCCGTCGGTCAGGGCGATGGGACTGGTGGTATAGGTCAGCAGGAAGGTGCCGGTAATCAGCAGCACGATGCGCAGCATCATCTGGAAGGCCCGCGCGATGCCCTCCCAGGTGACGATCCAGCCGGGGCGCACAGGCGTGCCGGTGGTGTAAAAGATGTTCAGAAGCGCGGTGAGCGCGATGATGAACAGCATGGGCTTGACGCCCTTGAACATGGTGGAGGGCTTGATCTGCGACAGCGCCATGCACAGCAGCGTCACAACCGTCACCGCGGCGTAGCCGATCCAGCCCGCAGCCTGGAACAGAGCGATGATATAGACGATGACGAGGATCAGCTTGGTGCGCGGATCGAGCCGGTGCACCACCGTGTCGCCGGGGAAGTACTGGCCGAGGGTCACGTTTTTCAGCATGCGCGCCCCTCCTTCAGTGCCAGCAGCGCGCGCAGCAGCTGCTCATGGCTGAAGATGCTCTCCGGCAGTCTCAGCCCCCGGCGGCGCAGCGCCATGGCAAGCTCCGTCGCCTTGGGCACGTTCAGACCCATAGCAACCAGCTCCTCCGGCCGGGAAAAGATCTCCGCCGGGCTGCCGTCCATGGCAAGCCTGCCCTGATCGAAGACAATGATGCGCTCGGCAATGCGGGCCACATCGTCCATGCTGTGGCTGACCAGAATCACGGTGGCGCCGCTCTTTTCGCGGTAGTCCAGGATGTTGGACAGGATCTGCTCGCACCCGGCAGGGTCGAGGCCCGCCGTCGGCTCGTCCAGGATCAGCACCTCCGGCTCCATGGCGATGACGCCGGCGATGGCGATCCGGCGCTTCTGACCGCCGGACAGCTCCAGCGGGGAGCGCTCCAGCAGCTCCTCCTCCACGCCGACGAAGCGTGCGGCCTTCCGCACACGCCGGTCGATCTCCTCGGCGTCCAGCTTCATGTTGGTCGGGCCGAAGGCGATGTCCTTATATACGGTTTCCTCAAACAGCTGGTATTCCGGGTACTGGAACACCAGGCCCACGCGCTGCTTGACGTCGCGGCGGGCGTATTTGTCGCGGTTGATGTCCTCCCCGCCCAGCAGCACCTGCCCCTCTGTGGGAGAGAGCAGCGCGTTTAAATGCTGGATGAAGGTGGACTTGCCGGAACCGGTGTGGCCGATGATCGCCGCAAGCTGTCCCTGCGGGATCGAAAGGCCGATGCCGTCCAGCGCGACCTTTTCAAAGGGGGTGCCCAGGGAATAGACGTGGCGCAGCCCCCCGGTTTTTATCTCTGACATGGGTTAGCTCTCCGATGCAAGAAATTGTGCCGCGATCTCGTCGGCGCAGCCGTCGATGTCCAGCCGTTCGTCCGGCAGCTCCATCCCCGCTGCGCGCAGATCGTGCAGCAGCCGCGCCGTCTCCGGCACGGTCAGGCCCTCGCGCTCCATGAGCGAAAGGTCGGCAAAGACGGCCTCCGGGCTGCCGTCCGCGGCGACATGACCGTTGGACATGATGATGAGCCGGTCGGCCCCGATACACTCGTCCATGTGGTGGGTGATCAGTACCACCGTCATCCCCTTTTCGCGGCACAGGCGCGTCACGGTTGAGACGACCTCCGCCCGACCCTGGGGATCGAGCATGGCCGTGGGCTCGTCGAGGACGATGATCTCCGGCTCCATGGCGATGACCCCCGCGATGGCCACGCGCTGCTTCTGCCCGCCTGAGAGCAGGTGCGGCGCGTGCATACGCAGCTCATACATGCCCACAGTTTTCAGGGCCTCGTCCACCCGGCGGCGGATCTGGGCCGGCTCCACGCCGAGGTTTTCCGGCGCGAAGGCCACGTCGTCCTCCACCACGTTGGCCACGATCTGGTTGTCGGGGTTCTGAAACACCATACCGACCCGGCGGCGCACATCCAATATGCGTTCCTCGTCGGCGGTGTCTACCCCGCAGACGGTCACCCGTCCCTCGTCGGGGACGAGGATGGCGTTCATATGCTTGGCAAGCGTCGACTTGCCGGAGCCGTTATGCCCCAGCACCGCCACAAAGCTGCTCTTTTCTATTTGCAGATCCACCCCGCAGAGGCTTTCCAGCTCATCCCCGGGATAGGTGTAGTGTACGTTTTCAAATACGATGACAGGTTCCAAGTTCGTTCCTCGTTTTATGAATTTGGAGTTTGGAGGGTGGAGTTTGGAGTTGTGGAGCGCCTGCGGCGCAATTGAAATCGTCCGCTCTGCGGACACAACATTTCCACACTCCACTCTCCACTCTTCACTCTTTTTCCCAGCGACAAGAGGCCCCGCAGGGGAGATACAGCCCGCTTTCGGTGACCGGCAGGCCCAGCTCCTGACTTTCGGAACGGCCGCCGAACTTTTTGGTGAAGATGCTCTCGGTCACATAGCTGAGGACCGAGGCGGACAGGCCCGTGGTGTAGGAGTTGATGAGCACAAAGAGCGGCTCGTCCGACAGCACCCCCGCGCACAGGGACACAAAGGGCCAGAGATTTTGCTCCAGCTTCCAGACTTCGCCTCCGGGCCCGCGGCCATAGGAGGGCGGGTCCATGATGATGGCGTCGTAGCGGTGACCGCGGCGGATTTCCCGCTCGACGAACTTCCCGCAGTCGTCCACGATCCAGCGCACGTTCTCCCCGGCGACACCGGAGGCGGCGGCGTTTTCCTTGCCCCAGGCGACCATCCCCTTGGCCGCGTCGACATGGCAGACACTGGCGCCCGCCTTGAGACAGGCGCAGGTTGCCGCGCCCGTATAGCCAAAGAGATTCAAAACGCTGATCGGCCGCCCCGCCGTGCGAATCTTCCGCATGGCCCAGTCCCAGTTGGCGGCCTGCTCCGGGAACAGGCCCGTGTGCTTGAAGTTCATGGGCTTGACATTGAAGGTCAGCTCCCCGTAACGGACGCGCCAGGCCTCCGGCAGGTCGCCCTTGTCCCAGCTGCCGCCCCCGGTCTCGCTGCGGCGGTAGCGGGCATTGCGGTCGTTCCAGTGCGCGTTGCGGCGCGGGGTGTCCCAGATGGCCTGGGGGTCCGGCCGCACCAGGTAATAGCTGCCCCAGCGCTCGAGCTTTTCCCCTTTTGAGCAGTCGATGACTTCAAAGTCCTGCCATTCATCTGCAATCCACATAGTTTTCTCCGTAGTCCGTAGATATAAATAATCAGTGTATTTTATCATGGAAACCCCATCCGGTCAAGACAAGGAAAAGCAGTGGATAGAAACGAATTGCCACACCAGTGGCATCGGTCACTGGTCCGCAATGACGGGAAACGGGACTGTCTCCCCCCGCTGTCATTGCGAGCCAGTGGGCGCACCGGCGTGGCAATCCGTTTCTCTATTCAGTCTGTTAATGGCAGTTGAAGTAATCCAGCGCGGTGGAGTCGGTCAGCACCACGTCGCACTTGCCGGCGTAGAGATACTCGAAGCACTCCGTGGTGCCGCCGGCGAGCCGCGTGATCTGACCCAGGCGCTTGCGCAGCTTTGGGTCGGTTTCCAGCGCGGCCATCGCCTCCGGTGTGGAGGGCATGCACATCTTGCGCCCGCTCAGCCGCAGCTTGTTCCATACGGCGGAGCCGTTGCGCGTGGCGACGACGATGTCGTTGTGTACGTAGGGGCCGTAGACCGTGTAGATGCCGGAGTCGGCCTCCTTGGGATCGAGGGCGATGCCGCCCCAGGCCACATCGATGTTGCCGGAGGAGAGCTCGATGTACACGTTCTCTTTTTCGATCGGCTGCATTTTGAGCGTCCAGCCCAGCTTATCGCACACGGCCATGGCCAGCTCCACATCCAGACCCCAGTACTCCCCGTTGGAGACATAGGCCAGGGGGAAGGAGTTAATATCCAGGCCGATGATCAGATCCTGCGGCTCCGGCGGCTGCAGCCGCTCCAGCGCGTCGGATTGCTTGGCGTAGTTGAGGCAGGCGCTGCCCAGCCACTTGGTAGCCAGCGCGTCGACCCGCCCCTCGGCGGCCAGCACGCTCAGCGCCGCAGTGACGTAAAAGTACAGCGGGTCGTTATTGCGGAAGGCCAGGGAATAGTCCTGCTCCACCAGCACCTGCACATCGTTGACGCCGTAGCGGAAGCGGCTGCCGCAGCCGCACAGCAGGGTCAGGCACAGGCACAGAGCCAGGACGAGGCAAACAATTCTTTTCATGCGTCGGTATCCATTCCTTATCTGTCTCTGCGGTCGGCGTTGCGCTGCCGGGCCTCGGCGATCTGCTCCTCCTCGAAGCGCAGCTCCTCCTCGAAGCGGCGGCGAAACTCCTCATACCGGCGGCGCTTCTTCTCCCGCGCGGTGATGATCGCCAGCGCTGCCACAACCACCGCCGCGGCCACGGCGACAATGATGGCAACGGTTGCGGTGTTCATCTTCCGCTCCTTGACGGCGACGGCGCTCTGCTGGTCAGGTGCAGTCTGCTGGGCGGCCTTCTCCGCCTCCTGGGCCAGGCGCGCCTCCTCGGCAGCCTGGGCCGCGGCCGCTTCCTCTGCCTCACGGGCGGCCTCGGCGGCCCGGTAATCGGCCAGCTTTCCGTCAAGCCCCTCCGCGTACTCGGTGAACATGACGGCAAGGTCGGAAACGTTCTTTTCCCACTTGTCCACATCCACGGTCAGCACCGACAGGATGATGGGGTTTTCGGTGTAAATAATGCCCACGGTGCAGTTCCAGTTGCGGTTGGAGTTATCCACAAAGCTGCCATATTTCTGGGCAATGTCGTACTGCTGCATCTGATCGGACAGACGGAAATAGTTGACGGGATTGGCCTTGAGCAGGCAGGGAATGATATTGGGGAAGCGCTCCTCCCCGCCGTAATAGAGCGTCTCCAGCGTGCGCGTGATATACTGCGGGGACTGGTAACCGTAATCCAGATAATCCGGGTCAAACAGGCCGTCCGGCATATTCGCGTAGGCCTTGGCCGATTCGCGCCAGACCGCGTCGCCCGCGCCCTCGTGGAGATACTTGCGGATATTGTGCGCCCAGTCGTTGTTGGAGTAGGTGAGGATATACTCCTCGATCTGCGAGAGCTTCATGCCCATGATCTCGCTGTCCGGCTCGAGCTGGCCGGAGCTGACCTTCTCGGCCATGAGCATCATCAGCGGCACCTTGTAAACGCTGCCGGGGTAGAACCAGGTGTCCCCATTATAGAAGAACTCATCCCCCGTGGCGGTGTAGCAAAAGCCGATGCCGATATTCTTCGGATTGATGCCGCGCTCCTTGATGAATTTCTCCACCATCATCTGAAGCTGCGTCTTATCCACGAAGCCGCTGCCGCCGCGCATGCTCGCGACCTCGGCGGCGTACTCGTCAGTGATCTCGATACCGCCCTCGACGCCGGCCACATCGCTCTCATCGGCCCAGGCGGGCAGCGCCGCGCTTGCAAACACCGCCATGCACAGCAGCAGCGAAAGCCATATTCTCCATCCGGTTCTCTGTCTCTTATTCATGATATTCCAGCCCCGCGCGCGGGACGTCCTCCGATTTCGCAGTTATGTAAAGTTATTATAGCATACTCCATTTGGTTTTTGTATAGCATTTGTAAAAAAACTGTGACTTTCTGGGGGACTCCTATTTTCTTTTTTTCGGCGCTGTGTCATAATGGCAGCACTACCCATCCAGAAAGAGAGAAGCAGAATGGACGTTCGCGATATGACGCTGCAGGAATGCCTGGACAACCCGCGCTTTATGGTACTGCTGGAAAAGCATGTCCCCGATTACAAGAAATACCCTGTTGCGCTTTTCAGCCGGATGAAAATGGGCAAGCTGGCCGAAATAGCCGTGGGCCAGGGCCTTGTGACCCGGGAAAAGGCAGAACATATTTTTGATAAACTCAATGGCAAACTCTTTGAGGAGGCAGACACATGAAAACCAACAAGACCGCTTACATCAACGGCGTCATCCTGAACGGTGAGGCCGACATGCAGCCCCAGGAGGGGATGGTCCTCTTTACCGAGGGCGACCGCATCACGGCCATCTGTCCCCAGGGCGCCGATACGAAGGGCTGCGAGGTCATCGATCTGGGCGGCGCGTATATCCTGCCGGGCCTGATCAACCTGCATGTCCACATCCCCGGCAGCGGCAAGCCCAAGAAAAAGCAGACCGACGTCAAGAAGGTGGTGCGGCTCATCACCTCCAACCGCCTCACGCGCAAAATCGGCTACCAGATGTGCGCCGGTTATGTCAAGATCGCGCTCATGAGCGGCGTGACCACGCTGCGCTCGGTGGGCGGTCTGCTGGACTTTGACTCCCGTCTGCGCGACGATATCGCCGCGGGGAAGGTCGTCGGCCCGCGCATTGCCGCCGGCAACATGGCCATCTCGGTCCCCGGCGGACACATGGCCGGTTCCCTGGCTTATGAGGCGCACTCGGCCGAGGAGGCCGCCGCGCTGGTGCGCAGGATCGCCGCGGAGAAGCCGGATCTGATCAAGCTCATGATCACCGGCGGCGTCCTTGACGCGCGCAAGAAGGGCGAGCCGGGCGAGATGAAGATGCCCGCCGACTTTGTCAGGGCCGCCTGCGACGAGGCCCACCGCCTCGGCCTGAAGGTTGCCGCCCATGTGGAGAGCACCGAGGGCGTGAAGGTCGCGCTGGAAAACGGCGTGGACACCATTGAGCACGGCGCCAGGCCCACACCCGAGATCATTGAGCTATTCAGATCCCGCGGCGCCTGCCAGGTCGCCACCATCTCCCCCGCCCTGCCCTTCGCGCTCTTTGACCGCTCTGTCATCGGCGCCACCGAAGAACAGCAGTTTAACGGCAAGATCGTCTTTGACGGCATCATCGACTGCGCCAGGGCCTGCCTCGAGGCCGGCATCCCCGTCGGACTCGGCACCGACGTCGGCTGCCCCTACATCACCCACTACGACATGTGGCGCGAGCTCAACTACTTCCACAAGTACTGCGGCGTATCCAACGCCTTCGCCCTGCACACCGCCACGCTCATCAACGCCCGCATTCTCGGTATGGACAAAGAGATCGGCTCCATCGCCCCGGGCAAGTGCGCCGACTTCATTGTCTGCAAGGGCAATCCCCTGGAGGATCTGAGCGTGCTGCGCGACCTGAACATGGTGGTCGCACGCGGCCAGATCGTCGATATCTCCGGCCTGAAGAAATATCCTGCCTGCGAGCAGGAGCTCGACAAATTCCTGTAAACGCGCCCAAACCGGCAAAGTCGTCCGACCTTGCCGGTTTCTTTTTGCCCCGCCGCTTGTCTGTCGGGGTCAAAAGGTGTAAAATGGTGTCAAAACAAAGAAACGGAGGTGAGCCTGTGAAGATCACATTTATCGGCGCCGCCCATGAGGTCACGGGCAGCTGTACCTATGTGGAAGTCGGCGACAAAAAGGGTCTGGTGGACTACGGCATGGAGCAGGGCCGCGATCTGTACGAGAACGCGCCGCTGCCGGTTGCGCCGGGTGAGCTGGACTTTGTGCTGCTGACCCATGCACACATCGACCACTCCGGCCTGCTGCCGCTGCTGTGGAAGCAGGGCTTTCGCGGCTATGTCTATGCCAGCGCCGCAACGGTGCAGCTGTGCGCGATCATGCTGCGCGACTCGGCCAACATCCAATTGCAGGAGGCCGAGTGGAAAACCCGCAAGGCCCAGCGCGCCGGCGAGGAGGAGGTTCAGCCCCTGTACGATCTGGAGGATGTGGACGGCATTTTGTCCCATATGATCCCCTGCCCCTATTCCAGCGCCGTGCAGGTCAATGACTGCGTCTCCATCCGCCTGACGGATGTGGGCCATCTGCTGGGCTCGGCGGCCATTGAGGTCTGGCTGCGGGAAGGGAACCAAACCCGCAAGATCTGCTTCAGCGGCGACGTGGGCAACACCGACCAGCCCATTTTGCGCGATCCGCAGTTTGTGCGCGAGGCACAGTATCTCGTCATCGAGTCCACCTACGGCGACCAGCTGCACAGCCGCGAGCGCGTTGACTACGTTACCTCCCTGGCCGCGCGTATCCAGGAGACCTTCGACAAGGGCGGCAACATCGTCATCCCCTCCTTCGCCGTGGGCCGCACGCAGGAGATGCTGTACTTTATCCGGGAAATCAAGGAGCGCGGCCTCGTCACGGGGCACGGGGACTTCCCCGTCTATATCGACAGCCCCCTGGCGATCGAGGCCACCGGGATCTTCCTCCAGTGCGACACGCAGTTTCTCGACGAGGATATGCAGGCCCTGATCCGCGCCGGCGTCAACCCGATCTTCTTCCCCGGTCTGACTCTGGCGGTGTCCAAGGAGGAGTCCCAGGCCATCAACGAGGACCGCACCCCCAAGGTCATCCTCTCTGCCAGCGGCATGTGTGACGCCGGACGCATCCGCCATCACCTCAAGCACAATCTGTGGCGGCCGGAATGCCGCGTGCTTTTCGTCGGCTATCAGGCCGAGGGCACCCTCGGCCGCCTGCTGATCGACGGGGCGAAGAAGGTCAAGCTTTTCAACGAGGAGATCGAGGTCAACGCCACCATTGATTCCCTGCCCGGCGTCAGCGGCCACGCCGATAAAGCGGGGCTGATCCGCTGGCTGGGCGGCTTTGAGAAAAAACCGGAGCTTGTCTTTGTCAACCACGGCGACCCCGAGGCCGCCGAGAGCTTTGCTGCCTGCCTCAATAACGATTTGGGCTATCGCGCCTTTGCTCCCTACAGCGGCACCCGCTTTGATCTGATGCGCGGCGAATTTGACTATATCGCCCAGCCGAAGCCCATCACCGTCAGGGCTGCCAAAGCGCCTTCCACCAAGGCCGCGCGGCTCTTTGCCGCTCTGGTCGAGGCCGCGGAGCGGCTTCTGGCCGCCTGCCGTAAGATGGAGGGCCATCCCAACAAGGAGCTGCAGCGCTTCACGGCCGAGATCAATGCCCTGACCGAGCGCATGGAAAAATAATCCTTGTCGAATTCTGTCGGATTTCCGTTGACATAATATTTTTGCTGTGCTAAATTGGAGTATAATGAGAGAAATCCTGAAGGGGGATTGGCATGGCAACTCCGGCATTTAATCCGGACAAGGTTCTGGGTAACAAGCTGGCGCAGATGGATAAGCAGGAGCTATGCTCCTTTGTGTCCAACCTGTGCCGCACGGTGGTGAGCGAGGTTGGCTCCCGCGGTCGTCGCGGCGGCATCTACCCCGAGAATATCAGCGTGGACGAAAACGGCGCTGTCGCTGTCGGTCCTGCGGGCAAGGCCCCCTGGGCGGGGCAGGAGCTGGACTTTGTCGCGCCGGAGCTTTACTGGAACGGCCAGCTCAGCGCCGCATCCGACGTCTATTCCGTCGGCATGCTTATGTACTATGCGGTGGGCGGCGGCAAGCTTCCTCTCGAGGGGGAGTGCAGCGATCCGCAGCTGCGTCGCATGGGCGGCGGCAATCCCAGCGCGCCGAAGAGCGCCGGACGCCGTCTCGGTACGATCATTGAAAAATCCATCCGCTTCAAGGCTTCCGAGCGCTATCAGACGCTGGAGGAGCTGCGCGCCGTGGTGGACAGCTGCGTGAAGGATCTCTATCTCAGCGGCGTTCCCAGCGCGGAGGCGATTTTCAAAAAGAACGACGACGACCTGGACGACGTGGAGCGCATGATGGTCGGCATCATCGAAAAGGGTGAGGACGAGGCCATCGAGACCGCCGACGACTACCCCACCGAGGAGCCGGAGGACGGCGTCAAGGTCTATAACCCCAGCCAGAAGACCGGTCAAAAGGAGCTGTTCACCGCCGAACAGTCGGACATGCTGGTCAAGAAGCTCAAATCCACCTCAAGCCCCGCCGTTCCGAAGCTGGAAAAGGAGGACGACCCGGCGCTGCAGCCGGTCACCATCGCGCAAAACGCGGCCCGCTCCTCCCCGGCGGTGCAGTACAAGATGAAAACAGACAGAGAAAGGAAAATTGCTGAAGAGGTGAAAAAGCGCAGAAGAAGACCGCTGGCCGTCATCCTGGTGCTGTGCGCGGTTTTGGTTATGGTGGCGATCATCATGAACGCCATGCTAAAGGATTTTGAAGAGGCCCGCAACCGGCCCGACAATCTGCTGGAGCCGGTCGGCGCCGCGGCCACCCCGGAGCCGGAGACCGACGAAAGCGGCTACCCCATCAAGCTTGAGGACTTTAACACCTCCACGCCCGGTCCCAGCGTAACCATGGAGCCGGTGGAGGCGGTCGTGGCGCAGGAGCATTACCAGGTCTTCCAGGAGGACATCAGCTGGACCGGCGCGGCCCGCAAGTGCGCCGATCTCGGCGGGCACCTGGTGGTCATTGACGACGACGACGAGTTTGACGAGGTTGTCGCTTTAGCTGAGGAGGCCGGCATCAGCCGCGTGTGGATCGGCTGCCACCGCATCAACGGCGAATACGTCTGGGAGGCCGGCGAGGGTATCTATCGCTGGGCCCAGGGCGAGCCCACCTATGTGGACACCAACGACCAGGTTGCCGAGGATTACATCATGCTGTGGAATAACCGCGGCTGGGCCTACAACGATAACCGCGACGATCCCTGCCGTGACTACCCCGCCTTCTACTCGGGCACCATGGGTTACATCTGCGAGTTTGATTGAACAATTGCACACACGAAACCGGGGCGTCCGTAAGGGACGCTCCGGTTTGTTTTCCGACCGCGTAGGACGGGCACAGCCATGGGCTGGCCCTCGCCGGGCGCGGTATCCTGGGTTTTACAAAAGATGCTTTTTTGCCATAGCCGGCAAGATCGTTATGGATTTTTTGACCGCGCAGTGCTATACTGTCAGCGGATCGACGCGGTGAATCTCTGCAGCATCGGAAGGATCGCGGACGCCGCGTTTGTTTCTGCCCGGCGGTTAGGGCTTGCTAACTTTGGATTGGCAATTCTCTGCCGACCGGGGCGATGAACTGTATAATCTCACCATACAAAGAATACAAATCAAAGGAGAGTTATCTATGTCGCGACATGACGAAATCAGAGAATCCTACAAAGCGCTTGGGAATATCGGCACGCTGTACGATGGGATCATCACCCGTTCCACGCTTCTCGGCAAGCTGATGGACAGTGTCATCTGGGGACTGGATGAGGCGCTGGCCGCAAAGTGGATCAATGATGCGCTCTCGCCGATCCAGCCGGATTTTTCGGGCAAGCTCCTGGAGGTTCCGGTCGGCACGGGCGTACTGACCATGCCGCTGTATCAGAGCCTGCCGGACGCCTCGGTCACCTGCCTGGACTATTCCGCGGATATGATGAAAAACGCACAGACGCGCGCAGGGGCCATGGGACTTTCCAACGTGTCCTTTGTGCAGGGCGACGTGGGTGAGCTTCCCTTTGCCGACGAGAGCTTTGACATCGTGCTTTCCCTCAACGGCTTCCACGCCTTTCCGGATAAGGACGCCGCCTTTCGGGAGACCTTCCGGGTGCTGAAGAAGGGCGGGATCTTCTGCGGCTGCTTTTATATTGCGGGAGAGTTTTCAAGAACGGACTTCTTTGTGCGAAAGATGTATGTTCCCAAGGGCTTTTTCACCGCGCCCTTTGAGACGAAGGAGAGCCTGGAGCGGCGGCTGCGGGGCCTGTATGCCGAAGCGCAGGTGACGACCGTCAACGCGGAGGGAATCTTCCGCTGCATCAAGTGATCCTGTTCTATACAAAACGCCGAAACCGGAGCGTCCGCAAGGGACGCTCCGGTTTCGGTTTTCTATGCGGTTATCAGCCCACGAAGTGCATGCCGAAACCGTCGCGGGTGGTGTAGCTGCCCGTCAGTTCCTCCAGCCAGGCGCTCAGATCCGCATTGCGCAGCTCGGACTCGACCAGCTGATCGGAATACTGCCCGCCCTCGCCGACGAAGTACATGACATGGTAGCCGGCGTAGCTGCTGCTCTCGCCGTAGACGATGCCGGTGTCGCCCGTCTTGTGGGGCGCGAAGCAGAAGGCGTCAAACTCCTCCACCATCTGGCCCTTGACGATATCCTCGTACAGGCCGCCGTTGGTGTTGGAGCCGGGATCGGCGGAGTAGAGGTTGGCAAGGGTGGCAAAGCTCTCCTCGCTCTTATCGCCGGCGTTGAACTCGTCAAGGATCTCCTCGGCGCGGGCCAGGGCCGCGGCCTTGGCTTCTTCGCTGTAGGTGCCGTCCTCGCCCGCCTCGGCCTCGATGAGGATGTGACGCACGGAAACGGTGTTGTAGTGGTTATCATCCCGGTTCAGGAACACCACAGCATAGTAGCCGCTGCCGGTGCTGTCCTCGGCAACGGTGATGTCGCCCGCCTTGCGCGCGGCGTCCATCAGCCACTCCTTGGCAAAGCCCAGGCTGCTGCCGACAACATAGTCGGACTCATTGGCGGTGATGCCGGAGGCTGCCGCGGCCTCGGTCAGACGGGCGGCATAATCCTCGCCCTCGGTCTTGTCATAGGCGGCCTGGATCGCCTCGGCAGTCGCTTTGGCGGCGGCGAGGGTTTCCTCGGTCGCGGCGGCGCTGGATTCGCCGTTTTCGTCGGTAGTCTCAACGGTCACGGCGGCGACGTAGGCGTAGCTGTAATCGAAATAATCGTGGCTGCCCTCGTAGGACTGATAGGTCTCCTCCAGCTCGGCGGGGGTATAGGTGAAGCTGTCGGAAACCTGGGTCAGCATCTTGCTGGCCAGCGCGGAGTTCAGGTATGCCTCACGCACCACCTTCTGGTTGACGCCGGTGCCGTAGTTGGCGGCAAGCATCTTGTCACCGTTGGCAAAGCCGTAGGCCACAGCAACCTCGTCAAGGCCGTCAAAGTTCGCGTCGACATCCGCGATCTCGTCGGCATCGAGGGCGATGCCGTTTGCGTTGGCGTAGTCCACCACGGCCGTGGTCTGGAGCATGTCGTTCTTCGCGGCGGTGAGGAAGTAGTCCTTCCAGCTGCCGTCATAGAAGGGGCAGTCCTGCTTGTCCAGGCCCTTGACGCCGTTGGAGGTGTCCAGTCCGAAGAGGCTGGCATAGCTTCCGTACTGGCTGGCAAAGGTGTTGTACTGATTGGCGTAGTAGAAGTTGGTCTGGCCCACGCTGTACCGGTGGTCGCCCACGGTGTAGGCGGTGGCGTTATAGACCAGCGGGGAACTGAGGACCAGCACGGTCACGATCAGCACCGCTACCGCGATGGTGCCCAGCGTCCAGCGGCGCTTGCTTTTGGCCCGCTCCTTGGCTTCCTTC
The DNA here is from genome assembly GCA_017458085.1 of Oscillospiraceae bacterium. GTDB lineage: Bacteria > Bacillota > Clostridia > Oscillospirales > Oscillospiraceae > Limivicinus. The sequence goes on from JAFTGE010000101.1 coordinate 21,052, forward strand.
TCCTGGGCAAGGGTCTTCTTGTCAGTACCGGCCTCACGGGCGGCCTGACGCAGTTTCTTTTCGGTCGATGCGCTCATGGTATGTCATCTCATCCTTTGTATCATATAATAATCCAGTCCTGATTATGAACAGACTTTTGGTATTATACCGCAATCATCCCGGCGATTCAAGGGAATTTCTCACTGTTCTTGATTTTTTCAAATTTCCAACTGTCATCTTTCTCCTCACCGCCGCATACAATAGGCCTATGCTGAAAAAAACAGGAGGTTTTCTGATGGATATTGACGATCTGATCTATGGCGACGCGGACCCCGGCCCCAGCAGCCGGTAAGCATAAAAACGGCCGCCCGGAGGGGCGGCCGTTTGGCTGTTAACTTTCTGCTCGCATGGAGAGGAAGGCGTTGATGAAGCCGTCCAGGTCGCCGTTCATGACGTTGTCGATGTTGCCGTTTTCGTACTCGGTGCGGTGGTCCTTCACCAGCTGATAGGGCATAAAGACATAGGAGCGGATCTGGCTGCCCCATTCGATCTTCATCTGCACGCCCTTGATGTCGCTGATTTTTTCCAGGTGCTCGCGCTCCTTGATCTCGGCCAGGCGCGCCCGCAGCATGTTCTTGCAGTTTTCTAGGTTCTGGAAATGGCTGCGCTCGACCTGGCTGGACACCACGATGCCCGTGGGGATATGGGTCAGGCGCACCGCGGAGGAGGTCTTGTTGACCTTCTGGCCGCCGGCGCCGGAGGAGCGGAACACGTCCATCTTGATGTCCTCGTCTCTCATCTCGATCTCGTTGTCGTTGGCGATCTCGGGCATG
>JAFTGE010000102.1 GCA_017458085.1 Oscillospiraceae bacterium
AAAAAGAGCGTCATTCCGAGCCAGTGCTCACACTGGCGTGGGAATCCGCTCTCCGGTAAAGTGCTGGAAATATGCGGCTTTCGGGGAATACGGATTGCACCCGCAGGGCGTACACCACACCAGTGACGCGGTCACTGGTTCGCAATGACAGATGGGTACTTTGTCTACAGTCTGAGGGCGGGCCGCGTTTTGGGGCCCGCCCTCCGGCAATTTTATTCCATCGGATGCTTGCGTGTCGGTTTGACGTTGAGATCAGGGTCGATGTCCCCTTCGATTTTCCCGTTCTTTCCCTCAAAATTATGTATATCATGGCGGATCAGGACAAGAATATGGCTATTGAGAGAACGCCCCTCATAATCAGCAACATAATTAAGCTTCTGGAGCATTTCTTCCTCTATGCGAATGGAAACACTTTTTATTGCCATGATCTCACCCGAAAAGTGGATATACTGTGTGTTTACTTTAAGGTGAGATCGAATAAAGATGTTTAAAATAGATATACAATATATCTATAACATTTCGAGGAGATTTGATTTCATGCCCGATTATCAGAAGATGTATGCGCTTCTCTGTGCCGCGGCCTCCGAGGCCATCGATCGGATCGACGCAAGCCGCCCACGGGAGGCGAGAGCGCTGCTGCAGCGGGCGCTGTGGCAGGCGGAGGAGCTGTACGTGCGCGCCGGAGAGCCAGCAGAGGATCGCCCCTGACCGCGCAAGCAGGTGCGCCCTTTGTTCTACCCGATTGACAAAGGCTGTCTGTTTTTGTAGAATAGAATTGCCCGCAAGGGCAGGCGTTGCCATACATACGGTAGGCGGATTCAGCACATCTCCGCAGAGGAGGTGAGGCTATGCCGATTACTTTGACATTTCACATCTTCGGATGCACGATCACAGTCACAGTAAAACGCGGAACCCGCCACTCTGCCAAGTGACGGGTGCTGTAAAATTGAATCCTGCTAAAGGCTGAACCGTTTACCGGCAACGCCTTTTTTCATACTTATTATAACGTGGAAGGATTGCGGTGTCAAGAGGCGCCGCGGATGAAAGAGGCTAATCCTTTTTCAGCTTTCCGGGGCTGACGCCGAAGCTCTCCTTAAAGGCCCGGTGGAAGGCGGAGTAGTCGCCGTAGCCGCTGCTCTCGGCGGCCTTGGCCGCGGGTACGCCGTCCCGGATCAGCCGCGCCGCGTTCATCAGCCGCTTCTGCCGGATATAGGCGTGCACCGTGCTTCCGGTCTGCGCCTTGAAAAGCCGCATAAAATGATAACGGCTCATATAAATCTGCTCGGCAAGGCTGTCCACCGAAAGGGCCTCGCGAAAATGCTCGTTGATATAGGAAAGCACCTGCTGGATCTTGGGGTCATAGACCGCCGGCTGATCGGGCACAGCCTCATGCAGGCGGTTGATCTGGATCAGCAGCTGGATGATCTGCGTCTCGGCCATGGCCTGGGCGCCGAAGCGCGTGTCCTGCGCTGTCTTCTCATAGGTTTCCAGCGCCGCACGCAGCTCCTCGCGCTGCTCCGGGGCCACCGTCAGCAGATACCGCCGGTTCCGTTCGGCCTCGTCGAAGCAGTGCATCAGCCCCGCGCCGGGCATGACGCGCTCAAAATAACCCCGGTCGAGATAGAGGATGATGCGCTCATACGGCTGGCTGCGGTCGATGACGGCCTTGTGGATGGTGTGGTGCCGCACCAACAGCACCGTCCACGGCTCCAGCTCGTAGCTCTGCTCCTCCACCAGATACTCCACCCGGCCCGACAGCAGAATCACCAGCTTGTCAAACTCGTGAAAGTGGAAATCCCGCTCCTGCCCGGCGCTGTCCCTGAGATGGAAATAGTGAAAGCTTTCCCGCAGATATCCCGCGCGGTTGATCGTTCCCGCTGTTTCCATGGTCCCACCCCCTCACCGGGCAGTATATAGCACTTTTTGCAATGTTTCAAGCATAATCTGCAATTTACATGGCAAATCCTTGCAAATATAATATGTGTGATAACTAGGAAGGGAGCAGTTTCATGAAATCCAACAACTTCTTTAAGAACAACTGGTTCATGCTGACGATGGTTCTCGGCATGGTCGCCGGCGCGATCACCGGCTGGCTCTGGCCGGGCGCGACCGCACTGGAGCCGCTGGGCACCATCTTCATCAATATGATGTTCTGCGTTGTGGTGCCGATGGTGTTCTTCTCCATCTCCAGCGCCATCGCCAATATGGTCAGCGCGAAAAAGGCCGGCAAGGTCATGGGCACCACCGTCGTCACCTTCCTGTGCACCGCCGCCATCGCCGCGGTCATCATGTATGTGATCGTGCGCATCATCAACATCGTCCCCACCGGCTTCGAGGCCATCGAGACCGCCGAGGCCACCGAGATCAGCGTCCCGACCCTGATCGTAAACTTCTTCACCAAGCCCGATTTCACGGAGCTGTTCAGCCGCCGTGCCATCCTGCCCCTGATCGTGGCGGCGATCCTCTTCGGCTTCGGCGTGCAGATGTCCGGCGGTAAGGACACCATGACCGCAAAGCTGCTGGCCGACATCAACGGCTGCCTGATGAAGACCATGCGCATCATCACCTACTACGCGCCCATCGGCTTCTTCGGCTTCTTCGCCTCCCTGGTCGCCACCTTCGGCCCCAGCCTCATCGGTGCCTACGGCAAGACCGTCATCATCTACTACGTGGTCGCCTTCGTGTACATGTTCGCCTTCGCCCCCATTTACGCCAACTTCGGCGGCGGCAAGGGCGCGGCCAAGGTCATGTGGAAGCACCTGTTCCAGCCGGCGGCCGTCTCCTTCGGTACCTGCTCCTCCGTCGCCACCATCCCCACCAACATGGAAGCCTGCGAGGATACCGGCGTCTCCAAGGACGTCAGCGAGATCGTCATCCCCCTCGGCGCCACCATGCACATGGACGGCTCGGCCATGAGCGCCATCATCAAGGTCGCCTTCCTGTTCTCCCTGTTCGGCCAGGACTTCAACACCGGCCGCGCGATCCTCGCGATCATCGTCGCGGTGTTCTCCTCCGTGGCCATGTCCGGTATTCCCGGCGGCGGCGGCACGGGCGAGCTGGTGCTCTGCTCCATCTTCTTCCCTGAGCAGATCGGTCTGGCGCTGCCCATCGCCTGGGCCCTGGGCGACCTGGTCGATCCTCCCGCCACCATGGTCAACGCCGCCATGGACTATGTCTCCACCTACATCGTCTCCAAGTACGTCGACGGCAAGGATTGGCTCCAGAAGCAGCTGGCAAAGGGTAAGAAATAAGCTTGATACATACCGCAAGCCCGGTGCACACGCACCGGGCTTGGTTTTTCCTGGAGAAGCAAGGCAAAGCACCCGCAGACATTCGTCTGCGGGTGCTTACATTCTGTGAGGTATTTACTTGGCGTAATCGACGGCCTTGGTCTCGCGCAGCAGGTGCACCTTGATCTGACCGGGGTAGGTGAGCTCCTCCTCGATCTTCTTGGCGATGTCGCGGGCCAGGAGGACCATCTGATCCTCGCTGACGTCCTCGGGCTTGACCATAATGCGGATCTCGCGCCCGGCCTGGATGGCGTAGGAGCTGGCGATGCCGGGGAAGCTCTTGGAAACCTCCTCCAGCTTTTCCAGGCGCTTGACGTAGTTCTCGATGTTCTCGCGGCGCGCGCCGGGACGGGAAGCGGAAATGGCGTCCGCCGCCTGGACCAGACAGGCCTCGATGGTGTGGGGCTCCACGTCGCCGTGGTGGGCCTCGATGCAGTGGATGACCGCCTCGGACTCTTTATAGCGGCGGGCGATGTCCACGCCGATGGTGACATGGCTGCCCTCGACCTCGTGGTCGATGGACTTGCCGATATCGTGCAGCAGACCCGCGCGCTTGGCCACGTTCACGTCCACGCCGAGCTCGGCGGCCATGAGGCCGGCCACATGGGAGACCTCGATGGAGTGGTTCAGGACGTTCTGGCCGTAGCTGGTGCGGTACTTCATGCGGCCCAGGAGCTTGATGATCTCCGGGTGCAGGCCGTGGATGTTGGTCTCGAACACCGCGCGCTCGCCCTCGGCCTTGATGGTGGCGTTGACCTCTTTCTGGGCCTTGGCGACCATTTCCTCAATGCGGGCGGGGTGGATGCGGCCGTCGGCGATCAGCTTCTCCAGGGCAAGACGCGCCACCTCGCGGCGGACGGGGTCAAAGCTGGAGACGGTGATGGCCTCGGGGGTATCGTCGATGATCAGATCGCAGCCGGTGAGGGTTTCGATGCTGCGGATGTTGCGGCCTTCGCGGCCGATGATGCGGCCCTTCATCTCGTCGTTGGGGAGAGGGACGACGGAGACGGTGATTTCGCTGGCGTGGTCGGTGGCACAGCGCTGGATGGCGGTGGCAATGATCTCTCTGGCGCGATCGTCGGCCTCCTCCTTGAACTGGGCCTCCACCTCCTTGACCTTCATGGCCATTTCGTGGGTGCATTCATCGCGGACGTTGGCAATCAGGTAAGCCTTGGCCTCATCGATGGAGAAGCCGGAGATCTTTTCCAACATTTCCAGCTGGCTCTTTTTGACCAGGGCCACCTCCTGCTGCTGGGCTTCGACGGCGGCGATTTTGTTTGCCAGGGTCTCGTTCTTTTTCTCGGCGGCGTCGATCTTGCGGTCGAGATTTTCTTCCTTCTGCTGAAGGCGGCGCTCCTGCTTCTGCAGCTCGGCCCGGCGCTCCTTTACCTCCCGCTCGTACTCGGAGCGGTTTTTGTGTATTTCTTCCTTTGCCTCAACGAGAGCTTCCCGTTTCTTGCTCTCTGCACTCTTGATCGCTTCATTAATGATACGCTTGGCCTCATCCTCGGCGCTGGAAATCTCCCGCTCCGCAACCTTCTTGCGGTACACGGTGCCCAGCACAAAGCCGACGGCGGCCAACACGACAGCAATAACAATCCATAACAGCGTTGGCATAGTCAGTAAACACACCTCCATTCTTTCAGAATTTTGCGGTGGTTTAGATGCACTTGATCTAGATGAAGACGAACCATAAAACGCGTTCGTCGTAATTGAAAAGTAATATCTGTAAGAAGCTCCCCATGCTTCCTAAAATATTAACCAATTTATTTTACCCTCTCCCCCGTGTTATGTCAAGTAAAACTCTGCAAACCCTTTACAAAGAGTTAACAGCTTGAGCCTGTACCCGCAACGGAAAAAGGGTTATAATGGGCAAAACACCTTCAAAGGAGACTGCCATGCATCTTCCCGCACTGATATCCGATCTGGCGATCATCCTGCTCACCGGCGGTGTGGTCACGCTGATTTTTCGCAAGCTCAACCAGCCGCTGGTGCTGGGTTATATTCTGGCCGGCTTTCTGATCGGCCCTTACCTGCCCTTTTTCTTCACCGTGGCCGACGCCGAATCCATCTCCACCTGGAGTGAAATCGGCATTATCATCCTCATGTTCGGCCTGGGGCTGGAGTTTAATCTGCACAAGCTGGTCTCCGTCGGCGGCACCGGCATCATCACCGCCCTGACCGAAGTGGCGGGCATGCTCATCGTCGGCTACCTGGTCGGTCAGGCCATGGGCTGGGGCGAGATGGACAGTCTCTTCCTCGGCGGTATGCTTTCCATGAGCTCCACCACCATCATCATCAAAGCCTTCGACGATCTCAAGGTGCGGCAGGAGCCCTTTGCCCAGCTGGTCTTTGGCACCCTGGTCATCGAGGACATCGCCGGCATCTTCATGATGATCATCCTCTCCACCATTTCCGTGGGCCAATCGGTCTCCGGCGCACAGCTGGCCTTCAAGCTGGGCATGCTGGTGCTGTACCTGGCGCTGTGGCTGCTGGCGGGAATCTATCTGCTGCCCACGGCGCTGAAAAAGGCCACCCCGCTCATGAGCGACGAGACGCTGCTGGTGGTGTCGCTGGGGCTTTGCTTTGGCATGGTGCTGCTGGCCGACGCGCTGGGCTTTTCCTCTGCTCTGGGTGCGTTCCTGGCAGGTTCCCTGCTGGCCGGCACCGTCCAGGCCGAACGCGTGGAGCACCTGACCCAGGGGGTCAAGGATCTGTTCGGCGCGGTGTTCTTTATCTCGGTCGGCATGATGGTCGACCCCGCCATGATCGCGCGGCATATCGTACCGATCCTGCTTCTCTCCGCCGTCACGGTCGTCGGCAAGCTGAGCATCTCCTCGCTGGGCGTGCTGCTGTCGGGACAGAGCCTGCGCACGGCGATCCACTGCGGCTGCTCCCTGGCGCAGATCGGGGAGTTTGCCTTCATCATCGCCTCTCTGGGCCTTTCCCTCGGCGTGATCGCGGACTATATCTATCCCATTATCATCGCCGTCTCCATCATCACCACCCTGACCACGCCCTTCTTCATCCAGCACGCGGACGGGGTGTTTCAGCTGGTCAATCGTCTCCTGCCCCAAAAGCTCAGCCGGAAGCTGGAGCGCTACACCGACGCGCCGGAGACCGCCGCCCAGGACAGCGAGTGGGCCGCGTACCTGCGCCGCTACTTCAAGCTGGTGCTGCTCTATGGCGTGATCATGGCGGGTATCAACATCATCGGCCGCCATCTGGTGCTGCCGCTGCTGGACAGCGTGCTGCCCGGCACGCGTCCGGCACGGCTTGTGGTGCTGGCGCTCATTTACGTGGGCATGGCCCTGTTCATCCGGCCCATGCTGGACACCCGCTCCACCGCCTACACCACGCTCTGGATGAAAAGCCGCGGCTACCACCTGCCGCTCATGGCGTTGAGCGCGCTGCGGCTGCTGCTGATCGTGCTGCTGTTCTTCCTGCCGCTGCGCCAGCTGCTGGGCGTATCCAGCCTGTGGCTGCTGCCGGTGATCCTGGCGGCGGTGCTGCTGGCCTCGCGGATGGGCTGGCTTGCCTCGGCCTACTTACGTATCGAGGCGCGCTTTCTCGCCAATCTCAACGAGCGGCAGCTCTCCCGCTTTTCCGACAGTGACGCCGGTCAGCTCTGGCTGGACGAGCAGCTGCATGTGGACTCCTTGCCTTGCCCCGACGCCTATGCCGGGCAGAGCCTGCAGGAGCTCGCGTGGGGAAAGCGCTATGGCGTCAATATCATCCGCCTTGTTCATGGCCGTCGCCGCCGCAACATGCCCAGCGGCCGCGTGACGCTGATGGGCGGGGATACCGCCACCGTGATCGGCACGCAGGAGAATCTGCGTTCGCTGCGTCTGGCGCTCGGCCTGGAGCCGCGTGAGGATACCCCCACGCTCCGCGCCTTCATTGCCGCGCAGGATGAATCGGACGCGAATCTCTACTCCTATGCGCTGCCGATCGAAAAGGGCAGCGCCCTGGACGGCAGCACCATCAAGGCCAGCGCCATCCGTGAAAACTACGACTGCATGGTGCTGGGGCTCCAGCGGGACAACCTGCCCCTGGTGCAGCCGGATATCAACATGGTCATGCAGAGCGGCGACCTGGTCTGGATCCTTGGCACCCGCACCATGGCTGCAAAGGTTTTGGCAGAATAAGGAGGATTTTATGACCGACCGAGAAATTTTGGATATCATTTGTGCCGCCCAGCTGGAGGCAGCGGAGCTGATACTCCACGCGCACGGCATCCTGGCCGAGTGCAAAACCGGCCACCGCGACGTGGTGACCGAGTATGACCGCCAGGTGCAGGCGCTGCTCATCGCGCGGCTTTCCGACGCGGTGCCTCAGGCCCGCTTCTATTGCGAGGAAAGCGACCGGCAGGACGATCTGCATGCCGAGACGGTCTTCATCATTGACCCCATCGACGGCACCATGAACTTTGTCCGCGGCTTTCATCACAGCTGCATCTCCGTGGCCTGCATGCGATCCGGTGAGCTTCGCGCCGCGGCCATCTACAACCCGTATGCAAAGGAGCATTTTACCGCGCTCAAGGGCGCGGGCGCCTGGCTCAATGCCCGGCCCATCCATGTCAGCGACGCGCCTTTAAGCGAGAGCGTGGTCTGCTGCGGCACCGCCCCCTACAAGACGGAGCTTCTGGACCGGACCTTTTCGCTGATGCGCGCGGTCTGCGAGGCTTCGCTGGACATCCGGCGGGAGGGTTCGGCGGCGCTGGATCTCTGCTCGGCCGCGTCCGGCCGCGCGGGGGTATACTTTGAGCTGAGCCTGTCCCTTTGGGATTACGCGGCGGGCAAGCTCCTTGTGGAGGAGGCCGGCGGCGTCTGCCGCACGGTCGACGGCGCGGCCCTGCCTTTGGACGGCTCCAAGCCCACCATTGCCGCCGGCGGCAGGCAGGCCGTGGAGGATTTTCTCGCCCTGGCAAAACGCATATAAAAAGGGCGCTGCCTCTCAATAGCTTCTTTCGCTATTTTGAGACAGCGCCTTTTTATTATTCCACGCTGATCATGTAGTAGTAGACGGGCTGGCCGCCGTTGACCACGCTCAGCTCCGCATCGGGGAAGTTGCCGGTCAGGGTCTCGGCCGCGGCGGAGGCCGCCGCCTCGTCCACATCCTGGCCGTAGTAGACGGTGATAAACTCGGGATTGAACTCATCAAAGGCCCAGCTGAGCTCCTTGAGGAGGGTCTTTTCGTTGGTATAGCTGCCGAGGAGCTTGCCGTCCAGCAGCGCCAGATACTCGCCGGCATGGATCTGATGGCCGTCAAAGTCCGAGTCGCGGGCGGCATAGGTCACCATGGCGGTGTGCACGTTGTTGGCCGCCTCGATCATGGCCTCGACCAGCGGCTCCTCGTTCTCGTCAATATTGAAATTCAGGAGCGCCGAGACGCCCTGCGGCACGGTCTTGGTGGGGATGACGATGACGCGCTTTTCACTCAGGGGAATGCACTGCTCGGCAGCCATGATGATGTTCTTGTTGTTGGGCAGGACAAACACCGTCTCGGCCGGGGTGCGGTTGATCTCGCGCAGGATATCGTCGGTGGAGGGGTTCATGGTCTGGCCGCCGGTGACCACACGGTCGGCGCCCAGCTCACGAAACAGGTTCTGCATCCCCTCGCCCGCGCAGACAGTGACCGCGCCGAACTGCTTCTCGGCAGGTGCGACGAAGTTCTCGTCCTCCTCGCCGGTGATGGCGGTGGCGCTCTCCATGGCGGTCAGCTCCGCGTCCACAGCGTCCAGATCATCGGTGGTCTGGGCCTTTTCACCGCGCTGCAGCTGCTCGGCCTGGGTGACCATGTTCTCGATCTTGGCCAGCTCCAGCGTGCCGTACTTCTGGCTCTCGGTCAGGGCAACGCCCGGGGTGTCGGTGTGGACGTGAACCTTGAAAATTTCGTCGTCATCGCTGATGACCAGGCTGTCGCCAATGCTGCCGAGGAAGGCGCGCAGGGGGTTGAGGTCCACGTCGGGGCTCTTTTTGCGCACGATATATACCGTGTCGAAGGCGAACGTGATATGGTCAAGCCCCGCAGCCAGCATCGCGCTGTTGTCAAGCGGCTCGGCAATGCCGCCGTGCTCGGTGGGCGCGCTGATCTCACCCCGCAGAGAGGCCAGCATCGCCTTGAGAATGAACATGTAGCCCATGCCGCCCGCGTCCACCACGCCGGCCTTCTTCAGCACGGGGTTGAGATTGACGGTGTCGGCCAGGGCCTCGTCGCCGGCCTTAATCGCGCACTCCAGGGTCTTTTCCAAGCTGGCCCCGGCGTTGGCAGCCTCGGCAGCAGCCTCGGCAGCCAGGCGGGAGACGGTGAGGATAGTCCCCTCGGCAGGCTTCATGACCGCCTTGTAAGCCGCATCCACGCCGCCTTGCATCGCGGCGGCGAAGGTGCGCGCGTCAGTTTCATGCAGGCCCTTGAGCGTGCGGGAAATGCCGCGGAACAGCAGCGACAGAATAACCCCGGAGTTGCCGCGGGCAGCGCGCAGCAGCGCGGACGCCACGCAGTCGGCCGCGGCCGCCACCGTGTCAAAGTCCTGCTTCCGCAGCTCAATGGCGGCCCGCTCCATGGTCAGGCCCATATTGGTGCCCGTGTCGCCGTCCGGCACGGGGAAAACGTTCAGATCGTTGATGGTCTGGATATTGCTTTGCAGGGCGGCATAGGCGCAGAGCGTCATTTCCTTGAATGCCGCGGCGTTGATCATATCTCTCAAGTGACTGTACCTCCGGGAACTTATCCGATGAGCGAATCTATATATACGTCGACCCGGCGGACAGGCACGCCCGCGGATTTGGACAGCTTATAGGTGACTTCATTCATGATGCTCTTGGCGACGGCGCTCATGTTCACGCCGTGATCCACCCCAATGTGCAGCTCGAGCACAATGCTGCCGTCGTCGTTGAAATGCACCTCAACGCCCTTGGACATCGACTCCCGCCGCAGAAGCTGCATCACGCCGCCGTCCTTACTGCGCCCGACCATGCCCTTGACGCCAAAGCAGCTGGTCGCCGCATCGCCGGCCAGATAGGTCAGAACCTCGCTGGTAATGCTGATCTGGCCCTTGTCGTTTCTGATATTAACCATAGGGTTGGTGCCCCCTTCCTCCGGTGATTGCTCCGGTTAACCGATACACATCAGCGCAAACCGGTTATTTATTATAATACAAAGGTTCAGAAAGTACAAGTATTATTTCCGCTCCGTGCATTTTTCACCGCACCGCCGTCACGCGTCCTGTCAGTTTTGGCGCTTTTGTCTGTTTCCGTTTTTTTGATTGTGTGGTAAAATACTTAAAAATTTGAAACCAAGGAGTTTTCCTATGTCCGACTATATCATCGCCACCTCCTCTACCTCCGATCTGCCGCGGACCTGGCTGGAGGCGCATAACATCCCCTTCATCCCCTATACCTACACGGTCAACGATCAGCTGCGCGAGGACGACTGCCGCGAGGAATCCCGCGCCGCCGTCTACGCCGGCATGCGAAACGGCGACAAGCTCAAGACCTCGATGATCAACGAGTTCGTGTACTACGACTTTTTCAAGAGTCTGCTCTCCACCGGCAAGGACGTGATCTTCCTCGACATGTCGCGGGAGATGTCCGTCTCCTTCGTCAACGCCGCCCAAGCCGCTGAGGAGGTTCGCCCGGAATTTCCCGACCGAAAGCTCTACGTCATGGACACCTACTGCATCTCCGGCGGCCTGGGTACGCTGGTGTACCACATGGTCGCGCTCAAGGAGCAGGGCGCGGGCTTTGACGAGGTCGTGGCCTGGGGCGAGGCAAACAAGCTGAAAATCGCCCACCGCTTCACGGTGGACGATCTGAACTATCTCAAGGCCGGCGGGCGCGTGTCAAACTCGGCGGCGCTGGTGGGCTCGCTGCTGTCGATCAAGCCGGTGCTGTACGTCCCCGACCGCGGGACGCTGGATGTGGTGAAGAAGGCCCGCGGCCGCAAGGCCGCCCTCAAGGCCATTGTCGACGGCATCCTCCACGATCTGAGCAAGGTCGACCCCACCGGCATCGACATCCACATCCTGCACGCCGACTGCCAGGCCGACTCCGAACACGTGCGCGACGCGATCAAGGCCGTCTACCCCCAGGTGGGTGAGATCACCATTTCCAGCCTCGGCGTGGTCATCGGCGCCCACTGCGGCCCCGGTCTGCTGGCCGTGTTCTATCTCTGCGCCGACCGCCAGCCGGAATAATAATCCATAAGAACAGATAAGGGGCTGTCTCAAAACGCTGTGTCATTGCGAGACCAGTTCGCAAACTGGTCGTGGCAATCCGTTTTCCCTGCAAAAGAGGACGGATTCCCACAGCCAGTGTGCGCACTGGCTTCGGAATGACAGGTCTACTTGCGTTTTGAGACAGCCTCTTTTTCGCGTTATTTTGTCTCCTCAAAGCGCAGCGTCACCTTGAAGAGGTCGCCGTCCACATCGAGGGTCATTTCCCCGCCCTGGAGCGCGGTCAGGCTCTGGGCAATGGCAAGGCCCAGGCCGCTGCCCTCGGTGCTGCGGGCGCTGTCGCCCCGGACAAAGCGGGCCAGCAGCTCCTCCCCGTTCAGGTTCAGCGCCTCGCGGGAGATGTTGCGGAAGGTCAGCACCGCCTGCCCTCCCTCGCGCGCGAGGTTCAGGTAGACCCGCGTGCCGGGCTGGGCGTACTTGAGGACGTTCGACAGCAGGTTATCGAACACGCGCCACAGGTGCCGCCCGTCGGCCAGGATCGTGACAGGCTCCTCCGGCTTGGACACCACAAGGTTCAATCCCGCGCTTTGCAGCCGCTCCCCGTACTCCCCGACACACTGGTCGAGCAGCACGCCCAGCTCACAGCGCTCCAGACTCACCGGCAGCACCCCGGTCGAGGCCTTGGACGCCTCGAGCAGATCGTCCAGCAGCTTCTTCAGCCGCTGTGACTGGCGAGAGAGGACCTCGACATAGCCCCGGGCCGTGTCGTTTTGCAGCTCCTCCTTTTCCAGCAGGTCCACATAGCTGATGATGTTGGTCAGGGGGGTTTTGATGTCATGGGAGACGTTGGTGATCAGCTCGCTCTGGAAATGCTGGGACTTCATGCGCTCGGCTACGGCGGCGTTGAGCCCGTCGCGGATGTGGTTTAAGTCGCCCGCGTGCTCCAGCAGTTCCCCGCGCAGATACCGGGTGTCCACGGTATAATTCAAATCTCCCCCGGCAATGGCTCCGGCGCCCGCGCGCAGCCGGGCAAAGCCGATGAGCGCCCAGAGCATCGCCGGCACGCCGAGCACCAGATTCACAAACCACAGCAGGCCCGCGCAATCCCCCTCGGAGGCAAGCATCACAAACAGCTCCACCAGCGCAACGCCGCCGAGGATCACCGCCCAGCGGCGGATCAGCGGCAGAGCGCGCAGACCGTCGCGCGCAAGCTCCCACAGGCGGTGGGTCGTGCGCCGGCACCGGCGAAAGATTCGCGCGATCAGGCAGTTTTGCCAGAGCGTGCCGCACTTGACGCGCACGGCAAAGCTCATGCAGTACAGCAGTGCGATCAGCGCCGCGGCCAGCAGGCACAGGCCGAAGACCGTATAACCCACGATGTCGCCGGGCAGCCCCATCTCCATCGGCACGATCAGCGCGATGCCCGCGGCTGAAATGGCAAGCAGCGTAAACACATCCAGCGGGATGCGGTCGACAAAGCTCTCACGTACCGGCGCGTCCCCGTGGTGCCCCGCGGCCGCCATCAGGAAGATGAACAGCAGCACGCCCATGAGAAAGCTCAGGCCCGCCGCGGCGACAAGGGCATAGCGCGTGCGATACAGCGCGGTCACCTGCTCCACGCGCTGGGCAAACTTGCCGCCCGCAGTCAGCTCCGCGAGGACATAGCCGCGCATGGTCATGCTCCTGGCCTGCCGCCACTGCTCCAGCTCGTAGTCGGTTTGAAACTCCGCGCGCTCGCCGGTCCTTTCGTCGATGACGACGATCTGCGCCTCCGACGCGATGATGGGCGGGGGTGTGACCGCCGGGTACTCCATGGCTGCCTCGTATTCCTCCGCCGCGGCGTTCCTCTCCACCGAATAGTTCGGCTGCATGCGCTGGGTGATGTGCCAGAGGGCGGGCTCATCGTGATAGTCAGAATAGATCTGTTTCCCTTCCGGATCGATCAGCGTGAACCGGAAATTGACGTCATGACTGATATACTGGGGATCAAGGCCGGACTGGTACTGGTCCCACACATACATATACTCGTTCCATGCCAGATTTTCCACGGCGGACTGGGTCACGCTCTCCAGGCTGCCGTTGAAGGCGTCCCAGCGGCTGAGGGCGGAGACGCCCACCATCGACAGGCCGAAGACCACCGCCAGCGCGCACAGCAGGAGCACCGCAACGAGCTTGGCGGCAAAGCTTCCGTAGAGTTTTTTCATTGTCTTGCCTCCTTTTCCAGCTTATAGCCCTGGCCCCAGACGGCCTTGATGAGACGCGGCTCGGCCGGGTCGATCTCGATCTTTTCCCTGAGGTGCCGGATGTGCACGGCCACGGTGCTCTCCGCGCCATAGGGCTCCTCATGCCAGACGGCCCGGTAGATGGCGTCGGGCCGGAAAACCTTGCCGGGATTTTGCATCAGCAGATGTAAAATGTCGTACTCCGTGGGCGTGAGGCTCAGCGCCTCGCCGTCAAGCGTGACGGACTTGCTCCGGTCATCGAGCATAAGCCCGCCCGCGGTGAGCACGTCCTCCCGCGCCACGCTCCCGCCGAGGCGGGTATAGCGCCGGATCTGCGAGCGCACGCGGGCCAGCAGCTCCACCATGTTGAAGGGCTTGGTCACATAGTCGTCGGCACCCAGGTTCAGACCGAGGATCTTGTCCGTGTCCTCGCCCTTGGCCGTCAGGAAAATCACCGGGACATTGCTGCGCTCCCGAATGGCCGAGAGGGTCGCGATCCCGTCCAGCTCCGGCATCATCACGTCCAGCAGCACCAGCTGCACCGCATCGGAGAGCAGCTCCAGCGCCTCGCGCCCGTTATAGGCGCAGAGGGTCGCATAGCCCTCGGCCTCGAGAACGATTTTCAGCGCCGCGACGATGTCCCGTTCATCGTCGCAGATCAGGATTGTGTGCATCTCTTTTCACCTCGCTGCCTATTGTAGCCGAAAAGCCTTTAAGAACCAAGGGAGGAAATCTTTAAGATTTGATTAAGGTCTCCTGTCAAATGCTCCTTGCGGTTTTGGGTGCGGTTTGCTACAATCATTATATCCTGTCTTTGGAGTTGATCTCATGGACGAACAGAAACTGAAAAAACGCAATCTTCTTTTCTTTCCGCTGGGCACCGTGGGCCGGGATATGGTCTACTCGCTGGTGACCAATTTCCTGTACACCTTTGTGCTCTTTACCCATGAGCTGACGGCGGCGCAGCTGTCGGCCATCGCGGGCATCATGGTGGCCGCGCGCATCTTCGACGCGCTCAACGACCCCATCATGGGCAATATCATCGAGCGCACCCGAACCAAATGGGGCAAGTTCAAGCCCTGGCTCGCCATCGGGGTGCTGTCGACCTCGGTGGTGGTGTACCTGGCCTTCAATGTGCAGCTGCAGGGCTGGCGCTTCGTGTGGTTTTTCGGGCTGATGTACTTCCTGTATTCCATCACCTACACCATGAACGACATCTCCTTCTGGGGGATGATCCCGGCCCTGTCCTCCGACGCCGACACCCGCAACCAGTTCACCTCCCGCGCCACGCTCTTTGCCGGCATCGGCGGCACCGCCGCCTCCATCCTGATCCCCCTGCTCACTACCGGCAGCAACGCTCTCGGCGGCAACGCCGTCACAGCCTACGGCCGCATCGCCCTGGCCATTGCGATCCTGGCCCCGGCCTTTTTGAGCTTCACCCTCTTCGGCGTCAAGGAGCAGCGCAATTACGACGATGAGCCCGTGCCGCCCATCAGCTTCCGGAAGATCGTCGGCACCATCACCGGCAACGATCAGCTGCTGTGGATCTCGCTGATCTTCCTGCTGCAGCAGATCGGCAACGGCATCGTGCTCTCCGGCGTCGGCTCCACCTACATCTACTTTGAGTTCGGCTACGAGGGCGGGCTCTACTCCCTGTTTACCACCATCGGCATGTCCGTCACGGCCCTGCTCATGATCTTCTACCCCGCCATCTCCCGCCGCACCACCCGCAAGGCGCTGATGAAAAAGCTGTTGGCCGTGTCGGTCGTGGGCTACCTCGTGCAGCTTCTGCCCGGTCTGTTCCTGCGCGCCGGAACGGTCATGCTCGGCGGGATGGATCTCAAGTTCCTGCTGATTACCGTGGGCTACATGCTGGCAAACTTCGGCCAGTACGGCTTCTATCTCATCATGATGATCTCCATCATCAATACCGTGGAGTACAACGAGTATAAGCACGGCACCCGCGACGAGGGCATCATCACCTCCCTGCGCCCCTTCCTTACGAAGCTGGCCTCGGCGCTGACCGTGGTGATCGCCACCGTGACCTACCTCATCTGCAACGTGACGCAGTACACCAACGGCGTCTCCTCCTTTGAGCAGGCGGCCAACGCCGGGCACATCACCGAGGCGGAAAAGCTCGCCTCCATCGAGAGCCTGCTGAGCGGCGTGGGCCACAGCGAGGCCGTGGGCCTGCTGATCTGCATGACGGTGCTTCCCTGCGTGCTGATGCTCCTGAGCCACATCCTCTACCAGAAGCACTACAAGCTGGATGAGGGCGAGTACGACCGCATCGTGGAGACCCTGAAGGAGCGCCGGGCATGAGCCTGACTCGTCTGGCGCTGCGCTTCGCGGCGCCGGTGCCGAAGATCGAAAGCTTTGACCGCTTCCTCTTCATCGGCCCGCACCCGGACGACATCGAGATCGGCGCCGGGGCCACGGCGGCCAAGCTGGCCGCGGCGGGCAAGGAGGTCTTCTTCCTTGTCTGCATGGACGGGCGCTACGGCCTGGATTACGCGCCGCCGGGCACCACCCCCGAGGCCCTGGTCGAGCGCAGGCGGGCGGAGGCCGAAGCCTCCGCCCGCCTGCTGGGGGCCAAAGCCGTTCAGTTTTTAGACCTCTGCGACGGCGGCTTTTACGAGCGGGACGAGCTGATCCGCGGCATAGCGCGGGTCATCGGCGCCCTCAAGCCCGACGTCATCTTTGCGCCCGACCCGGACGTTGACTCTGAGTGCCACGTCGACCACCGCAATGTGGGCGAGGCCGCGCGGCGGCTGGCCTTCTTCGCGCCCTTTGCGCCCATCATGGCCCGCTATGGCTCCGAGGCCGCCCCGGTGCGGGCCCTGGCCTACTACATGACGGCAAAGCCCAACCGCTATGTCAAGACCACAGGCTGGCTGGACAAACAGCTGTCGTCCATTTTCGACTGCCACCAAACGCAGTTTCCGGCGGACTCCGGCGCGGCGAAAAGCGTGCGGCTGTATCTGAGACTGCGGGCCGTGGACTTCGGTGTGCGCAGCGGTCTGGGTCTTGCCGAGGGCTTTCGCGTCCTGGGGCAGACGCAGATGCACTGCCTGCCCGAAGCCGGAAGCCGGTAAAAAACAAAAACATGAAAAACACGGCTGCGAAAGCAGCCGTGTCAGACTATGGACAAATCCCAACCCCTGTCATCTCGAGCGGAGCGAAGCGGAGTCGAGAGATCTTAAACCTCAGATATTCCAACGCTTGTGACGCACGTATACCCGGATACACCTTGTCTACACATTGACACAGCCGCGCTAAAAGCGCGGCTGTGTTTTTCATGTTTGGGGGTCTTACGCCTTGGGGGTGCCGTCGGCGTTAAAGAGGGGCAGCGGGGCCAGGACGATGATGTCGTCACGGTCCTGCGCGTCGCCCTCGGCGAGGACAGCCATCCGGCCGGCGACAATGCCGCCCGCCTGCTCCACAAGCTCCTCTACCGCGTGCAGGGACTCACCGGTGGAAATCACGTCGTCGATGATGAGCATGCGCTTGCCCTTGATGAAGGCCGCGTCCTCGGCGTCGATGACCAGGCGCTGCACGCCCATGGTGGTGATGGACTTGACATTGACCTCAAAGGTGCCCTGCATATAGGCTTTGGCGCCCTTGCGCGCGATGAAGTACCGCTCCGCCGCGCTCTGCCGCGCCATCTCGTAGACCAGGGGGATCGCCTTGGCCTCGGGCGCGATGAGGTAATCGTATTCCGGCGCGCGCTTTAAAAGCTCCGCCGCGCAATGGACAGTCAGCTCGACATCGCCGAAGATGACGAAAGCGCCGATGCACAGCTCATCGTTGAGCTTGCACAGGGGCAGATCGCGTTTCAAGCCGGCAATGTCCATTTCATAAGTCATGGTAAGTATTCCTCCTGAGAAAAGTGTGGGGACAACAACATTTTTATTTTAGCGTATCTTAAGAAAAAATCAAGACTGGATTCATCCAACTTTCAAAAATGTTGTTCAAAGCGTAAAAACGCCGCAGGGGTGAAGAAGGGTCCGCCGAGCTGCCCCTAAAGCAAAAAACAAAGAACCGCAGGGGGTTGCCCTGCGGCCCTTCGTTTGGGAGAAAAGAGAGGATTTATAGGAGTAGAAAGGTAGCAAAGTTATTGATTGGCCGCGGGCCGCTGCTGCGGCTGCTGGGCCTGCGTCTCAGGCACCGCCTCGTCCAGAACGACGGTGACGGTACGGCTCTCGTCGGCGTGGTAGACCTCGATCTCCACGCTGTCGCCGGCATGGTAGCTCTTGAGGGTGGCCTTGAGATCGTCAAAGCCCTCCACCTCGTAATCGCCGACGCGGGTAATGATGTCGCCAGCCTCGATGCCGGCGGCCTCGGCACAGCTGCCCTCGTTGACGCTGTTGATATAGGCGCCGATGGGCCAGCCGTAGTACCGGGCGTACATCTCATTGTAGTTGGTGTTGACCGTCACGCCCAGATACGCCTTGCCGGTGACATAGCCGGAGGTGATCAGATCGTTGGCGATAGCGGCGGCGTCATTGACGGGGATGGCAAAGCCGATGCCCTCAACGCCGGTTTCACTGTACTTGGCGGTGACGATGCCGACCACCTCGCCCCGGTCGTTATAGACAGGGCCGCCGGAGTTACCGGCATTGACGGCGGCGTCGATCTGGAACATGCCGATGGCGCTGGTGCTCTCGTCGGTCTTGATGCTGCGATCCTTGGCGCTGACATGGCCGGAGGTCATGGAGAAGTCCAGCTCGCCCAGGGGATTGCCGACGGCGTAGACCGCGTCGCCCACATGCAGGGCGTCGCTGTCGCCGATGGTGGCGGCGCTGAGGCCCTCGGCCTCGATCTTCAGCACGGCGATGTCGTTATCGGGCTCGACCGCGACGATCTGCGCGGTATAGCGGGTGCCGTCATGGAGGATCACCGTCACGTCCAGGTCGCCCTTATAGGCGTACTCAATGACGTGGTAGTTGGTGAGGATATAGCCGTCCTCGCTGACGACAAAGCCGGAGCCGGTGACGGCGGAAGAGCTCGTCATGCCGAAGAAGTTGGTGACTGTGACCTCAGTGGTGATGCCGACGACCTGCTCGACGGCCATGTCGTAAATCTCACCGGCGGTGAGCGTCGCGGCGGCGGCAGGAGCCTCGCCGGAGGCCTCCGCGGTGCTGGCCGAGAAGATGGACGCAGGCTGTCTGGCGTTGTCGCTCAGATCCGCCACGCTCTCCTCCAGCTCGGTCATGCGGTTATTCATCATCGAGCCGACCATCGCGCCGCCGCCGATGCCGCCCAGCAGGGCACACACCAGGCACAGGGCAATGAGGCCGCCGATGCCAACGGACTTTTTCTGCTTCGTGGTTTTGGCCTCCTTCACAGGCTTCTCGGGGGGCGTATAGTAGCGAGGGGGCGTGGTCGTCTCATCCTCGCGGACGTAGTGGGCGTCGGAATAAATGCGCTGGGTATATCCGTTCTTGTAGTGGTATTCACCGCTGACCCGGTCGGGCTGTTCCGTGGGTGCGGCGTCCTTGGTTTCCAAAATGTCGTTCTCGTCGGGGGTATACATCTTTTTCCCTTCTTTTCCGGGCTTCCGGACTTGGGGTTCGGAGGTCTGATTTCTGTTTACGCCTGGATGATACCTGACATTTATGTCCTTGGCATGAACAAACCAACAAGATTTTTTTAACAGTCGGAAAGCAATTTGTGAACAGGGGGAAAACGGATTGCCACGTCGCTTGCGCTCCTCGCAATGACAGATGGGTACTTTGTCTACAGTCTGCAGGGGAGGGCCAAGGCCCTCCCCCCCTACGATTATCGTTTTACGCATAGATCGGCCCAATCGGACCGTCATCGCCATAGACCGTCCGGCTCAGCTCCGGCGTGAAGCCGAGGTTTTCCTCGATCCAGCGGCAGGTGCGCGCGGCGCTCTTGAGCACCTCGATACTGATGTAACGGGTGCCGGGCTCCTGGCTCCCCGGCTGCTGCCAGAGCTCCAGGGAGACGCTGGCGGTGGTCCGCTCGCGGTTGGCTCTCTCGCTGTCGGACAGGAAGTAAAGGCCGATGGTGCCGTCCTTCGCGTCGGGCAGAATGCAGGTGTTGTAAAGCTCCACGGCCTGCTCGCGGGTGAGGCTAAAGTCTTTCCCCTCCAGCTCGCCCATGCCGTTTGAAAGCACGCGGTTGACCCGGGCGCGGTAGACGTCGTCCTCGGTGATCCCGTCGACAAAGCGGGTCATGCGCACCTCGGGGCTGTTGATCAGCCGCTCAAAGGCACTCATGTCGGAGGCGGGATCGTCCAGCACCCCGGCAGGCATGGCCAGGTCGTACATGCGGTAAAGCTCCCGCCCGTCGGTGAGGAAGTAGTGCAGATTCAGATGATAGGTGATTTTCGCCCGCTCATTGTCGGCCTTGTGGTCGACGATCTGCTGATGCAGCGCGCGGTAGAGCGCGACGGTTTCAGCCTCTTTCAGCTCCGTCTGGCCGCTGAGAATGCGCACGTTGTCGATTTCCTCCGGCGCAGGGACATAGGTCTCATAGCCGGTGACGTCCAGCTCCGCGCAGAGGGCGAAGGTCACAAGGCACGCGGCGATGAGCCCCAGCTGCTTCCAGCCGCTCCGGAACACGCCCAGGGTCTTTTTCATGAGCATCTCGGCCCCGAAGAAGCCGACAAAGGCCCCGATCGGCAGCATGAGGACCGTCATCACCGCCGCGGCGGTGCCGCCCAGCATGCGGTCAAAGAAGGCGTGGTTCATCACATCAACCAGCACGATGGCGCAGCCGACGGCCATGCACACCCGGAACACCGGCCGCAGCACCGGCACGGCCACCACATCCCCCGCGCTCTCCATATGGCGGCGGCGCAGGATCAGCACCGCCAGGCCCGTCAGCACCAGGCCCGCCAGGGCGATCCAGAAAAAGTAGGGGAAGTCCGAAAGCTGATAGGTGATCAGGTCTCGTCTCATGTTTATGGGTTCATCCAGTTGGCGATAGGTCACGAACACATTGCTGAACACATAGCTCACCGGGGACAGCCGCGCGAAGAGGAATTTCTGATAGGTATAGCCGTAGACCAGCGTCCCCAGCAGGGTACGCACCGAGCCCTCCACCACAATGGCGGTGCAGCCCAGCACCACATACACCAGCGGCAGGATCAGCACGTTGCCGGTCAGCACCGCGCAGAAGCTCGCCATGCCGTAGAAGGCGACGTTGGCAAGCGCCACCGTCCCCAGCCAGAGCCAGAGGCAGCGCGTGTCCGCCCCGGTCCGATTCCCGGCCACGGCGCACACAAGGCCAAAGACCGCGAGATCGACCAGCAGCATCGGCACAAGGCCCGTGAAAAAGGCCGTGAGATACGTGGTCTCCCGCCGCAGGGGAAGGGTGTTCATCAGGCCGCAGGCGCGGGGGTTATAGAGATAGCTGAACATGGCCATGGCCACCAGCGCGGCAGCGACCACCTCCACCCGCGCAAGCATGACGGCGGAGTCGAGAATGGTATGGTTAAGCTGGTTGATGATGAAGACCGTCTGGGCGGGGTCCGCGCTCCGGTCCACAGCCGCGATCTGCACCGGGCCGACCACGATCAGCACCAGCAGGTACGCCGTCCACAGCGGCCAGAAGCGGCGCAGGAGATTGCGCCCGACACCCCGGTTATAGAACGATATCCTTGATTTCATGCTCGGCACCTCCCAGCTCGTAAATGAAAATTTCCTCCAGACTCAGCGGCAGCACGTCCATAAAATAGGGCTGCGCCTCCTGGAGCCGCTCGGTCAGCTCCTCGGCCCTGCCGCGCAGGATCAGCTGACGCAGGCGGCCGGTCTGCGTGCTGTGCAGAATCTCCAGTCCCTCCGGCAGCGCCTGCCCCTCGGGCAGGGCCAGCTGGATCTTGACGGTGTTTTCCTGCATCTCGCTCAGGGGCCGCTCTAAAAGCATTTTCCCGCCGTTCATGATACCCACGTGGTCGCACACGTCCTCCAGCTCGCGCAGGTTGTGGGAGGAGACCAGTACCGTGGTGCCGCGCTCGGCCACGTCCTGCAGCAGCAGGCTCCACACCTGGCGGCGCATGACGGGATCAAGGCCGTCCACCGGCTCGTCCAGCACGATCACCTCCGGGCAGCAGCTGAGCGTCAGCCAGAAGGCCGCCTGCTTCTGCATGCCCTTGGACAGGCGGCGCATGCTCTGCTCCGGCCGGAGGGGAAAGGCCGCGGCCAGCTTCTCAAAACGTTCGGCGTCAAAGCGGGGGTACATGGCGGCATAAAAGCGCATCATGTCGCGGATGGTGGCGCCGCCGAAATAGAAAATGTCGTCGGGGATATAGGCCAGGCGCTCCTTGACGGCGGGGTTTTCGTAGACCGGCTCGCCGCCGATTGTAACCGTTCCGCTGTCCTGCCGGTAGATGCCCGCCAGATGGCGGATGACCGTGGATTTGCCCGCGCCGTTGGGCCCCACGAGGCCGTAGACCGCGCCCTGCGGCACGGAGATGTTCAGACCGTTCAAGGCCATGAAGCCGTCAAAGCTCTTATATAGATCCGCAACCTGGATCATGTGTCTCTCTCCTCCTTTATGATGGCCGCGAGCTCCTCGCGCGTCACGCCCAATTCGTCAAATTCCGCGGCAAGGGCCAGGAGCTGTTCCGTGAGCTTGACCTTGCGGGCCTCCAGCGCGCTGCGGTCGCGGCTGACAAAGCTGCCCTTGCCGGGCACGGAGACAATGTAGCCCTCTTGCTCCAGCTCGCGGTAGGCGCGCTGGATGGTGTTGGGGTTGATGGTCAGGCTGACGGCCAGCTCACGCACCGAGGGCAGCTTGCTGTCCGCTCCGAGCGCGCCGCTGATGATCAACTGGCGCAGGGAGTCCTTGACCTTTTCGTAGATGGGCCGGGAATCGCCGGTATTGATTTGGATCAACCCTGTCCCTCCTTTCGTATTAACTGTATTAATTCGGTTAGTACAGTTAAGGTATAACACAGCCCGCTGACTTTGTCAACGGGCTGCGGTGCTTTTTTCAACAAAAATTCTTCATTTGGTTGAAAAAGGATGAAAAGATCAAAAGTCGAACAGGTTCATCTGGTTGGTCTCGGGCATGTCGCCCAAGGCGCCCAGGGTCTTGAGCTGCTCCAAGTGGGTCTGGCTGACCTTGGGGCAGGCGGCGGACAGCTCCTGCACGGAGATAAATTTCTGCCCGGTCTTCCCGGCCCGCTCGAGGTCAAAGGCCGCGGTCTCGCCCAGGCCGGAGATGGCCACAAAGGGGGGCCGGAGCTTGTTGTCCTCCGTGATGACGAATTTCGTCGCCTGGGACTGGTAGAGGTCGATGGGCGCGAAGTCAAAGCCGCGCATGTTCATCTCGTACACCGCCTCCATCGTCACCAGCAGATCCTCCTCGTTGGCGGTGAGGGGCGTGGTGCGCCGGTGCATGTCGTTGATCTTGCGGCGCACGTCGTCGGCCCCGCCGCACATGAGCGCCGCGTCGAAGCCGCCCTTCTGACTGCGCCGGTAGAAGTAGGCCGAGTAGAAGGCCAGCGGCTCGTGCACTTTAAACCACGCGATGCGGAAGGCCATCATCACGTAGGCCACCGCGTGGGCCTTGGGGAAGAGGTAGGCGATCTTGCGGGCCGACTCGATCCACCATTCGGGCACGCCGAAATTGCGCATCTGCTGCTCGGCGTCGCCGGGGAAGTCGCCGCTCTTTTTCACCTTGCCCTTACGCACGGCCTCCATGGTCTTGAAGGCCAGGGCCGGCTGCATGCCCACGGAGATGAGGTAGAGCATGATATCGTCGCGGCAGCCGATGGTCTCGTTGACCGACGCCACGCCGTTTACGATCAGGTCGTGGATGTTCCCGGCCCACACATCGGTGCCGTGGGAGAAGCCGGACAGACGGATCAGGGTGTCGAACTGGCGCGGCTGGGTGTCCACCAGCATCTGGCGGGTGAAGGGGGTGCCGAACTCGGGCACGCCGATGGAGCCGGTCTTGCCGATGATGGGGTCGTCGTCGGGCAGGCCCAGCGCCGCCGGCGAGGTGAAGATGGACATGGTCTCCGGGTCGGACAGGGAGATCTCCTTGGCGTCGACCCCGGTCATATCCTCCATCATGCGGATCATGGTGGGGTCATCGTGGCCCAGCTCGTCGAGCTTGAGGAGGTTTGCCTCCATGCAGTGGTATTCAAAGTGGGTGGTGATGATATCGGAGTTGGGGTCGTCTGCCGGGTGCTGCACGGGGCAGAAGTCCGTCACGTCCATGTCCTGCGGGATGACCACCAGGCCGCCGGGGTGCTGGCCGGTGGTGCGCTTGATGCCCACCAGGCCCAGGGCCAGGCGGTTTTCCTCGGCCTTGGTGGCGGTGATGCCGCGCTCCTCCAGGTATTTCTTCACGTAGCCGTAGGCGGTCTTCTCGGCCAGGGTGCCGATGGTCCCGGCGCGGAACACGTGGTCCGAACCAAACAGCGTCTCGGTGTATTTATGGGCCTTGGCCTGGTATTCGCCGGAGAAGTTCAAGTCGATATCGGGGGTCTTCTCGTTGCCGGGGAAGCCCAGGAAGGTCTCAAAGGGGATGTCGAAGCCCTCGCGCTTCATGCGCGTGCCGCAGTCGGGGCAGTCCTTTTCGGGCATGTCCGCGCCGCAGCCGTAGCTGCCGTCGGTCACAAACTCCGAGTGGCAGCACTTGGGGCAGACGTAGTGCGGCGGCAGGGAGTTGACCTCCGTGATGCCGGACATGTACGCGACGATGGACGAGCCGACGCTGCCTCGCGAGCCGACGAGGTAACCGTTCTCCAGCGAGTTTTGCACCAGCTTCTGGGCGGACATGTAGATCACGTCGTACTGGTGGTCGAGGATGGTGCTAAGCTCCGTGTCCACGCGGCTTTGCACGATCTCAGGCGGGTTTTCGCCATAGATGCGGTGCATCTTGTCGTAGACCAGGCGCTTTAAGTCCTCGGCGGAGTTTTCTATCTTCGGCGCGAACAGATCCTTGGGCAGCAGCTCGATCTCCTCCACCTGATCGGCGATGGCGCGGGTGTTGGTGATGACGACCTCCCTGGCCGTCTCCTCGCCCAGATAGGCAAATTCCGCCAGCATCTCGTCCGTGGTGCGGAAGAAGATCGGGCAGTCCCGGTCCGCGTCGGAGAACTTCTTGGCCGCCTGCAGGATCTTGCGGTACTGCTCGTCCTCGGCGTCGAGAAAGTGCACGTCCGAGGCGGCGATGACGGGCTTTCCCATCTCCCGGCCCAGGTTCAGGATCGTGCGGTTGTAGTCCTGCAAAACGGAGACATCCTTGACCACGCCGTTATCCACCAGAAAACCGTTGTTGCAGATGGGCTGGATCTCGAGGTAGTCGTAGAGCGCCGCGATTTTTTTCAGCTCCTTCGGGCTTGCGCCCTTCATGACCGCGCCGTAAAGCTCACCCATGCCGCAGGCCGAGCCGACCAGAATGCCCTCCCGGTGCTGCAGCAGCAGGCTCTTGGGCACGGTGGGCACCCGGTGGAAATACTTGAGATAGGACTGGGAGATCATCTCGTACAGGTTTTTCAGGCCCGTGCGGTTTTTCACCAGCAAAATCATGTGGTAGGTTTTGGCCACGTCCGTGCGCCGCAGGGAGTGGTAGACGGTCTCGATGTCGTCGACGGTTTTGGCGCCCTGTTGTTTGAGCATAGGGATGAACTTGCCCATCATGCGGGCCACCACCATGGCGTCGTCGGAGGCGCGGTGGTGGTTAAACTGGGGCAGCCCCAGGTGGTTGGAGACGATATCCAGCTTAAAGCGCTTGAGCTCCGGGCACAGGGCCTGGCTGAGGGCCAGGGTGTCGAGAAACACCGGAGAGAAGCGGAGTCCCTGCCGCCGGGCGGCGGCGGTCATGAAGCCCACGTCGAAGTGGGCGTTGTGGGCGATGATGGGCCGGTCCCCGACGAAGTCGAGGAACATCTCCATGGCTTCCTTTTCCAGCGGCGCGTCGGCCACGTCGCTGTCGCGGATGCCGGTCAGCTGGGTGATGTCGGGCGGGATATGCATCTGGGGATTGACGAAGGTGTTGAACTCCCGGATGATCTCGCCGCCGGCAAAGAGCACCGCGCCGATCTCGGTCATGCGGTCGGACTGGGCGTTGAGGCCGGTGGTCTCGATATCGAAGGCGATAAACTCCGTGTCGATGGGGAGGCTTGAGTTGCCGATGACGGCGCTGTTGCCGTCCATATCGTTGACATAGTAGGCCTCCATGCCGTAGATGATCTTGACGCCGTGCTTTTTGCCGGCCTTCCACATGTCGGGGAAGGCCTGGGCCACGCCGTGGTCGGTGACGGCGATGGCGGGCATGCCCCAGTAGGCGGCGCGCTTGACGATGGCGTCGGGGTCGGTCAGGGCGTCGAGGGCGGAGAAGCGGGTATGCATGTGCAGCTCCACGCGTTTTTCCGGGGCGTTGTCGGGGCGGATAAAGCGTTTGCCCTTCATGATGTTGCGCGGGTCGAGCACCATGTCGTCGTCGTACTTGGAGTAGATGATCTCGCCCTGGACGATGACGTGGTCGCCGGGGTTGATCTGATCAATGATGGACTGGTCGTCCTCGGAGCGCAGAAAGCGCGAGATGCGCACAGAATTGGTACGGTCGGTGATATCGAAGCAGAGCACCGCGCTGCCGCGCTTTTGGAGCTTGCGGCTGGTGACGGCGACGACATCGCCCTCCACCGTGACGCGCCCCGATTCCAGCGACAGCGTGTTCATGGGCACCGGGTGCTGCTTGATGGCGCGGCCCATGAGCACCGAACCCGTGGGCTTGCTGCCCGCGGACGCCGAGCGCGTGTCCACCGCGGCGGCGGAGGCGCGCTCTTGCCTCGGGTAGTCCGGCACGATGCCGACGCCCGTCAGACCGTAGTCGCTTTTCAGCTGTTCGCTGAGATTTTTAATGTCCACCGGCGAGGGCATGGACGCAAAGGTTGCGCACACCGTCAGCGTCCGCTCGTTCGTATCCACCTGCACGTCGGTCACATAGGCTTTGTTCAGCCCGCCCGCAGCGCCGGCAAGTCCCTCACACCCGGGGAAGATCGTCAGAAAGGGAGTATGTTCGCTCATCTGTTTCCGTCGCTTTCTATGAGGTCGATCAGCCTTTGGCAAAGCTCCTCATAGGGATATGTACCCAGCACCTGTCCCTTTTGGAACAGGATGCCCTTGCCCTTGCCGCCGGCGATGCCATAGTCGGCCTCGCGTGCCTCGCCGGGGCCGTTGACGATGCAGCCCATGACGGCCACGGTGATGTCGCGCGGCATGTTGCGCACACGGTTTTCCACCTCGGTGGCAAGGCCGATCAGGTCGATCTCGGTCCGGCCGCAGGTGGGGCAGGACACAAAGCGCACCCCGCCGGGGCGCAGGCCCGCGGCCTTGACGATGGCGATGCCCGCCGAGACCTCGCGCACGGGGTCGGCGGTCAGGGAGACGCGGATGGTGTTGCCGATGCCCTCGCTCAAAAGCGTGCCGATGCCGACGGCGGACTGGATGGTGCCGTTGTATTCGGTACCTGTCTCGGTCACGCCCAGGTGCAGGGGATAGGGGAAGACCTCGGCCGCCAGCCGGTAGGTCTCGATGGTCAGCGGCACCGACGAGGTTTTGAGCGACAGGCAGATGTCGTCAAAGTCATAGCGGTTTAACAGCTCCACGTGGCCCTTCGCGCTCTCGACCATGGCCTGGGCGCAGGGGTGGCCGTACTTTTCCAGCAGCTTTTTCTCCAAGGACCCGGCGTTGACGCCGATGCGGATGGGAATATTCCGCCTGCGGCAGGCCTCGGCCACGGCCTTGACGTTCTCTTCTGCGCCGATGTTGCCGGGGTTGATGCGGATCTTGTCGATACCGCGCCAAGCGGCCTCCAGCGCCAGGCGGTAGTCAAAGTGGATGTCCGCCACCAGCGGCACCGTGACCTGCTCCTTGATGGCGGAGACGGCGCGGGCCGCCTCCATATCGGGGATGGCAAGGCGCACGATATCGGCGCCGGCGGCCTGCATGGCGCGGATCTGCGCCACCGTCGCCTCCACGTCCCAGGTCTTGGTGTTGCACATGGTCTGCACGCTCACCGGCGCGCCGCCGCCGACGGCCACACCGCCGACGGAAATCTGTCGAACCGTATCTCTCTTGTTCATGCTTTCCTTCACTTCGTCACAATCTTGAGTATATCGTTGAACATCACAAAGGCCATCAGCGCCAGCAGCAAAATCATGCCCGCGGCGTGGACATAGCCCTCGTATTTGGGGTTGAGCTTCTTTTTCGTCACCGCCTCGAAGATCCACGTCACCAGCAGCAGGAACACCCGCCCGCCGTCGAGCGCGGGAATGGGCAGCATGTTCATGATGGCGAGGTTGACCGCGATAAAGGCGGTGAGGTAAAAGATACTGTAGAGGGCGTCGCTCATGCTCTCGGCCTGCTCGCCGGTCTCGGCCATAAGGTCGACGATGCCGACCGGCCCGGACATATCCTCCACCCCCACGTTGCCGTGCACCAGCTCCCGCAGGCCCATCCAGACCCAGCGGCCGAACTCCATCGTGGTGTACCAGGCGTTTTGTACCGTGACGGCGGGCGTTGCCAGATCGTAGCCGAAGTAAAAGCCGTACATTTTCCGGCTCTCGCCCTCGTATTGCAGGGGGACGATGGAAAAGTCCTTCAGTGTGACCTTCTTCCCGTCGCGCAGCACGACGATGTCGTACACCCCGTCGCCCTGGGAGAGGAAGTCCGTCACATCCCCGCTCTGGTAGATGCGGTGTCCGTCGATCTTGTAAAAGCGGTCTCCGATGTGCAGCCCCTCCTCGCTCTGGTAGGGGCAGCCGTCCATGAAGTCCACCAGCTCCGCGCTGCGGAAGGCATAGGCCCCGGTGTAGAGGAGCAGCACGATCACCAGGCCCAGCACAAAGTTCATGAAGGCCCCGGCGCAGAGGATGATGATGCGCTTCCAGGGGGCCTGATTGGTAAAGGCGCGGGGATCGTCGCTCTCCTCATCCTCGCCGGCCATGGCGCAGTAGCCCCCGAAGGGGATCGCGCGCAGGGAATAGAGGGTTTCGCCCTTCTGCTTCTGCCAGAGGGCCGGGCCCATGCCCAGGGCGAATTCCTCCACCCGCACGCCGCAGGCTTTGGCGGCCATAAAGTGGCCACCCTCGTGGATGCCGACGAGCAGCCCGAAGAGCAGGATTGCGAGGATCACATAGAAAACGGTCATTTACGATAAGTCTCCAAAACATAGGCGCGGGCAGCGCTGTCCGCGGCGAGGATGGTTTCCAGATCGGGATTTTGCACGACGCCGACTTTGTCCACGGCTCCCGCCGCGGCGTCGTAGATGCGGTTGTAGCCGAGCTCGTGGCGCAGGAACATGTGCACGGCCACCTCGTTGGCGGCCGACATGACGCATGGCGCCGTGCCGCCGATCCTGGCGCAGTCCATGGCGAGCTTGAGGCAGGGGGTCTTCTCAAAATCCGGCGCCTCGAAGGTGAGATCCTTCAGCTTGTAAAAGTCCAGGTGCTCGAACATCGAGGGGCAGCGCTTCGGGTAGGTCAGCGCCAGCTGGATGGGCAGGCCCATGTCGGGTACGCCGAGCTGGGCGATGACCGTGCCGTCCACAAGCTCCACCATGGAGTGGATCACGCTCTGCGGGTGCACCACCACGGTGATGTCGTCGGGGGTCACGCCGAACAGGTGCATCGCCTCGATAAATTCCAGGCCCTTGTTCATCATGGTCGCGCTGTCGACCGAGATCTTCGCGCCCATGCTCCAGTTGGGATGGCGCACGGCCTGTTCAGGCGTGACGTCCTCCAGCTCCTCGCGCCGTTTGCCGCGGAAGGGGCCGCCGGAGCCTGTCAGCAAAATCTTGTGCAGCTCGCCCTTTTCCCTTCCCATCAGGCACTGGAAAATGGCCGAGTGCTCCGAATCCACCGGCACGATCTCCGCGCCGCAGTCGGCGGCCCTCTGCATCACGATGTCGCCCGCGCAGACCAGGGTCTCCTTGTTGGCCAGGGCGATGCGCTTTTTTTCTTCGATGGCGGCCAGCGTCGGCTTGAGGCCCACGGAGCCGGACACCGCCGTCACCACGCAGTCGGATTCGGAGAGCGTCGCCGCCTCGATCAGGCCCTCCATGCCGGAGCCGACGCGGATATCCGTGTCCGCCACGGCGATCTTGAACAGCTTTGCCGCCTGCTCGTCGTAGACCGCCACAAAGCCGGGCTTTAAGCGGCGGGCCTGCTCCTCCAGCAGGTCGATCTTCCGCTGCGCGGTCAGGGCCGCCACGCGCATGCCGATGTGCTCGGCGGCGGCGATGGTCTGCCGGCCGATGGAGCCGGTGCAGCCCAGAATGGAAATGGCGTTGACCATGTTGTTACCTTCTTTTTCTTCTCAGTGTTTTAAGATATGCCTTTTGTTCGTCCGTTATGCGGTAGCTCTCCACGGCCTTCTGGATGGTCTTGTTGTGGGTCCACGGCTCCAGCCGTCCCGCTTCGAGGATGGGCAGCGCCGCGTCATACTGCTTGGCCAGGGCCGTGGCAAAGTACCAGGCCTGCATCATGCGCAGGTAGTATTCCTCCGTCTCAATGGCCGCCACCCAGTCCAGGTAGTCCGGCTGAAAGTCCTCGTCCAGATAGTGATTCATCAGCATCCGGATGCCAAAGCGCACGGTGTAGAGGTGGCCGCTGTCCATCCAGCGGCGGATGTCTTTGATCAGCGCCGTGCGGTTTTTCTCGAAGGCCCTGGGGCTGATGCCGTCGCAGGTGCCCCAGTTGTCGACATAGGGCAGGAAGGCGTCGACCGCCTCAACGCAGACGTCGTAGTCCCTGATCCCCTCGATCAGAAAGCAGTGCAGCCCGTCCTCCTCATAGTAAGTGTGGGGCAGCGCCGCCATAAACGCGGCGGCCTCGGGGCGCCGGGCAAGGTCCTTTGCAATGGCCCGCAGCGCCGGGGTGCGCACGCCGATCACGCGCGCGGGGTCCACCGTGGGCAGGAGCCTTGCGTTAAAGTCGCGATATTTCAGATCCTGCGCGGCAAAGAGCTGTTCCTGCAATCCGGTCATGGGTTTTTCACCTTTCCGTAGCGCCGGTCGCGGCGGTTAAACTCCGCGATGGCCTTGTCCAGCTCCTCCGGCGTAAAGTCCGGCCACAGCACGTCCGTAAAGTAAAACTCCGCATAGGCGCACTGCCACAGCAGGAAGTTGGAAATGCGCTGTTCTCCGCCGGGACGGATCAGCAGGTCGGGGTCGGGGATGCCCGCGGAGTAGAGATAATTGCCGAAGTCCGCCTCGGTCAGCGTGTCAGCCTTACCCGCGGCGTAGTCGGCGGCATAGCGGCGCGCGGCCCGGACGATCTCGTCCCGCCCGCCGTAGTTTAAGCAGATGTTGGCCTGAAAGCCCTCATAGCGCCGGGAGATCTCGTCGGTTTTTGCCACCAGCGCCTGCAGCTGGGGCGGCAGACCCTCCACGTCGCCCAGCACCTTCATGCGGATGTGATCCCGCTCCATGGTGTCGATGGCCTCGTGCAGGTACTTTCCCAGCAGCTTCATGATGGCGGACACCTCGTCCCCTGGTCGGTTCCAGTTCTCCGTGGAAAAGGCGTAGACCGTCAGGTATTCCACCCCGATGTCCTTGCAGTAGGTGGCGATTTTGCGGAAGGTCTCCGACCCTACCGCATGCCCCGCCGTGCGCGGCAGACCGCGCTTTTTGGCCCAGCGGCCGTTGCCATCGAGGATGATGGCAATATGGCGGGGCACGCCGTTTGTCTCCGGCGCCCCCGCCTTATTCATTGCTTTCTCTGCCATTAAATTTCGGTCAGTTCCTTTTCCTTCTTCTCGGAGATCTTGTCGATTTCCTTGATGAAGTCGTCGGTCAGCTTCTGGATGTCCTTCTCAGCGATCTTGTAATCGTCCTCGGTGATCTCGGAAGCCTTCTGCTGCTTCTTGAATTTGTCGATCGCGTCGCGGCGGATGTTGCGGATGGCGACCTTGGCTTCCTCGGCGTACTTCTTGGTCTGCTTGACCAGATCCTTGCGGCGCTCCTCCGTCAGCGGGGGGAAGACCAGGCGGATCATGCGGCCGTCGTTCTGGGGGTTGATCCCTAAGTCAGAGGCCAGGATGGCCTTCTCGATGGGCTTGAGCAGAGAACCGTCCCAGGGCTGGATCACCAGCGAGCGGGGATCGGGCGTGGAGACGGAGGCCACCTGCATAATGGGGGTGGCAACGCCGTAGTAGTCGACCTGAATGGGATTGAGCACCGCGGTGTTGGCGCGGCCGGCGCGAATAGCGGCCAGCTCCGAATTGAGCGCGTCGCAGGTCTTCTTCATCTTGTTTTCAAATTCCGGATAGTCAGACATGGTTCGTACCTCCCAAATATATTTTCGTTAAAGAATTCTCGGTTTAACCCACGGTTGTGCCGATGGCCTCGCCGCCGAGGACGCGGAGGATATTCTCCGGCTCGGCCAGCGCGAAGACGACGACGGGGATGTCGTTGTCCATGGCGAGACTGGTTGCGGTGCTGTCCATGACGGCGAGCCTGCGGGCAAGCACCTCGTCATAGCTGATACGGTCGAACTTGACCGCGTCGGGGTCCTTGCGGGGATCGGCGGAGTAGACGCCGTCGATGTTCTTGGCCAGCAAAATCGCGTCGGCGTGGATCTCCGCCGCGCGCAGGGCCGCCGCCGTGTCCGTGGAGAAGAAGGGCGCGCCGCTGCCGCCGGCAAAAAGGACGATCTCGCCCGCCTCCATGTATTCGATGGCGCGGCGGGTATCGTAGCGCTCGCCCACGCCCATGATGTCCACCGCGGTCATGACCCGGGCCTTCGCGCCCAGCTGCCGCAGCACGTCGCACACAGCCAGGCAGTTCATGCACGTGGCCAGCATGCCCATGCGGTCGGCGCTGACGCGCTCGACCTTGCCCGCGCCGTCCTTGACGCCGCGCCAGAAGTTGCCGCCGCCGATGACGATGCCGATCTGCACGCCGGATTCGGCGGCCTTTTTAACGGTGCCGCACACGGTGGAAATGAGGTCGAAGTCAAAGCCGGTCTTCTTTTCCCCGGCCAGGGCCTCGCCGCTGATTTTGATCACAACGCGATGGTAAACAGGCTTCATAAACTCCACGCTCCAAACTCCACACTTAAATATCCAAAATTCCCAGAATCACGATGCCCGCCACGACGACGGCGATGTTCAGATAGTGCTTGACCGAGAGCTTCTCCTTGAGGAAGATGCGGCTCCACAGCACGGACGCCACGCAGTAGCTGGAGATAATGGGCGCGGCGAAGGCCACGTGCTCCGTGTCGGCCAGGGCGTAGATATAGAAGAACTGGCCCACGGTCTCGAACACGGCGCCGGTGTACTTGGGCGCCTCCTGTTTGGCGATGAGCTTCTGCTTCTTGATGCCGAGCACGTAAATGGCGCACAAAACGCCGACAAACAGGAACGTCAGCTCGTAGGCACAGTTGGCGCTGTCCTCGTCCAGCACCTCCAGCACGCGGCTGTCGGCAAAGGTGCCCAGCGCGTCGAGCAGGCAGTAGATCACGGGGATCAAAATGGCGATCCAGCTCTTGGTGTAGTGGTGGTTGGAGGCGTCCTGCCGCGCGCGGCGCAGCTCCTCGTCCTCGTTGGCTTCCGTGATGCCGAGGCCGATGACGCCGATGCACACCAGCGCCACCGCGACGAGGGCCACGGGGGGCAGATCCTCGCTGATGCCGGCGGTGATGAGCGTCAGCACCGCCACGATCGCGCCCGAACTGTTGCAGATGGGGGAGGAGATGGACAGCTCTATGTACCGCAGGCCGAGGTAGCCGATGGCCATGGACAGGATGTACAGCATAGACACGGGCAGGTAGGTGAAAATCACCGTCCAGCTCATTTCTACGCCGTTAAAGAAGATCTCATACGCCGCGTGCAAACCCATCACGACGCCCACGGCGGTGACCATTTTCAGGTGGGAGTATTGATCGCTCTTTTCCTGGCAGCCGATCTTGGAGAACAGATCCGAACCGCTCCAGCACAGCAGCGCGATGACAGCAAAGGTGAACCACATAAGACTTACTAACTTCCTTCTCTTTACTCTTTTGAACCGGCTTTATGCGCAGTCCTCAAAAGATTGTACCACAGGCTCCGCCATTTGACAATTCCAAATCTGCAATTCACCCCTTTTCCGCCGCCGCCGCTGTGACAAATTGCGCACCGGCCCTGCGGTATACTGACACCATGAACGTGATCTACGTGGACAGTCTCTTCGCCCTGAGCCTCCTGACCGATTACCTGCTGTGTCTGGCCGCGGCGCGAGTCTGCGGGCTGTACCTGCGTCGGGGGCGGTATCTGCTTGCGGCGCTCTTCGGCGCGGTGTATGCGGTGGCGGTGTTCCTGCCGGGCCTGGGCTTCCTTGCCCTGCCGGTGATGGAGCTGGCCGCGGCGCTGGTAATGGGGCTGATTGCCTTCGGCGGTGAGGAACGCATGCTCCGCTGTGTGGGGGTCTTTTTGGCCGTGTCCGCCACCTTCGGCGGGGCGGTCTGGGCCATTGCCCTGCGGCGGGGAGCGCTGCCCGCGCCGGACCCGCTGCTGCTGATCGGCTGCTTTCTCGGCTGCTACCTGACCCTCTCTCTCATCGCTTACACCCGCCGTACCCGGTCGGAACGGCGCCTCGCCCGGGCCGAGCTTCGCCTGGGTCAGGCGACCGCCTCCTTCTCCGCCCTGGTGGATACGGGCAACTGCCTGCGCGATCCGCTGACGGGTGCGGGGGTGATGGTGGCCTCGCCGCGGGCGCTGTCTCCGCTTTTTGAAGACTGCGCCGGGCTGCTGTCCACCCCCGACCCCGTGGAGCTTGTGACCGCCGCCGATGCGGTGCCCACGCTGAAAGGGAGGCTGCGCCTGTTAAGCTGCACCACGGTTGGCGGCGGCGGCCTGCTGCCGGTGTTTCGGCCCGACGCCGTCACTGTCGACGGCAGGATGCGCGCCGATCTGCTTGTCGCCATCTCGCCCGCCGCCGTCGGTGAGGGGTACGAGGCGATTGTTTAAGGAAGGTGATACTATGCTGACCAAACCCCAGATTTTTTTCTTCAAGGAGCACCTGTTGTCCATTCTCGGCATTACGCCGCCTCCGGTTTTTTACATCGGCGGCAGCGACACCCTGCCCCCACCCTTGGAGCGCGAGGTCGAGGAGACGGCCATCGCCGCGCTGGATCGGGGCGATGACGCCGCGCGCCGCCTGCTCATCGAGCACAACCTGCGCCTGGTGGTGTATCTGGCCAAGCGCTTTGAAAACACCGGCGTCAACATTGAGGATCTCATTTCGATCGGCACCATTGGGCTGATTAAGGCGGTCAACACCTTCAACTCCTCGAAAAACATCAAGCTCGCCACCTATGCCAGCCGCTGCATCGAAAACGAGATCCTCATGTACCTGCGCAAAATCGGCTCCCAGCGCACGGAGGTGAGCTTTGACGAGCCGCTCAACACCGACTGGGACGGCAACGAGCTGCTGCTGTCCGACATTCTCGGCACCGACGAGGACGAGGTAGGCCGCCCCCTGGAGGACGACGCGGAGCGCCGTATGCTCATGGAGGCGGTGGACACCCTGGACGGGCGCGAGCGGGAGATCATCCTCCTGCGCTTCGGGCTGGCCGACGGGCGGGAGTACACCCAGAAGGAGGTAGCGGAGCTGCTTGGCATCTCCCAGAGCTATATCAGCCGCCTGGAAAAGCGCATCATCGAGCGCCTGCGGCGGGAGATGCTGCGCCTGCTGCAAGTTTGAACTTGCAATCCCACCGCAATCGTTTATAATACATATGTTAGGCTTTACTATAAAACATAAGAGGAGAGATAGATTTATGGTTAAGGTTGATCTTTCGGGCGCGCAGCCGTTCTTCACCGCTGCTGGCCCCGATTACGCGCTGGCCGCCATCGCCCACAAGACCCTGGCGGACAAATCCGGCCTCGGCGCGGACTTCACCGGCTGGACGGAGCTGCCCCAGCGCATCAAGGACACGGAGCTGGACGCCATCTGCGCCGCGGCGGAGACGATTCGCAGCCGCTCCCAGGCGCTGGTGGTCATCGGCATCGGCGGCTCCTACCTCGGCGCCCGCGGCGCCATCGAGCTGCTCAAGCCCCGCCCCGGCAAGGACGATCCCAAGGTCTTTTTTATGGGCAACACCCTGTCGGTCGACGCTTTGAACGACACCATCGACGCCCTGGGCGACATGGACTTTGACGTCAACGTCATCTCCAAGTCCGGCACCACCCTGGAGCCCGCCGTCTCCTTCCGCATCTTCCGCGAGCTGCTGGCCAAGAAGTATGGCGACAAGGCCAACGACCACATCTTCGCCACCACCGACGCAAAACGCGGTGTTCTCAAGTCCCTGGCCGACCAGAGCGGCTGGCCCTGCTTTGTGGTGCCCGACGACGTGGGCGGCCGCTTCAGCGTGCTGTCCGCGGTGGGTCTGCTGCCCATGGCCGTGGCCGGTATCGACGTGCGCAAGGTCGTCGACGCCGCCATCGAGGAGCTCAAGGCCCTCGACCTGCGCGATCCCGCCAACCCCGCCTGGCAGTATGCCGCCGCCCGGCAGCACCTGCACAACAAGGGCTACGGCGTGGAGATCCTCGGCTGCTATGAGCCGAGCTTCCGTTTCATGGCCGAGTGGTGGAAGCAGCTCTACGGCGAGAGCGAGGGCAAGGACGGCAAGGGCATCTTCCCCGCCAGCGTGGAGTTTACCGCCGACCTGCACTCCATGGGCCAGTATATCCAGCAGGGCCCGCGCATGCTGATGGAGTCCATCGTCCGCTTTACGACCAGCCGCACCGCCTTCCCCTTCCCCTATGAGCAGTCCAACGCCGACGGCCTGAACTACCTGGCCGGGCGCGATATTTCCGAGGTCTGCCGCGTGGCGGCCGACGCCGTGCGTGACGCCCATGTCTCCGGCGGCGTGCCGAACCTTGTGATCGAGGTCGAAAAGCGCGACGAGGCGGGCTTTGCCGCCCTGGTCTGCTTCTTTGAGGTGGCCTGCGCCATCTCCGGCTACATGTCCTCGGTCAACCCCTTCGACCAGCCGGGCGTGGAGGCGTACAAGAAGAACATGTTCCGCATGCTGGGCAAGCCCGGAACCTGATGGACATTCGGCTCATTGCCTTTGATCTGGACGGCACCTTTCTGGACGACGCCAAGAACATCCCGCCGGAGAATCTGGAGGCGCTCTGCGCGGCGGCGGAGCGGGGCTGTCTCATCGTGCCGGCCACGGGCCGCATCTACAAGGGCATTCCCGCGGCGTTGCGGGAGCTGCCCTTCATGCGCTGGTACATCACCGCCAACGGCTCCTACATCTACGACGCGGTGGAGGATAAGGCCGTAGCCCGGGCGGAGATTCCCGCACAGCGGGCGGTGGAATTTTTCCGCTACGCCGATACGCTGCCCGTGCTCTACGACTGCTATCAGGATAACTTCGGCTACATCAGCCGCGGTTTTCTTGAGCGGGTTCCCGACTATGTCACCGACCCCGGCATCCTCAAGCTGGTGCGCGACCTGCGCGTGCCGGTGGACGAGCTGAAGGCCTACCTGCTGGACAAGGGCGAGGGCGTGCAGAAGCTGCAATTGTATTTTAAAGACATGGCCCTGCGCAGCCGCCTGCTGGATCAGCTGCCGCAGGCGTGGCCCGACCTGAGCTTTTCCACCTCGGTGCCCTTCAACATCGAGATCAACAGCCGCAAGGCCACCAAGGGCCAGGCCATGTGCACCCTGTGCGCTCTGCTGGGCCTCGACCCGGCAAACGCCATGGGCCTCGGCGACGGCACCAACGACCTCGACCTCATCACCCGCGCGGGTGTGGGCGTGGCCATGGAAAACGCCGCGGCGGAAGTCAGGGCCGCGGCGGACTACGTGACCGGGAACAACAACCGCGGCGGCTTTGCCGCGGCGATCGAGCGTTTCGCGCTGGACGGCATCGGCTCTGCATAAGCCCGGCTTGGCGTGACCAAAGATTATGAGCTTCTCATATCTACATGAAAAAGCCCGCGGCATGTTTACCGCGGGCTTTTCTATTGCGCTTTAATAAATATCCTCCACGACCTTTGTGGGGGGCTCCTCCAGGATCTCGGGGTGCTGGAACAGATAGCGCCAGGCCTGGAATGCCTGCGCAAAGTAGTGGCCGTCGACCGTGCGCTCGTCCAACGTGAATTTGCAGTCGATATACTTGCGGTCGACCATGTTGCCGTGGCGGTCGAGCTCGTAGGCGTGACGCTTGGCACCGAAGGCGATGAAGGCCGGGAGCGTGCCGAAATTGTAGATGTGGTGGTACACAGGCCCGATGCGCAGCGAGCCGAGGTCGGTGATGATCATGGAGCCGTGGAAGGGGCTGACGTTGGTCAGGCTCTCCGGCAGCCAGCCGAAGTAGTCCATCACGCGCAGAACCATGATCGCAAAACGCAGCAGGAAGCGGGGCAGGCGGGTCAGCGCGTCGGCCACATCCTCGGTCCCGTTATTCTCGTCGGATGCCTTGATCTCGTCGATCTTCTCGTTCATCTTCCGGTAGACGTCAAAGATCGTATCCGTCGGCTCAAAGTAGACCTTGATGGTGGTCTCGGGCGCATTGAGCGCAATGGTGTGCTTGACGGTCATGACCACACAGATGT
Organism: Oscillospiraceae bacterium; assembly: GCA_017458085.1. Classification (GTDB taxonomy): domain Bacteria; phylum Bacillota; class Clostridia; order Oscillospirales; family Oscillospiraceae; genus Limivicinus. Next base: position 38,228 of record JAFTGE010000102.1, read on the forward strand.
CATAGCGCGCGTAGACACGGCGGCCCACCACAAAGCGGTTGAGCCCGGGCAGCATGGAGATCAGGCGCACATAGGCCGCGATCAGAAAGTGGAGCATACCGATGCCCTTGTAGCCCTGCACGCGCAGCTGGCGCAGGCGGCGGTCAACGGTGGAGACCTCAAAGCTCTCCTCATAGAGGTTGCTGGCATCGTTGCGGGTGGGCATGATGTAGGGGATGAACTTGGAAAAGCCCGGCATGGAGCGGATCAAACGCCCGTCCTTGCGGTCACCAAAGCGGCGCTTATAGTTGTTCATGGGTGTCCCTGCCTTTTATCTGAGATTGTTTCATTTTTTTAAGTAATGTCATTATAGTCCCCTTTCCGTCAGAAAACAAGGGGGAACTTCCCTCTCTGCGAGATTTTCTGGAACCGACTGGAAAAACTTGAAATCCGCGGCTTTTGGTGGTATTCTTATTTCATAAAATGTGGAATATATGCAAAGGAGATGGCAAACGTGCATTTACAGGAATCCGGCGAGATGTATCTGGAAACCATATATATCCTGTCCAAAAAGGGCAAGGGCGTGCGCGCTGTGGATGTGGGCGAGTATATGGGCTTCTCCAAGCCCAGCGTCAGCCGCGCGATGGGCATCCTGCGCAACGGCGGCTTTGTGGAGCTGGATAAGGATGGCTATCTGGTGCTGACCGAGGAGGGAGAACGCGTGGCCAGCGGCACCTACGCCCGCCATGAGTTTTTCACCAGCTTTTTTGAGTCCATCGGGGTCAGCCCCGAGGTTGCAGAGGCAGACGCCTGCAAAATCGAGCACGATATCAGCGACGAGACCTTCGAGGCCATGAAGCGCTTCCAGGCCAAGCTGAAGGGCGAAGAATCGTGAATAAGCGGGGCAATATTGCCCCGAACAAATAGAGAGAATCAATCAGGCGGTCACCCATTCGTTGCGTGACCGCCTGCCTTTATTGCCGCGCGTTCCGTTCGGACCGCGGCGGTTCAACCGCATATGTGCAGAGACTCGCACAGGCCGGATGCTGCGGCATCCGGCCCGTGCGGGTCTTTTGTCGGTAATGGTGCGAAAGGATAAGGCTGTCCGCAGGCGGCGCCTTTTACACAGCTCCATTTCTTTATCTTCGCATCTGGTCAACGGTCTTGCGGATGAACCCGGAGCGGCTCAGCCAGAGCAGCACCGCCACCTGCACCGGCAGCATCACCGTCAGCTGGATGGCGCGCGTGGCGAGCATGGAATCAAAGCTGTTGCCGGTAATGAAGGCGATCATGGCAGAGTTGGAAAGGAAGGACACCAGCACGCAGTTGAGCACTGCCGCCAGCACCGGCCAAACCCAGGAGCGTCTCTCCCCATACAGGCACAGGCCGAAAATCATCCCCGTGACCGCCGCCGTCAGCGTAAAGCCCGGAAAATAGGCCCCTGTCGGAAACAGCACCGAGCCAATGATATCCCCCAGAGCAGAGACCAGCATGGTCCACCAAGGTCCATAGAGCATGGCGCACAGGGCAATGGCGGTAAACCCCAGCCCAATCTTCATCAGCGGCGTGTTGACCGCCAGCAGACGGGTCAGCACCACGTCCGCCGCCAGCAGCAGCGCCGATACCGCAAGCTTCTTTGTATTTCCGGTCACAGCGGCCTCCTTTCCGGGCAGCGTTCTGGCTTGTCCGCGTTCACAACGTTTGTGATTATACCACATCCCGTCCTGCTTCGCAAGTCTCACCTGTCTCGTTATCGTGCGAGGACACTGCCGAGCCTCCGCTGTCAAGCATTTTCGGTCGAACTTCTTTCCGTATGAGATTTCCCGCCGCGGGAAATACTAGGTCTGCGAGAAAGGAGAGATTCGATGCAGGGCAAGGTTGAGATCTGCGGAGTAAACACGGCGCGGCTGCCGGTCCTGAAGGCCAGCGAGACCCGCGCGCTCCTGGAAAAGGCCCGGAATGGAGATGAGCAGGCGCGGCAGGCGCTGATCTCCGGGAATCTCCGGCTGGTACTGTCGGTGATCCAGAAGTTCACGGGCCGCGGCGAGAGCATGGATGATCTGTTTCAGGTCGGCTGTATCGGCCTGATCAAGGCGGTTGACTGCTTTGATATCAGTCAAAACGTGCAGTTTTCCACCTACGGCGTTCCAGCGATTATGGGATGGAGAAAACCGAGATAAGTGAGACTCGAAATCTTTGATTTCGCTAAGTCAAACTTATGCATAGCAAGGAGGTTTTCCCATGACACGCAAGCAGGCGCTGAGCGCCGCCATCGAAGCGCTGAACACGGCAGGCCAACATGATGCCGCCGAGATCCTACATACCCTATCCGGGGAGCTGCCCTTTTTCAGTTGGTCGGAGGACGCGATCTATGACGCCGTTGAGCAGTTCATCCTCGACCACGGCCGGGTGCCCACCACCACCGATTTCAAGAAGCGTGGTCTGCCGCCTCACACCGTCATCAAACGCCGCTTCGCCATCACGCTGCAGGAGTGGCTGGAACAGCATTATCCGACCGAGAAAACGCCGCTCGATGAACTCCACGCCAAGGCCACCGAGGACTTCGTCAAGGAGTACCTGCGCATTCAACCGACCAGCGCCGAGGACTACAACGCCCGGCGCGCCCACCCCTCCCGCGGCTGGTTCGCCATCGCCAAGTACAACCATACTCGAAGGTGGCGTATCCTGCTGGAAAAGCTGGATCTACCGGTGTATAACAACCGCATTGCTCCAGACTCCCCGCCGCAGTTGAAGGTGAGGATAATATCGGACTACAACTTCGAGGACGAAAATCCATCGGATTGAAAACCCGAAATCTATCGGATTGGAGTCAGTGAAAGGGCTGAGAGCAAATCAGTTCGTGCAAGAATTGCACATACTGCTTTCATCGTTTTTGACCGTTTCACCGAATCGGTGAAACAGATGTTTTTGATGAAACCGCTGCTTGAAACACATTAATTCAGCGGTGAACCGCAAATTTGGGTGCTTCACCGCTGAATAAAAAGGAGAGCGTTATGATAAAGCTGCTTACTTCCTGCGAATACAACATGGACACCGCCTGCGTGGAGCTGCACTATTCGGACGGCAGCGCCCTTGTCATTGACTGCATCGAGGACGAGGACACCTTCGCCACCTCTCCCACCTATCGTACCGAGCTGGACTATCCGATCTATAACGATCCCTTGGCCTACGCGGAGATGGTTCTGACCGGAGCTGTGGATGAGTATCTGAGGACGGTGTCACAAAGGAGATACTTGGATTAAGCAAATGACGAGTTAAGGGGGTAACTTTTGCGTTTTTGTAAAAAGATACCCCCCTTAACTGGCTGTTTTTTGAAGATGATGACTTACTTCAACTTGCCAATAGAGGACTTGCTAACTTGCAACCAACTTGCTACATGCTTGCAAGTTGGTTACAAGTTGAGTGTATAACAAAACCTCGTGTGTTGATTGGATGCACAGCCTCAATCAGCTTTTCCTCAACTGTTTCTACAACTGGATCTCAATTGTAATTCTATAAGCAGTTGTACCAGAGTTGATTAACGACTATCAAATCGTAGTTAACCTACATAACCTTATAACAACCTTTCAAAGCCTTTCAATCAAACAGCAAGCATAGCTTGCTTCAGCTTGCTTCAGCTTGCTATGAACTTGCTACTAACTTGCTTCAACTTGCTACAACTTGCTACGGTTAGATTCGTGTAGCAAGTTATTTAACTTTACGAGCGAACCAAACCGTATTGCTGGTTGTACCTCGAGAATCAATGGATTGGTCTTTCTTTTTCATGCTTTGCAAAAGATTAGAAAGCTTTTTCCGCTTTTGCTTTTGGTCATAAATGTTAGGGAGAATATCTTCTACAATCTCCATCAAAGCATCTTTCTTCATCTCTCCATAGGTTTCTAATGTCTGGAGAATAAATGCTTTGCACTTGGCGTCGTCCAGCCCTCTGTTGCGAATGTAAGATGCTTTTTGCCCCACGGCTTCAGCAATACCAAACGAAACGAAAATATTTGGATATCTTCCTTCGACCAATCCTGCAGCTTTAAGCCGGTCATAATCTTCATGAGATATTTCTTCCTTTTTCTGAACTTTATCCAGCAAGAAAACGGTTTGAATGTCCAGTGCTTTGTCGTAATTCAGTAGTTTGGTATAGTTCGGGTCTAAAATCTTGCCATATACTTTAACCTTAACTCGATTAGGTTCAGATAAGTCATAGGAAGGCAGAGGAAAGAACTTCTTCCGCTGAATCTCAAAAACCGTAGGAATGCCAATTGCATTACTGTCAATCATGTACAGGTTGACCATCGCATTGGCAAGGAACATATTGCGATAATATGGCGGCTTATATCCAGGCTCCAAGGCCGTCTCTATGGTCTCAGGAATGAAGGAGCCCTCATTCATAAACACAAGAGAATCTTCAAACTCTTCAACGTTGATTTTGCCGCGAAGCGTGTAGTCCTGATGTGCAATGCAATTGTGTAAAAGCTCTTTGACAAGATCAGCGTCATATTGATCCACCTCTTGTGGGAACAGAGTCTGCTGCCCTGCAATATAACGATACTTCACTTTGCGGATCTGCTTGAAGACTTCATCTACAGCTAGGAGAAACGGCGTGTCAAAATGCTCATAGGTCTTAACGCTTCCATCGGCATTGTAGAGTGTCCAGGTAATCCGGGGAACAAAGCCGTCGAAATAGTTTTTCGCGTATTCATTCCCAAGCAAAATTAACGCAGTTCGGGTTATTTTTCCGCCCAAAAGGACACCGGCCTTGTTGAGCAATTCTACATCTGAATTGCCTTCGAGTAGTTCCTTCGTCTGCTGCCTCGCTTCCTCGGTTTTCTTTCTCCCGATTTCATGACGGATGAACAGTTCCCGTGCCATTTTTACAGCAGCAGGGTCGAGATCGCTCATGCTCGCAGTATCAACAATCTCCTTTGACCAGTCGAATCCTGTCTGCCGAACAATCATGTCATATTTATTCTGAGGAAGCGGGAACAGGGAATCGTCGACCCGGCTATAAGCCATGTCCTCCCAAGTCGTAGGCATCCCTGGAAGCGCCGGTGGAATCTGAAACATGACTACACGGTCTCTCCCAACGTAAAATGCATAGATTTCCAGGAAGGTCAATCCACGGTTTGTGCGGTCATGGACTTCCTTTTTCAGTCCCTGTAAAGACTTCTCGTTCATCCGATATGCCGAACTAACGATGTCTCCATTATTAGTTACGCCGAAAACAAGCCAAGCTTCCCGTTTTCCTCGCAGATTGGCTTCGTTGCTCATTGCGGAGAAATACTGACCGATTTCCTTGAAACTCTATTTGCTTTTGGCCTCTTTAAACTCAACTACTTCAGTTTCTGGATGCCTCCGCATCTCATTCAATTTAGCGATTAACTCTTCCTCCGAATACCTCACGGGAAACCTCCTTAAACGTCTCTTCAACAAACGCTCTCAAAAAGAATATAGCTGCGCAACCGTCAAAGCGGTCGAAATCACGCCAGCGGTCACTGTACTGAAGGAAGCGTTCGTGCCTCCTTAATAGTATTGTTCCACATATTCATATGCCTTTTTGAAAACATCTGGATCCTTGATGCGATACTTATACATGATAATATCTCGAAGATTTCTGCTGACATCCGTTCTTCCCGTACGGACATTCTGCCAACCGGGGAAACGGACGATCTTAACAATGCCGTCGATATCGTTTACGATGCGTTCAACGATGACCGGAGTATTCTCATTTCGCACACTTTGGAACAGCTCTGTCAAGGCCGCTTTTCCTCTAACTGTCGGGTCATCGGGTATGACCGGCGCTTGTTTAATCATCTGGGCAGCATCCTTAGCCAAGGCGAGCAACGCTTTCAGAAACTGGATACTGGTCAGCAACCCGGCTTCGTGCTCTTCCCGGAGCTTTTCCATGCGTTCACCGAGAGCGACGAACCGCGGGTCATCACGATGGTTCATAATGATAGCGGCCAGATCAATTTCAACTTTCCGGCATCTCTTATCGGGGAGCGCCTCTCCCGAGATAAACTTCTCAATGATTTTCGCGTCCATGGCAAGAACATCTTCTTCCTGATCTACGCCGATTACGGAGATGTTCTCATGCACGAGCTGCAGCGTCTTCGGACCGAGCGCCGCCCAGATCAGCTTGCCGCGTTCATCGGTGGGACGGATCGAATCATATACCTTAGACAGCCATTTGTATTCCACTTTATAGGGATTCAGGCAAGCGTCCGGGGAGAGAGCATTCCACACCCGGTTCAGTGCACGGTAATTCGCGCCAAAGGCATCTTTCGTTGTGTCATCCGGAAGGCAATCCTGCGCCGCAACCAGACCCTCCCAATCGTCACGGGTCCGGTCAACACCAGGGAAGAACGCTATACACGCCTCCACCATCTCCGGGACTTTGCCTTTTACGCTCTCAATATTGGAAATGACCTTTTCCACGGACTCAGAGTCAAAGAACAGCGCCTTGGCAACATTATCGAAGATACCGATATAGTCTACGATCAAGCCGTAAGTCTTGTCCTGATTGAAGACACGATTTGTTCGGCAAATCGCCTGAAGGAGCGTATGATCCTTCATCGGCTTGTCCAGATACATGGTCTGAAGGATCGGCGCGTCAAACCCGGTCAGCAGTTTACTGGTGACAATAACGATTTGCAGAGGATTGGTTGGATCGCGGAAGTCATCCAGCACCTTCGCCTCTTCGTCACGGCTCCGACGCCACCTCTTATATTCATCTGCTTTATCATTGTTGGTATCCATGACGATGGTGGAGATCGTCTCGCCAAGCAGCCGGTCCAGCTCGTTTTTATACAGGACACAGCACTCGCGGTCATAGCAAACGACTTGCGCCTTGAATCCGTTGGGATTGACTTTGGTCATAAAGTGCTCAGCAATGTGCTCGCAGACCGCGCGGATACGATTCGGGTCCTTCATAATGGCAGACATGCGCACACGCTGTGCGACCTTAGAGCGTTCTTCCTCCGTGAGATCTGCCAGATCCGCCAACTGTTTGAACGCCTCGTCAATTGCTTCCTGGTCGACATGGAGCTTTACGGGAACCGGCTCAAAGTGCAGGGGCAAGGTTGCCTTATCAAAAACAGAGTCCGCAAAAGAGTAACGGCTCATATAGCCAGTGCGATCCTCCGCTGCGCCAAAGGTGGCAAAGGTGTTCTTGTCCAGTTTGTTGATGGGAGTACCGGTCAGACCAAAGAAAAACGCATTGGGCAAAGCCATGCGCATCCGCGCACCCAGGTCGCCTTCCTGCGTGCGGTGCGCCTCGTCCACCATGACAATGATGTTGTCCCGGTAATTGACCGGCTCTGTGATCTTGGCAAATTCAAATATCTTTGTGATGATGACTTTCCGCGTGTCCGCCTTCAGTAAGCGTGTGAGCTCCGCGTTGGTATCAGCAGGAACGAGGTTCGGCACATCGGCCATGCAGAAAGTACCGAAGATCTGACCGCTCAGATCGATACGGTCGTTCACGATGATGACCGTTGGCGCGTTCAGTTCCTTCATCATGCGAAGCTTCTGCGCGGCGAACACCATCAGCAGAGACTTGCCGCTGCCCTGAAAGTGCCAGATCAAGCCTTTCTTGGGATAACCGGCTTTGACGCGGTTAACAATGAGATTGGCACCCTCATACTGCTGGTAGCGGCAGACCACCTTGATCTTTCGGTTGTGCTTGTCCGTAGAAAACAGCGTGAAGTACCGGAACAAATCCAAAATGACTGCCTTTCGGGTGATGGAGCCGGCGCTCTTCTGAACCTTGGCAAAATCGCCCTCTTCATGTGGAATGTCCGCAAACCACGGTCCCCACAAGGTAACAGGGGCATTAATGGCGCCATAACGGAAGCACTTGCCCTCGGTAGCAAAGTTGAAGATGTTGGTCACAAACATCTCCGGGATCGACTTCCCGTAATTGAGAATGTCTTCGGCACCGTCTATCCAGCTGATAGCGGGCCGGACCGGGGATTTCATTTCGCCGATCGCCACGGGGAAGCCGTTGATCAGAAGAACTACATCCAGCCGCTTTCCGCCAACCGCCTGCGGATAGACCCACTGATTCGTTACAACGAAACGGTTGTTTTCCGGATTGTCATAGTCGAAGAAGCGGATGCTGATCGACCTCCCGTCCTTGTCAAACGGGAAGCTGTTTTCTTCAAATACGAGCTTCTTGAAGCGCTCGTTCTGTGTCACCAGATCGTGCGGACGAACCGTAGAAATCAGCGCGCGAAGCTTATAGATCACCGTGTCGGCATGAGCGGGATTCTCCGCAATGCAGGGATTAAAACGGATCAGAGCGTCCCGCAGGTGGGATTCCACCATGACATCTGTCTCGGACCGCGGCAACTCCGCAGCGGGTATGTATTCCCAGCCGTTTTGCTGGAGGGTATGGATGATCATATCCTCCACGTTTTGTTCACTAAAACTACTCGGCATTTTTCTTTCCTCCGTGTATCTGTAGTGATTGTATCATACAAGAACTGAGCTCCGAAATGGTCGCTTGGTAGTTGACAAATTTTGATTTATCGCTCTGTTGGAC
>JAFTGE010000021.1 GCA_017458085.1 Oscillospiraceae bacterium
AGCGGAACGTAAATTTCAGATCCTGCCCGGCGGGAAGCAGATATTCGGGGTGCGTTCTGGCGCCCCAGGTGTCGTCTCCGCCTATGCCCATCTGCTGCATGGCCACGCGCACAACGCTGTAGTGCACCGGGGGCAGCTCATAGGCGTGCGCCGCGTTTTCCAGCTCATGGGGCGTGTAGGGAAGCACATTGACGTTCATCGCATCGCCCGAAAAGAGCAGGCCGCGCCCTCTGCGGTCCACCACCCTGGCCCAGCGAACATCGCACTTGTTGCCGGATTCCTGCGGCACCAGGTAGCGCGCCAGATTCTCGGCCACCGGCTTTTCATAAACGCCCAGCTTCCCGCCGCGCCTGCGGTCGGCATAGGTCTCCTCGGGGCCGAGGCCGTACCAGATGACCCGGTCATAATCGGCGCTGAGCTTGAAGAGCATGCCGAATTCGGGCATGTCGGGAAGACCCTCGACCGCGGCATAGGAGAGCGTCGTCTCCACAGTGCCGTCGCCGAAGACCTCATAGGAGACCCGGCAGCTGCTCTTTGGCTCCGTGGGCAGGTAGTAACGATAGGAGACCGTGACGCTGTGCGCCTTTTCCGCTACCTCCGGCGACGGCGGCAACTGGCCTGGGCCGAAGGGCGTGACGTACATGCTGGCGATCTTCCACTGGGCATAGCGCTGGGGCATCAGGTTGGCCCGGTCATTGTCCACCGGCGCGCGCCAGAAGTTCGGCGCCGGGATCTGGCTGATCAGCTCCACGCCGTCGTAGACATAGGAGGTCAGACCCGGACGGTTCGAGGAGAACTGGGCGGAAAACGTTCTGCCCCGGACGCCGAGGTTATACTTTCCGTGAATCACGGTCAGCGGCTCCGTGCAGGCGTGAGGCTCCGGACGCCGACGGAAGACCGTCTGACCAAAGGCCACCTCGTGCCCAGCCTTTGCCCAGAGGCAGTCGGCCTTGAGAGAAAAGGAAACCGTCACGGCAAATTCCGGCAGGCTGCGGCCCAGGGAGCGGGCCGCCCGCTCCTGCGTCTCCATTTCCGCCAGCAGGCTCTCCGGCAGGTCAAACGCCGCCTCCGACAGCGGCGGAACAGAGACGGCAAGCGTCTCGCGTTTGCATTCCACGCCGTCCTTGAGCAGGATGGCGTCGGCGCGGTAGACATCGGTGTTGACAAACAGATTCTTGTTCTTAACGGTAAACGCGGTCCCGGAGAACGCAACGGAGATGTTCTGATAGTTGAACTTGACCTCCTGCATCTTCGGTGAGGGCGTGCGGTCCCCGCCGTAAACGATGCCGTTGCCGCTGAAATTGTAGTCGGTGGGGCGCTCGCCGTGGTCGCCGCCGTACGCCTGGAACCACTGCCCGTAGCGGTCCTTTTTATAGAGGGACTGATCCACGTAATCCCAGATGAAGCCACCCTGATAGCGGGGCTCGCGGTCGCTCAGATCCGTGTACTTATGCATGGCGCCGCAGGAATTGCCCATGGCGTGTGTATACTCGCAGCAGAGGAAGGGCTTATCCGGGTGCGCGGCGAGAAAGGCTTCGATCTCGGACACAGGTGTGTACATCTGGCTCTCCATGTCGCTGGTATCCGGGTAGCTCCGGTCGGCGTGGATTCCCTCGTAATGCACCAGACGGTGCCCGTCCAGCCGGCGGAAGAGCCGGCTCATCTCCCAGATGACCTTCCCGCCGAAGCTCTCGTTGCCGCAGGACCAGATCAGCACGCAGGGGTGATTCTTGTCCCGCTGATAAATGGAGTTGACCCGGTCCAGCAGCAGCGGCTGGAACTGCTCGTGATCCTTCGGCACCACATAATCCGGGCCGGCCTGCCCACGCAGCAGCGCATCCCAGGAGCCATGCGTCTCCATGTTGTTCTCGTCGATCACATAGAGGCCGTAACGGTCACACAGCGCGTAAAGCGCCGACTGGTTCGGGTAATGGGAGGTGCGGACAGCGTTGATGTTGTTGCGCTTCATGGTCACGATATCCTGCACAAGCTCCTCACGATTGGGAACGCGCCCGGAGATCGAGCTGAAGTCATGCCGGTTGACACCCTTGAAGACGATCCGCTTTCCGTTGAGCAGCATGAGCCCGTCTTTCAGCTCAATGCGGCGGAAGCCGACATCCTGCTCCATGACCTCCGTCGTCTCCCCGGCGGGATCGAGCACCTCAACAAGCAGACGGTAGAGGTGGGGCGTCTCGGCGCTCCACAGGTCGGGGGACTGCACGGAAAACACGGCCTGCGCGTCCGCCGCGTCTTCCTTCCATGCGACGGCCTTCGACGCGATCGGCTGCCCGTCCTTGGTCAGCGTCAGCCGGAGCGTGCCCGCGCCCGCTGTTTTTGCCATGATGCGCAGCGTGCCGACGGAAAAATCCGCGTCCAGCGTGGGAAGGACAGACAGATCCGTCACGGCGGTCTTCGGCTGCATATACAGGTACACGCTGCGGAAGATCCCCGAGAAGCGGTAAAAATCCTGATCCTCGAACCAGCTGCCGGGCGTCCACTTGAACACGCGAACCGCCAGCTTGTTCCGCCCCGGCCGAAGCACGTCGGTCAGGTCAAAGTCGGCGGGGTCAAAGCTGTCCTCGCTATAGCCGATATAAACGCCGTTGAGCCACAGGGCAAAGCCGCTCTCCACCCCTTCAAACGAGATGTTGACAGTCTCGCCCCGAAAGGCGGCGGGGAGCTCAAACTCCGTCACGTAATCCGCCACGGGGTTAAAGTAGGCCGGAACCTGGCCCGGCGCCAATTCCTCGGCCGCATCCCAGGGGTACTGGATGTTGACATAGGCCGGCGTATCATGACCCTCCAGCTGAATGTGGGCGGGCACGCGGATGGTGTCCCAGCCGTCTGTGTCATAGGAGAGCGCCCAGAAGCCCTCGGGCGCGGTCTGGATACTTTTCGCGTAATGGAACTTCCACACCCCGTCCAGATACAGACGGAGGCTTGACGCGCCCGCGGCCAGCTCCTCGACGGAGCGGTAGGGGACATGGTCGGAGTGGGCGGGAAGCCGGTTGTCCGCGAACACCGCAGGGTCTTTTACGAGTTTTTCATAGCTGAATTCCTTCATAATACGTTCTCCAAACATGAAAGCGGCGCTCCCCCACCGAAGCAGGAGAGCGCCAGCGTGCGGCCGGATTACCTGGCCGCGCCGGTGATGCCCTCTGCAAACTGCTTTCGCAGAATGTCAGGCTGAGCGAGGGATTTCCCTTGCCGCAGCGTTTGACTGCATGCATTATAAATCAGCAGACGATCCCGCGCAAGTATTTCGTCTTGTCGTGTTCCGGCGTTCGGGTCATGGCGCCGGGTGCTCTGTCAGGCGGCCTGCCGGGAATATCGTTCTGCCAGTCTTATACCCCATGCGCAGAAGACGCGACAGATAGATAATTCCCAATGATGCGCCGCAGGACCGACTCAATATCCATTTCTCCGTTGTTCAGCGCCCATTCAAATACGCAGCCCTTTACAATCGTGCAGATATCCATGCTTACGGTATGGACATCTACCGCTTTGTTCAGAATGCCTTGCCGCTGCGCGTCGGTCAACTCCTGCTCACAGCGGGCCATAACCGTCCCCTCGGCAAAGCAGCCGTCGGCCTGACCCATATAGGCGGAGAGCGCCGTGTTGCCGGTGGTGTAAAAGCTCTTCATAAACTCCTCACCCAGATCAAGATAACGGTCGATCAGGTGCATATATAGCTCACATACACGCCCGGCAATATCGGTAATCGGCGTTTCCAACACGAAGCGGTCAAAGGACGCCTCCCGTACAAAGTGCATCAGCAGACTGTCCTTGTTCTGAAAGTAGTGATAGAAGGTGCCGATGGACAGCCCCGCTTCCTCGCAGACACTCCGCACGGTGATGCTGTCCGCGCCATATCTCTTGACCAAATCCACCGTCGTATCAATCAGCTTTTGCTTTGCGTCGATCGGTTCCGCCGCTTTGGGCGGACGACCGCATTTCTTCGTCATGTCCGATCACCTCACGAGAAAATGAAACGCGTTCTAAAAAACTGTTGACATCATAGCACACCGCGCATATAATTGCAATAGAACGTGTTTTATTTTTGAAAGGGAGCTTCTATTATGAAAATCATCTACTGGTCTGACTATGCCTGCCCTTACTGCTATATCGGTGAGGCGCGCCTGAAAAAGGCGCTGGCCGCCATCCCTGAATTGAAGGATACAGAAATCGAGATGAAGAGCTTCCAGCTCGATCCCAGCGCCGGACAGCACGCGGCAAGCGACACGCAGACCCGCTTTGCGCAGAAATACGGCATCAGCTACGAGGCCGCCGGACGGCAGATTGAGACCATCTCCAAGATGGGCCGGGCCGAGGGCATTGATTTTAAGTACGCCACCACGCTCTTTACCAACACCATGGACGCCCACCGGCTGACCAAGCTGGCGCAGAGCAAGGGCGACGCCGCCCTGACGGAGCGGGTGATCGAGGCGCTGTTTGACGCCTATTTTACACAGAACAGGGAACTGGCCGACCATGCATTGCTGCAACAGCTGGGGGAGAACTGCGGCCTGGATGCGGAGGAGGTACGCGAGGTGCTGGCCTCCGACAAATATCACGACGACGTGATCATGGACGAACGCGAAGCGGCCTATCACGGCGTCCACGCGGTGCCCTTTTTTGTCATCAACGGTAAGTACAGCATCTCCGGCGCGCCGGACACGGAGGGGCTTCGGCAGGCGCTTATAAGGCTGATGGATAAAGAGCGCGATGAACAGATGGCCTCCGGCATGAGCTGCGGGCCAGAGGGCTGTAAGCTCCGGTAAGGCCATGGTCAAATGTGTGCCCGTCAAGGGCTATTTTGCGGAAAACTGCTTCTTCTATATCGACGATGAGACGAAGCATGGTTTTCTGATCGACCCCGGCGCGGAAGGCCCGCGGCTGCTGTCCCTCATCTGCCGCGAGGCTTGGGTGATTGAGCAGATTCTGCTGACCCACGGACATTTCGATCATACCGGCGCGGTCAACGAACTGCGGACAGCGCTGGGGGTTCCCGTCTGTGCCCACGAGGATTCTGACCGCTATCTGCTGGATCCCCGGATGAACCTCTCCGCCTTTTGTGTGGGCAACTGGACGGTGCGGAATGTGGAGTACCTGCGCGACGGAGATACTGTTTCTTTGTCTGCCAAGCCTGCGTTTTCACTGAGGGTCATCCACACGCCGGGCCACACCACGGATTCCGTGGTCTATTACAATGAAAAAGACCGCGTCGCCTTTGTGGGCGATACGATCTTCAAGGGCAGTATCGGCAACTACCAGTACCCCGGCGGCAACCGGCAGGCAATCATGAAAAGCATCACCGAGAAGATCCTGACCTTGCCGGAGGATACTGTGCTCTATTCCGGCCATTCCGAAGTGACAAGCGTAGGCATGGAAAAAAGAAGATACTTTTACTAAACAGCGTAGATACACATTCCGCCTGGCGGTCTGCGCTGTTCGGCTAAGAGAGAGCGAAAACATCACAAATACGGCAGGAAGTATATCCGTTTGACGCAAAAATGTGATATAATAAAAAAACAGCTACCAAATTCTCAAGCCGATCGGAGGAGCAAGCATGAAAGAAATCTTTGAGCGCGTGAGCATTCGGAAATTTGAGGACAGGCCAGTAGAGCGGGAGAAGATCGAGGCCCTGCTGCGCGCGGCGATGGCGGCGCCGTCCGCGGGAAATCAGCAGCCCTGGGAGTTCTATGTCGTCACCGATAAGCCTACGCTGGAAAGACTGAGCAAGGTCAGCCCGTATGCGGGCTGCACAAAGAACGCGCCGGTCGCCATCGTGTCCGCCTACCGGGAGCAGCTCTGGGCGCCGGAGTACGCCCAGATCGATATGAGCATCGCGATGGAAAACCTGTGGCTGGCCTGCGCAGAGCAGGGACTTGGCGGTGTGTGGCTCGGTATCGCGCCGCTTGAGGAACGCATGAGGGCCGTGGAGGAGGTCGTCGGAATCCCCGAGGGACAGCGCGCTTTTGCGGTTTTTCCGCTGGGCTTCCCGGCAGAGTCCCGCAGGCAGCAGGACCGCTATGACGAGGCGCGGGTCCATTATCTTTGAGCGCTTGCAATTTTCCTTCCGAGGGGGTATAATCCCCCTCGGAAAACTGCAACCGGGAAACCAGAAATAAGTCTTCGTGGCGTAGTCTGTTTCGACAGGCTGCGCTTTTTGATACTTTTTTCTGGAGGATACCTTTTATGCCAAAAACCAAAACACAGGGAATCATCTTCGGCCTCATCATGTCCTACGCCATGGCCATCGGGATGGAGGTCTACAACATCGCTATCAAGATGGGCTTCAATCTCAACATGGGCGGCTTTTCGTCTATGACAAACGCCGTCTTCCCTGCGGCACTGATCGAAGCCGGCTACATGGGACTGTTCGTCTTCCTTTTCTCCAATCTCTATGGCAACCGCGTCGGCGCGGCCTTTTCCGCAAAGGTGAGCGATCCCGCAAAAGACAACCCGTATTTCTGCCAGCTGATCCGGCAGGCAGGCACCATCGCCGTGATGTGTCCCACCATGAGCATGGTGGCGTCCATCCTGTTTAATGTGATCCTGGCCGGGCAGCCGGTTACGCAGCTTCCCGCTATCTGGGTGGGGACGGTCATCAAGAATTTTCCCATGGCCTTTTTCTGGAACATGTTTGCTGCCGCGCCCTTAACGCGCTGGCTGTTTGGGAAGCTGTTCCCGGTCAAAACGCACGTCTGATACCAGTCCCCATAAAACGCTATAAAACGGACCGCCACAGCTTTTTGCTGCGGCGGTCCGTTTTTTGCGCGGCGTCAGAATAGCAGGAGACTTCATTGCCTTGCGCAAAGCTTATCTGCCCGATCCAAGAGCGGGATCTGAGGGACGGTGCGGCTTCGGATGAAGTGATCCGAGTATCTGCCCGCAGATACCGACTCTGTGAATTGGTTAAAATAACCTATTCTAATGCATGTTGATCACAGTTTTTTGTGTTGTGCGTTCCGGCAAATCGTGATATACTAAATTGCTAAAAAATAAGTATATTCCGTGAATTTGCAGTTTTTTTGACAATTTTCGCCTGCTTGACAGTGTAGATTAAAGGGTGTTTGAGGCGGCCGCGGATACATGCATAAAGATTAAAAGGGCGTTTACAGTACGCCGGGCGGACGCTTCATTTGCGCTCACCGCTTGGATGAATTTCCTCAGTTCATTAACATACTTGAGGGGGATGTGTCGGCCGCGGGAGATAAGCTTATACCGGGGCAGACCGAGAAGAACGTATTATCACAATAAAGAATAGAACAGCGAACAATAACTTTTCTCAACTAAAGTGGGGGAAAACCCAGCCTCCTCTATGAATGGCCTGTGGTCATTGAAGAGGAGGATGCTCAAGTGCCGTTAGAGATGTTGACCGGTATGGCAGAGCGACTTGATTTGACGGACCCTGATCAAATTGCTTTGCCATTGCTTTTTGAAAAGGGACGAGAATAACGCCTAAAGGACGGCGGTAAAAAGACGTGGGTTATGGATGCAGGAGTTGAATGTCATGGGAAAGCACAATGAAAAGAACACATACAAGATCATGGGCGTGAAAACAATTCATTTGTTGCTCACGGTGGCCTTGTTTTTCGTGTTCTGGCTTTTGTTCCGGTATGGAGAGCTGCAGTTTCAAGGGTACGGTTACCGATATAACTATTTCGTAGCGTTGTTATACGGTGTGCTGGTACACGTCTTTAACCGGACCTATAACGCGTATCTCCTAGGTTACAGCCGTGTGCGTACATTAGTCTTCGGCCTGTTTCTGGCGCAGTTTTTTTCCGTTGTTATTACATACATCCTGACAGCTATCGCATGGGAACAGCTCCACGCACCGTGGATATTTCTGATCCTTCTTATTATTCAACTGGCTCTGGATGTCGCCTGGGCCTATCTCGCAACGACTTATTACTTTCATCTCACGCCCAAAAGAAGAACGCTCCTGATCTACAGGAACGAGTTAGACAAGAAGCGTTTTGGCGTTATTCGTGGCAAACCGACAGAGCGGCTCTATCAAGTCACGGATGAGCTTCAATACGACGGGAGCTTTACAGAACTGGAGGACAAGCTCGAAGACTTTGACGCGATTTTTGTCGCCGGAGTCAACAGCCGTTGCAGAAACGGCATTCTGAAATACTGCAAAGAAAACGCGATCCCCGGCTTCTTCCTCCCGCATATCGGCGATGAGATCATGCAGGAAGCCGTACATGTAAAGACTTTTGACTCGCCAGTCCTGTATGTAAACCGCACCGCCCTGAATCCTGAATATGCAATCATCAAACGGGCGTTCGATATCGTTTCTTCTGGCCTGGCACTTGTCCTTCTCAGCCCGATCTTCTTGACCACCGCGCTTGCGATCCATTTCTATGATGGCGGCCCGGTGTTCTACAAGCAGACACGGCTGACAAAGGATCTGAAACACATGACAGATAGAACCGTTGTGATTGTAACTCATCGGCCGGCTGCCTTCGGAATCTGCGACCGGGTGCTGCGTTTCACAGGAAAAGGCGTGGAGGATCAGAAGAACTGAAGAAAGCCCTGTTAACAGCCGGAACAGACCCTTCCCACGATTCCTTCCTCCAGCTCGGACTCCGCTATCGCGCAGATGACCCAACTCCTGAATAAGGTGCAAAGTAGAGAAAATGTCATCAATAAACGACTGCCGGGTACGCAGAAAGTTTTTCTGTGTACCCGGCATAATATAAATTTTTTGTTGAATGAAAATTCATACTCCACAACGACGATGAGCGTGTGCTATAATAATAGACAAATGGTATAATGAATTGTCAGACGGCAGCCATGTTTGCCGGTCCTCGATCTTATTATCCCGATTATTCTCCCGGAGGCTGCTATGATTACAAGGGAACAAAAAGTCAAGAGGATGATTGAGGTCGCACACCTCTATTATGAAGAAAATAAGAGTCAGAATGAGATCGCGAAGGTAATGGGGATCTCCCGGCCTCTCGTCAGTGTCATTCTGACTGAGGCGAAAGAGCAGGGGATCGTCACCATCACGATCAACGACATGCGCAGCTCGGCGGAGCAGATCGCGGAGAAGATCAGAAACATCTACAAGATTAACACGATCCTCATCGTGCCGGATGAGACGAACGACAGCGTAACCAACTTCAAAGTGGCGGCTACCGCCTTCAGTAATTACTTCAGCAAGGCCAACGACGGCAAGCGCGCGGGCATCGGATGGGGCTCCATGATCGGCAGGATGGCGGATTACGCGGCTACCCTGGACAGCCGCACAAACAACAACGGCGGCGCGCTCTTTCCCCTGGCCGGCGGGATCAACTCTGTGACAAAGGATTACCACATCAACGAGCTTGTCCGCATTTTCTCCCTGGAGACAGGACGGGAACCGATCTTCCTCTATGCCCCCGCGCTGCACGACACCTCCCTGGAATATGAGTTTTTGAAAAAAACGGACGCATTCGAGGCCATCAGAGAGGAATGGGATTTCATGGAGCAGGCGCTGGTGTCTATCTCCAACTTTCCCTCCTACCCGGATCTGGGTGTCCGGTCCCTCTACGGAAACGCGCTGACGGAGAAAAAGGCCGTGGGCAGGATCCTGGCCCACTACTTCGACTCCTACGGAAGGATCATCTCCCCGGCGGCGGAATCCACCCTCCAGGCTTCGGTCAAGCAGCTGAGGTCGACCGACGTGACAGCGGTGTGTTCCAACCAGGTCAAGCCGCAATGCGTGATCGGCGCACTCAGAACAGGCATCATCAACACACTGATTCTCTCGCTGAGCCTGGCGGAAAAAGTATCCGTCATATCTTTTTAACATCTGTTAATTTCCGTGACATTATTGCCTAAAGACCGCACGACGATTTTGGCAATAATGTCTTTTTTTGCGCCAAATGCCCAAATTCCCTTGACTTGTACTAAACAAAATGATAAAACGATATTGACGCAGGTTAAAGTCAAGCGCCTAAAATTAACATTTGTTAAAATTATAAGAGCGAGAAGGACGATTTTATGATTTCTAAGAAGCAGCTTGAGAACCGGATTCTTAACGCATGTGAAAATGTGATGGCCGCCGAAGCTGAGCTCACGGAGATCGATTCCAAGTTCGGCGATGCCGACCACGGGCTGACGATGCACAAGATCGCCGACGCGGTCAAGGCCTCCGTGCAGGGTTCTGACGGCAGCATCAAGGAGATGCTGGACGACGCAGCCATGGCGGTCATGGGCCTCAACGGCGGCAGCGCCGTTCCGCTGTGGAACACCTGGCTGGACGGAATGCAGGAGGGTGCGCCCGAGGCCGAAGAGATCGATACGAAGGGCTTGCAGGCGATGTTCGCGGCGGCTTTCGAGGCCCTCGATGACATGTCCGGGGCAAAGGTTGGAGACAAGACCATGATGGACGCGGTGATCCCCGCCTCCAAGGCGATCGCCGAGTATGCCGGCGACAGCGAGGAAGAGCTGTTTGCCGTGGCGGCCGAGGCTGCTCTGGCAGGCGCCGAGAACAGTAAAAACTTCGTATCCAAATTCGGCAGAGCCAAGAGCTACGGCACGAAGACGATCGGAACGCCGGACGCCGGCGCCGTTTCCATGTCGAAGTTTTTTGAAGGTCTCGCGAAAGCGTAAACACCAGGTTTGAATACCTCATTATAATTTCAAAAAAAGGAAGGAGATCCATGAAAATGAAGAAGTTCATGAACAGCCCCGAGACTCTGACCGATGAGTTGCTCGTTGGAATGGGATTGGCGTATAGCGACGTCGTTGAAGTCGATGGCCATCTCGTCATCAGCAAGGACCTTGCCAACGCCGACCGCGTCACGGTCGTCACCTACGGTGGCTCCGGCCACGAGCCTGCCGTGCAGGGATATACCGGCAGAGGCATGCTGGATATCGTTGCCGTCGGCGATATCTTCGCCGCGCCCTCCGGCCAGCTGGTCTTTGAGGCCATGCAGCGCGCGGACAAGGGCCACGGCGTCCTGCTTCTCACGCTGAACTACGCGGGCGACCAGCTCGCCGGCAAGCAGGCCATGAAGCTGGCCAAGAAGGCCGGCATGAATGTTCGCCAGGTCGTCACAGACGAAGAGATCCGCTTCGATCCCAACGGCGAGGACAACCGCCGCGGTCTGGGCGGCGCCGCTGCTCTGTACCACATTGCGGGCGCTGCGGCAGCTGCCGGAAAGACCCTGGATGAGGTCGCCGATATCTGCGAGCGCTATGCCAGGAACATGGCCTCCATTGCGGTCCAGGTTGCAAACGCTACCCACCCGCAGAACGGTATGTCCTTCGGCGATCTCGCCGAGAGCGACATGATGGAAATCGGCGCCGGTCAGCACGGCGAAGGCGGCGGTGTCCGCGTTCCCATGATGACTGCCAAGGAAACCATTGCCACCGTTGCCAAGCCCATCACCGAGCACCTGGGCCTGAAGGCCGGCGACAAGGCTTTCGTTATGATCAACGGCAGCGGCTCCACCACGTTGATGGAGATGTACATCCTCTATAAAGAGGCTGTTGCCTATCTGGAGAACATGGGCGTGAAGGTCGTCGGCAACATGGTCGGCGAGATCCTGACCGTTCAGGAGGCCGGCGGCTTCCAGCTGAACATGGCCAAGTGGGACGACGAGATCGAGGCGCTGTGGAATACGCCTGCGCACGCCACCGTCTTCTTCAAAGAATAAGGAGGAATAACAAAACATGGCAGACGCAGTTGGAAATATCAACGCACATAATTATCATCTTGATGTCCCCCCTGCCGACACCGGCTTTTTTGTGAAAGGCATGGGCAACACGGATTGGGGTTTGAAGAACCGCCTGTCCAGGATCTTTGATCCCAAGTCTGGAAACACGGTCATGCTGGCTTTCGACCATGGCTATTTCATGGGTGCCACTGCCGGCCTGGAGCGTATGGATGTGACCATCGCCCCGCTGTGCGAATACGCGGACGTGCTGATGGGCACGAGAGGCGCGATCAGAAGCTGCATCCCGCCCACCACCAGCAAGGCCGTCTGCTTGAGAGCTACTCATGACACTTCCGTCCTGTTTGAGGATCTGAGCACAGGCTCTGGCCTGGCGCTGGATTTTGAGGACGCGATCCGCATGAACGCTTCCGGCCTGGCCATCCAGTGCTTCGTCGGCGGTTCGGGCGAGGCGGCCTCTCTGGAGGCCCTGTGCAGAGCAGCGGATCAGGGCTACAAGTTCGGCATCCCCGTGCTCGGCGTCACCGCTGTGGGCAAGGAAATGGCGCGCACGAATCGGTACTTCACCCTGGCGACCCGCATCCTCGCTGAGCTTGGCGCGAACTTCGTCAAGACCTACTACTGCGAGGACTTCGAGACCGTTGTCGCGGCCTGCCCGGTTCCCATCGTCATCGCCGGCGGCAAGAAGCTGCCCGAGGACGAGGCGCTGGAGATGGCCTACAAAGCGATCCAGAGCGGCGCAAGGGGCGTCGACATGGGCCGCAACGTGTTCCAGAGCGAGCACCCGGTCGAGATGCTCCAGGCCATTCGCAAGGTGGTGCACGAGGGCTTCACCGGCAAGGAAGCCTTTGAGTTCTTCACCGATGCGATCAACTGATCAAGGAAGATTAAAGTTTGTAGAAAGGGGTAACAGCACATATGTCCGCTGAATACATGCATGTAGGCATTCCTGTCCTGAACAAGAAGCCCAATATGGTCTACAACGATTGGGGCAAATTCTGGGTCAACGAGAGTGTCGACGAATATGACTTTAAGATCGAGTACCTCAAGTTCGACGAGGGCACCATCTTCCCCGAGATCCTGTCCAAGCAGCCCCATGTGGCCTACAACGTGGACAATATCGAGTTTTACGCCGAGCAGGCCCAGCAGGTCATCTTCGGACCCGCCCACGTCAACAATGACCCCAACATCCGCCTGGCCTTCGTCATCTGGGATGACGCCATCATAGAGCTCTACGAGGACAAGAGCTGATCACACAAGGCTTTAGAATCTTATCGGAAGATAAGTTTTAAAGAAAAAAAGAATTTTTCAAGGAGGAAAAACATGAAAAAGGTTCTCGCAATGATCCTCGCCCTGGTCATGATCTTCGCACTCGTTGCGTGCGGCCAGCAGTCTGCACCTTCCGGTGGAAGCAACCAGAGCACCTCTCAGGCCGGCAGCGCCGGTTCCCCCAAGCAGGACATCGCCGCCCCCGCCGCCCCCGCTGCGGACGAGCAGACCACCGAACTCAAGCATATCAAGATGGGTCTTGCCATGCAGAGCCTCCAGGCCGCCGCTTTCCACGCCTGGGCCGACTATCTGCAGTACCGCCTGGACTACGAAGCTGAGCAGCGTGGTTACGAGGTCGAGCTGATCGTCACCAACGCCAACGACGACGTCACCAAGCAGGCCAACGACATCCGCGACCTGATTGCCGCCGGCTGCGAAGTCATCTTCTGCCCCTGCCTTGACTCTCAGGCCATCCTGAAGTCCGTCGAGGAAGTCCACGACGCTGGCATCATCTACGTCTCCTACTGCCGCGAGGTTTCCCATGACGCCACCGGCAAGCAGGTCCCCGACCTGACCGTTAACTTTGCTTCCGAAGAGCAGGCCTATGTCGGCATGATGGATCTGTGGGAGATCATGAAGGCTGACGACGTTGAGCCCGTCAAGCTGATCGACTGCTACGGTGACAAGACCGACGAGAACGCCCACAACCGTGAGCACGGCCTGCGCCGCGCCATGGAAGATGCCGGCTATGCCGATCTGCCCGTGGTCGAGGTCGAGTGCGGTCACTGGGAGCCCGACGTCTGCGGCCAGAACCTGGCCCCCGTCCTGGCTGCCAACCCCGATGCCAACTGCATGTACTCTTCTTCTGACTTCCTGAACAGCGGCATCCAGAAGGCTATGGAAGATGCCGGTATGTGGCACAAGCGCGGTGAGGAAGGCCACGTGTACTTCTCCGCTTCCGATATGTATCCTCTCGGCATCCAGCATCTGCGTGAGGGTTACATGGACACCGCCGTTGACCAGGGCTGCTACAACTTTGCTGTGCACGCTGCTGCCGGCGCCTTCGATCTGCTTGAGGGCAAGGAAGTTGAGCAGGTGCAGCTGGTTCTTGGTACCCAGTCCACCAACGACAACATCGAAGAGATCCTGGCCACCATTCCTCTGTGGGGCAACGACTACGCGGATTACTAATATCACAGCAAACGCAATAGTCTGTTAGCTTCACGTTCTAACAGCAAACCTTTTGTGGGGCGAGGCAATTGCCTCGCCCCAGTTCCTGATTCTCTTTTTCTTTCGACTTAGACAGCTTCCATGAATGGAGGGAACACGATAGTGTCAGAGAAACTAAAACGCTTCACAAGCAACAATAAACAGCTACTGATCATGCTCGGCGTGATTGCCGTCGTGTTTATCATACTATCATTGACGGTTCCTAATTTCTCCACTGCGCGAAACCTCACCAACCTCCTGCAGCAGATCGCCCCCATCGCCGTCATGGCCTGCGGTGCGACCTACGTGCTGGTCATCGGCGGCATGGACATCTCCAACCCCGCCGTGATGGCGGCCTCCGCCGTGGTTGGTGTGTATTATATGACGACCGGCGGCGGCAACCTGGTCCTCGGCACGATCCTGATCGTTCTGACGGGCACCTTCCTCGGCCTGATCAACGGCTTTGCCATCGCAAAGCTCAAGATGGTTCCGATGGTGGTTACGCTGTCCATGATGACGATCGGCACCGGCCTTGCCACGATCCTCAGCGGCACCCGCGGCCTGCCGATCCTGCCGGCGTCCTTTTCCAATGTTTTGAATAAGACTGTGGTCATCATCATCCTGTTGGTTGTGATGATCGTCATGGACTTTATCCTGACCGGCACCAAGTTTGGCAGAAAGCTCTATTACATCGGCAACAATGCCAGAACCGCCAGGATCTCCGGCATTGACAGCGAGAACATCACCATGTTCACATACGCCATCAGCGGCATGTGCGCCGGCATCGCGGGCGTCATCAACACGGCCTCTATCGCCACCGCCCGCGCCAATATGGGCCCGCAGTCTCAGATTCTGGACATCATCAGTGCGGCTGTCATCGGCGGTGTCTCTCCCAACGGCGGCTCTGGCCGCGTCCGGGACGCGGTCCTTGGCGCAGTCCTCATCGTCGGCCTGAACAACGTGATGAATCTGCTGGCTGTGTCGGACTACTATACGACGCTGATCAAGGGCGGCATCATCATCGGCGCTATGGGCCTCGCCTCCTACCGGCAACAGCAGGCTGCAAAGAGAGGGGTGTAATCGATGGATAATAAGCTTTCTCTGGAGCTGAAGCACATCAGCAAGACATTTCCTGGCGTAAAGGCGCTCAACGATGTTTCGTTTTCCGCGCAGCCGGGCAAGGTGTGCGGTATCGTCGGCGTCAACGGCGCAGGCAAGTCCACCCTGATGAACATCCTCGGCGGCATCCACCAGCCGGATGAGGGCGGCGAGATCTTCATCAACGGCGAAAAAGTCGTCATCGCCGACCCCAAGGCATCCACAGAGCTGGGCGTCGCCTTTATCCAGCAAGAGGTCCAGGCTTTCGACACCATGAATGTCTATGAGAATATTCTGGCGGCGGACTTAAACAAATGGCGGAAAAAGCACTCCCTCGCGCTGGATCGCGCCGCCATGAAGAAGGAAGCGCAGGTTCATCTGGACGCCCTTGACAGCCACATCGATGTGGACGCGCCGGTGTACACCCTCACCGTCGGTGACAAGCAGATCATCCAGATCGCCCGTGCGCTGAGCCAGGGTGGTCGGATCCTGCTGTTTGACGAGCCCACCTCCTCCCTCTCCGACCATGAGGTGGCCATGCTGTTTGGCGTCGTCCGCCGCCTGAAGGAGCAGGGCTACATCATCTTCTACATCTCCCACTTCCTGGATGAGATCTTTGAGCTGTGCGACAACGTGGTGATCCTGCGGGACGGCCAGTTGGTCGACCAGGCGGAGATCAGCGACATCAACAAAGAGCAGTTGGTCGAGATGATGCTGGGCTATCAGATCGAAGGCAATACCCACTCCCGCGAGCATGCCCAGGATGAGGTGATTTTCAAGGCCGAGCATATTTCCGGCGAAAAGCTGCCGAGAGACTTCAGCTTTGAACTCCATAAAGGTGAGATCCTCGGTGTATGGGGACTGCTGGGCTCCGGCAGGAGCGAGCTGTTCAACACCATCCTCGGCATCGACAAGATGATGGACGGCAAGCTGTTCTTCAAGCAGGATGGGGAACTCAAGGAAATCACCCAGAAGGATTTCTACAAGCACATCGGTTATCTGACCGAGGGCAGACATTATGACGGTCTGTTCCTGAACATGCCCATCTGCCAGAACATCACCAGCTCCGACCTGGATCAGTTCGCGGCAAAGGGCACCGGCATTCTCAACCCCGCCAAGGAGCATGTGGAATCCCGCAAGCTGATCGAACAGGTGGGCGTCAAAACGCCGGACGAAAACGTAAAGGTCTCCAAGCTCTCCGGCGGCAATCAGCAGAAGGTCATTGTTGCCAAGTGGTTCCTCAAGGACCCGGAGATCCTGTTCATGGACGAGCCCACCAAGGGCGTCGACGTTGGCGCCAAGAACGAGATCAAGGAACTGATTTTTGACAAGGCCGAGAAGGGGACCTCTTTTGTGGTCATTTCGTCCGAGCTGGAAGAGATCATGAGCCTGTGCGACAGGATCATCGTGATCTACGAAGGCAGACTGGTCGGCGAAGTGCAGAAAGCGGACTTCTCCAAGGAGAGCCTGATGAAGGGCATCGTCAGTCAGGAGGATAAAGATGCAGAGTAAGAAAAAATTTGACATTTTTAATCTGTCGTCCTATCTTGTGCTGTTGGCCATCCTGGTCGTCTTCGGCATCGTAGGAAACAACTTCCTGGCCATCAAGAGCATCTACGCCACCATCAACAACGGCACGCCCCTGATCCTGATCACCTGCGCCGTCACCTTCAGCCTCCTGGTGGGGATCATCGACCTGTCCTGTGCCGCCATCGGCTACGCGGCGGGTGTTACCTCCGGTATGCTGATGCACTGGTACGGCGTGGCCTTCCCCGTGGCCCTGCTGGTGGGCATCGTGATCGGCGTGTTCCTGGGCTGGATCAACTCCCTGCTGATCGTAAAGCTCAAGATGAACGGCATGCTGGTCACATTCGGCATGATGTTGGTTCTGCGCGCCTACGGGCGTATCATCACCAACGACAACACCATCACCCTCGGCGACCACGTGAAGGCGATCCGGCAGGCCCGTATCGCCGCGCTGGGCGGCCTGCAGGTTACGGTCATCGTGCTGATCGCGCTTGCGGTGATCCTGCATCTGGTACTGAAATACACTGCCTTTGGCCGCCGGCTGATGCTGGTGGGCTGCGATGAGAACGTAGCCAAGAGGATCGGCATCAATTCCGACAAGGTCAAGACCCAGGCCCTGCTGCTGGAGGGGCTTCTCTGCGGCATCGCCGGTTCTTTCTTCTGGATCGTTGTGGAGGGCGCCATTGTGACCACCGGCCTCAACAGCTATGAGTTCCTTGCCATTGCGGGCGCCTGCCTTGGCGGCATCAGCCTGCTCGGCGGCCGCGGCACGATTTTCCCGGGTGCGGTCATTGGCTCGCTGATTCTGCTGTTTCTGGCTGCTGGCATGGCCAATGCGGGCATCTCCATTTTCGTCACGCCCTTCGTTCGCGGCGTCATCATCTTCATCGCGATGTACATTGACGCTCTGCGCACCAGGCGTATGATGGGCAACAAACTGGGATAAGAACAACAGAACTTGGCAAAGATCATACAGGTCCGAGGACCTGTATGATCTTTTTCCAGCGCTTTTCGTACGGAAAAGGAGACCTGCCAAATGAAAAAGATGATTCCACTCATGCTGATCGCCTGCCTGCTCCTGGGCGGCCTCGTCGGGTATCTGCGGTATCAGGGAGGCACCGCGCCGGAGACGGCAGCACCTGCGCCCGCGCCGGAGGCCCCCGCGGAGACAGCAGCACCTGCGCCCGCACCGGATATTCAGATGGAGGATATGGATTACGAGACCCTGGATATCAAGCGCCTTCGTGCCGCTCATGATCCGCAGGAGACTGTCCTTTCCGTCGACGGGAAGGCGGAGAGCTGGGGCGACTATTTCTACTTCCTCGCCTCGCAGATAAACGAGATGGAGAGACTCCTCGTCCGCTACTACGCCAATTATGGCGCGGAGCTGCTCTGGTCCGATACGGCGGACGCGGATGGCAACACCTTTGCAGACCTGGCGCTGAGCGGCGCAGAGAAGGGCCTGCTGCAGCTTACCGCCATCGAGGGCTTTGCGGCGGAGAACGCCGTGGAACTCACCGAGGAGAGCAGGCAGGACATGGCACGGCAGCTGGCGTCGGATATGAAAGCCTACTGCGGCGAGGCCGCCATGGAGACAGCGTTTGATGCGTATCTGGCGGCGCACGATATGAACCGCTCGCTGTATGACCGCATTCTTATGAGCCAGGCTCTGTACCGGGAGGGCTTCCACCGTCTATACGGCGACGGCGGCGAGCTTCTGGAGGAAGAGACTGCCCTGCGGTATCTGGAGGACAATGGGTATATCTCCGCAAACCATATCCTGCTGGCGACCGTGGACCCATTGACCGGCGAGAAATTGGAGGAAGCGGTGATCGCGGAGAAGGCCGATGCTGCCCGGCGCCTGGCGGCGGAGCTGCAGGCCATTGAAGACCCGGCGGAGCGGCTGCAGCGCTTTGCCCAGTTCAAGGAGGCGTACTGTGAGGACGCCGGCAAGACCATATACCCTGAGGGCTACACCTTCACTCCCCACACCATGGCGGCGGACTTTGAAAGAGTCTGCAAGGAGCTGGAGCCCTACGCGGTGTCAGACCCGGTGCAGTCCAACTATGGCTACCACATTATCATGAAGCTGCCCCCGGATGCGGACGCACTGCTCTTTAACAGCAGCGGCGATCCGATCACAGCGCGTGCTGCGGCTGCCAGCATAGAATATGACGAGCGGCTCCAGGCCTATACGGACGGCCTGAAGATGGAATACGCCGAAGGCTTTGAAAAGCCGAACCTGCTGGATTATATCAACGGATGAGAATACAATGCGCATGAACTCAGGCGCAACGCAAAAAACACGGTAGACTGAAACAGACGCCTTATGCGACAATAGTTGTTGTCTACTTTTAATTGGAAACTAGTATGAAAACTGCGCCGTGCATTCCGAATATACGGAATGCACGGCGCAGTTTTATGGCGGATGTTTTATCGTTCGGAACGCATGCGCGACGGAAAAGGCTTCCGGAACACAGCCCGTTTAATGGGGCAGCTAATTTGCTGCAATTTGGCTGCAGAGGAAAAGCGGAGCTCTTTAGTTTTCTCTGGGAGGTGAGAAAAAGGTCCGTCGCTCATCCGCTGCCTGCGTGAATCAAAACCGAAAAGATCTTGTTGAAATGTGAAAGGAGACCCTTTTTAAACTTTTATATTAGGGGAGGCAATCGGCATGATCTGCCCGATCAATCCAGGCAGGACTCGCTCTCGTAGACCTTACCTTCTTTCATGACGAAGACGCAGTCCAGCAGAGCCTTCGGGTCGTGCATAATGTCTCGCCGCCAGGCGGAGATGTCCGCATATTTTCCGGGCTCGATGGAGCCGATCTCGGACGACAGGCCCAGGATCTCGGCATTGGTGCGGGTGGCGGCTTTCAAGGCGCGGAAGGGGTCCATACCGCTGTTCATCCAGGCCATGAATTCATAGCCACTTTCATAGTTCTGGTGGTTGGCCACGAAGTCTGTGCCGTAGCCCAGCTTGATCTTGCTGCTGCAAATGACTTCGCGCCCGGCCTGCAACGCGTCTTTGTACAGTTCCAGCTTCTGCCGGAACTCGGGCTGCTTATCCTTGAGCGCTTCGGGATCGTAGTGAATCGCCTCCTCGTAAGGGGAGAAGGTGGGAACAAGATACAGGCCCTTGTCCTCGAACATGGCCGCCGTCTCCCTGTCCATGAGAGAGCCGTGTTCCATGCCGTCGATGCCGAAGCGGATCAGCTTGTGCATGAGGGCCGGGGTGTAGACATGGGCGGTCACGGTTTTGCCCAACTCGTGGGCGGTGCGGATGATGGCCTCCAACTCTTCATCATTGAGTTGCTGCTGCACAGGGGAGTCGTTGGGAGTGAAGAAACCGCCTGTGGCCATGATCTTGATGAAGTCGCTGCCGTACTTGATCTGTTCCCGCACGGCGCCGACAAAGAAGTCCTTGCCGCTGCCCAGGGTCGTCCGCTGACGCTGCAGCAGCGCGGAGAGTTCCGGGTTCCGGGAAAAGCCCTGGGAAAGATCCCCGTGGCTGCCCGGTGAGCACAGGAACAGGGGCGCAGCCAGGATACGTGCACCCTCCAGGTATCCCGCGGCGATGGCACGCTTCACATCCAGCACACCGTAGCCTTTGCTGGTAATGCCGCCCACATGGCGGACTGTGGTAAAGCCCCGTTGCAGCGCTTTTTTGGCACAGCGGGCTATGGCCAGGGTTTTGGCTTCCTCTGAGGTGGAGTAAACTTCCTCCCGGACGCTGTGCCAGTCGAAGAAGTCCATGTGCATATGGGCGTCAATCAGACCCGGCGTCACCTGATAAGCACGCAGATCGATCTCCTCAGTGCCCTCCGGGGCGGGGACCGTCGTGCCGACAGCGGCAATACGCGTCCCCTCCACCAGGATCTGCTGGTTTTCTTTCCACTCCTCCGTCACGCCGTCATAAAGGCGACCGCAGTGGATGCGTTTATATGTTTCGTTCATATTCCAAACCTCAAAGAAAGCGGCTTAAAGCTTGTAAATTTCGGTATATTTGTCCGTAAGATATTGCAGATAATGCCTGGCGGAGAGCTCTTCTCCTGTGGCGTCCCACAGTACCTGGCGCGGGGTTTTCGTAGAGGCGAAGCGGTGGATGTGCGATACATTCCATCTCAGAATGTGGGAGAAGTCCCCGCGCCGGACTTGATCGAACATGTCGGGAATCTCCCTCTGCATGGCATGCAGGAAGTGGCCGTCATAGCAATTGCCCAGCACGTAGCTCTGGAAATAGCAGATATAGCCGCTGAACCAATGCATGTCCTGCAGCACGCCGTCCGCGTCATTGGCCGGACGTACACCCAGGTAGGCTTCAGACTTCTCACTCCAGGCCGCCGGAAGATCTTCAAAGGACAGGCTCCCGTCCAACAGGGCCTTTTCCAACTCATAGCGCAGGATAATATGGAGATTGTAGGTAAGTTCATCCGCCGTGAGCCGGATAGGAGAGACGTGCAGGGCATTCAGCGCGCGGTAGAAATCCTCCGGAGAGACATCTCCCAGATCCGGGAAGAACTTTCGCGCCACAGGCAGAAAATATTCCCAAAAGGCCAGGCTCCGGCCCAGGATATTTTCCTGAAAACGGGACTGGGATTCGTCCACCGAAAGGGAGGTGGACACGGCCAGCGTAGTGCCGTCCAGATCCTCGCCCATGTTTTGCCAATGGATCGCATGACCGCCCTCGTGAAGGCTAGACAGCGTGGCGCGGGTGAAGTCGTCCTCAAAATAACGGCAGGTAAAGCGGATGTCCTTGCGGTAATTGAAGGTGGTATAGGGGTGCGCCCCTTCGTCTACCCGGCCCCGATCGAAATTATAGCCCACGGCCCGGAGCACCTCCCGGCAGAAGGCCTTTTGCTTCTCCTTGGGAAAGAAGCCCCGCACAAGCGCCGGATTCGGCTGCGGCTCATCGCGCAGTCGCCGGACGAAGGGAATCAGAAATGTCTTCAGTTCCTCGTAAAGCCGGTCGATCTGCTGCCGGGTGGTGCCCGCTTCCCATTCGTCCATGAGTCCGGTAAGGGGATCATTGGCAAAGCCCGCGCAACTAATCAGTTCCTTTTTATAGGCAAACTCCTGCTTCAGGTAGGGGAGGACCATGGCATAGTCGTTCTTTGCCCTGGCCTCTGCCCAGATGTGTTCGGTTTTGAGATTGTGATCCGCATAGGCGGAGTAGAGCGCTTCAGGCACCTGCGACAGCTTGTCATAGGTGAAGCGCGCCTTCCGCACCATAGCTGCCAGCACCCGGTCCTCTATGGGCGCAGCCTCCAATTCCTGCAGCAGCGCCGCCATTTCCTCCGAGGTCTCCAGGGCATGAATCTGTCCGGCCAGAAAACCCATTTCGGCGCCCCGGTATTCGGCGGCGTCCTGCGGCATCATCACCCGCATGTCCCAGGACAGAGTCTGGCTGATGTTGGTCAGGTAGTCGATCTTCTGCATGACAGATCGAAATTGTTGTTCCGCCTTATGTGCCATCGCTTATTTCTGTCCTCCGTTGTACAGATGGCAGGCGACGATGCTGTTGCCGTTGGGCATCAGTTCCGGACAACTTTCGGCGCATTCCGGCATGGCCCAGCGGCAGCGGGTCCGAAAACGGCAGCCCGGCGCGGGATTGATGGGGCTGGCCACATCGCCTTCCAGAATGATTCGATCCGGGTGCGCGGTGGGGTCCGGAATGGGGATGGCGGAGAGTAAGGCCTTGGTGTAAGGGTGCTTGGGATCTCGGAAGATGGTCTCATGATCCGCCAACTCTGCCAGCTTGCCCAGGTACATGACCGCGATCTGGTCGCTGATATGCTTGACAACGCTCAGATTGTGGGAGATAAACAGATAGGTGAGCTTCAGTTCCTTTTGCAGATCCATCAGCAGGTTCAAAATTTGCGCCTGAACGCACACGTCCAGAGCGGACACGGGCTCGTCCAGTACGACGAACTCAGGCTCCAGAATCAGCGCCCGGGCGATGCCGATGCGCTGCCGGCGGCCGCCGTCCAACTCGTGGGGATAGGAGTGAGCAAGCCGACGTTCCAGGCCCACCAGATCCATGATGGCCAGCACCCGCCGCTCCCGTTCCGCAGAACTCATGCCGCGGCTGCGCTGGAGAAGGGACTCCTCAATGAGGCTTTTCACGCTCATGCGAGGGTTCAGAGAGGAATAGGGGTCCTGAAACACGATCTGCATTTTCCGGCGCATCTCCCGCATCTCCCGGGGAGAGAGCTCCAGAATGTTCTTGCCCCGATACAGGACTTCACCGTCTGTGGCCTC
This sequence comes from Oscillospiraceae bacterium, assembly GCA_017458085.1. Classification (GTDB taxonomy): domain Bacteria; phylum Bacillota; class Clostridia; order Oscillospirales; family Oscillospiraceae; genus Limivicinus. Next base: position 23,036 of record JAFTGE010000021.1, read on the forward strand.
GTGGAGCCGCAGGATCACGCGGCCTGTCGTGGACTTGCCGCAGCCGGACTCGCCTACCAGACCGAGGGTTTTCCCTTCTTCGATGGAGAAGCTCACATCGTCTACGGCGTGGAGCATCCCGCTCTTGGTGGGGAAGTATTTTTTCAGGTGCCGAACCTCCAGCAGTGGTTCACTCATGGGCGCGCCTCCCTTCTTCCCGGGCCAGGAAGCATTTGACCCAGTGGGTCTCATTCAGGTGGACCGCCTCCGGCTTCTCCGTTTTGCACCGCTCCATGCAGTGCGGGCAGCGGGGATGGAAGGGACACCCGGCGGGTATATCGGTTGGATCGGGCGGCAAACCGTTAATCACCTTCAGCCGTTCCTGATCCCGGTTTACATCCGGGATGGAATCAAACAAAGCCCTGGTGTAGGGGTGCCGCGGATCTTTGTATATTTCAAAAACACTGCCGTACTCCAGCACACAGCCGGCGTACATGATGGCCACATTGTCGCAGATCTCCGCCACGATGCCCAGGTCGTGAGTGATCATGATCATGGAGGACTGATACTGTTTTTTCAGATCCTTCATCAGTTCCAGAATCTGTGCCTGGATTGTCACATCCAGGGCGGTTGTGGGTTCATCCGCGATGAGGAGGGAGGGCCGGCAGGAGAGCGCAATGGCGATGACGACACGCTGCTTCATGCCGCCGGAAAACTGGTGGGGATACTCGCCGGCACGGTTCCGGTCGATGCCCACGGTTTCCAGCATGTCGCCGGCCTTCTGCCAGGCTTCCTTCTTGGAGCAGCGCTGGTGAAGCTGGATCATTTCGCAGATCTGGTCGCCCACGGTCTTTACCGGATCCAGAGAGGTCATGGGGTCCTGGAAGATCATGGCGATCTCTTCGCCGCGGATAGCGCGCATCTCCCGCTCACTCAACTGGAACAGATCCTGACCTTTGAAAATCACCTTGCCGCTCAGCACTTTGGCCGGCGGGTTGGGGAGAATTCGGAGAATGCTCAAGGCGGTGGTGGTTTTTCCCGCGCCGGTTTCGCCGACGAAGCCCAGGGCCTCGCCTTCGCCCACCTGCAGATCAAGGGAATTGACCGCGTGGACATGGCGCCTGCCGGAGCGATATTCAACTGTAAGGTCTTCAATCCTTAAAAAATCATTCATACGCTCTGCCACCTTTTCTTACTGCCGAAGCTTAGGATCCAGCGCGTCCCGAAGACCGTCGCCCAGCACGTTCAGACTGAATATGGTAATGGCGATGGCAAGACCCGGGAAGAGACACATATAGGAGTAGTCGCGGATATAGGTACGCGCGTTGGAGAGCATGGCGCCCCATTCCGGGGTGGGCGGCTCGATGCCCAGGCCGATAAAGCTCAGTCCCGCTGCCGTCAGAATGGCGAAGGCGACACCCAATGTGGCCTGCACAATGATGGGAGCGAGGCAGTTGGGCAGGATGTGCTTACGCAGGATGGTGAAATCACGTGTGCCCACAGCCTTGGCCGCTTCCACAAATTCCTGCTCCTTGATCCCCAGGACCGATGCACGTACAATGCGGGCGTAGGTGGGGATCGAGGCAATGCCCGTGGCAATCATCAGGTTTGTAAGTCCGGCGCCCAGGGCTGCCGCAATGGAGATGGCCAGGAGCGTGGCGGGGATGGACATGATCACGTCCATGGCGCGCATGATCAGATTGTCTGTCCAGCCGCCATAGTATCCGGCTACGGCGCCCAGCAGACCGCCGACCACCACCGAGATACTTACGGCGATGAAGCCTACCTTCAGGGAGATCCGGGAACCGTAAACCACCCGGCTGAAAATATCCCGGCCAAATTCATCCGTGCCAAAGATATGGCCTTTGCAGGGGAACTGATAGGCGTTGAGCAGATCCATCTCATCGTAGGAATAGGGGGCGATCTGGTCTGCGAAAATGGCGGTCAGAACCAGAACGCACAGCACAAACAGGCCGAACACCGCCAGCTTATTCTTGAAGAGCCGCGCAAAGGTTTCCCGCGCGAAGCTGTAACGTTTTTCTTTTTTTTGCTTCATTTCCCGATCCTCCCTCAATTGTACTGAGACTTGATCTTCGGATCAAGAAATGCGTAGACGATGTCGATAATCAGGTTAATCAGGCAGAAAGCAAGGGAGATAAACAGTACGCCACCCTGAACCACAGGAAAGTCCCGCTGCTTGATGGCGTCCACCATCAGACGGCCTACACCGTTGATGGAAAAGATCGTTTCACAGAGCACAGCGCCGCCCAGAAGGTTGCCGAACTGAATACCGACCACGGTGACGATGGGAACCAGCGCATTGCGCAGCACATGATCCAGCGTGATGCGGCTTTCCTTCTGGCCCTTGGCACGGACTGTGCGAATATAGTCCTGACGGATGACCTCCAGCATACTGGAGCGGGTCATGCGGGCAAAGACTGCGATGGACTGGGTGCCCAGCGTGAAGGCGGGCAGAATCACATGGCGAAAGCTCGTAAGCCCCGAGGGGGGAAACCAACCAAGCTTGACTGAAAAAAGAAGGATCAGCAGAAGACCCAGCCAGAACACGGGCATGGAAATGCCGATCAGCCCAAGGATCATGGTGAAGTTGTCAAAAAGGGAATATTGCTTGGTAGCAGAGATGATACCGATGGGAATCCCGATCAGGACGGCAATGATGATGGCGGCCAGCGACAGCCGGATCGTGGAAGGCAGGGCGCTGGTGATCTCTTTCATGACAGGGAGACCGCTTTTGTAGGAAGTGCCCAGATCTCCGTGCAGAAACAGATTTTGTACATAACGCAGGTAGCGGATGAAGAAGGGATCGTTGAGTCCCATGCTCTCCCGCATGGCCTCCACCTCCTCCACAGAGGCGGACTCGCCCAGTACAATCCGGGCGGGATCGCCCTTGGTGATGGACATGAGGAAGAACACGATCAGCGTCACAAGGAGCATGACCGGGATCAGATACAGGATCCGCTTCAGAATATATTTTATCATTGGAGTTCCTCTAAACCTCAAAGAATCAAGCGGGGTGCGGCATCATTCAATGCCGCACCCCCAGAAGAAATGAATGGATCACTTGACTTTGTAGTAGGAGTAGCAGCTGTTGGGGTCCATAACCATGGAATCCACATTGCCGCCAATGCCAACGAAGTATTTGCGTACCCAGAGGTTGATCCAGGGGCTCTCTTCAGCCAGCAGATCCTGGATCTCGCCATAGACCGCGCCGCGCTCGTCATCGTCAAAGACGACACGGGACTGCTCCAGCAGCTCGTCCGCCTTCGCATTCACAAAACGGGCCCAGTTGTTGCCGCCGTCCACCGCGTTGGAAGAGTGGAAGCAGTTGAACAGAACGGTGTCGGGATCCATGGTGCCGCTGCCCCAGCCAACGATGAACAACTGAGAATTGCCCGCATAGGCCTCAGAGCACATGGTGGCAAACTCCATGGTGTCGATCTTTACGGTGATGCCCACAGCCTGCAGTTGCTGCTGTACGATGGTGGCTACGTCCAGGTTCTCTTTCTTCTCATCGCAGAGAATGGAGATATTAAAGCCATTCTCATAGCCGGCTTCCTTCAACAGCGCCTTGGCCTTGTCCACATCGTAGTCGTGGGAGGAAGTGATCTCCTTGTAGTACTTCATGTTGGAACTGATTTCGCTGTAAGCGATCTCAGCGGTGTCGCCCTTAATGGCCTTTACCAGGGTGGGAACATCCAACGCGTGAGAAATGGCCTGACGGACGCGCACGTCATCCAGCGGCGCTTTGCTGCAGTTCATGCCCAGCAGGGTGGTGGCGCGGGCGGGCTGCTCCAACAACTGGAGGCCTTCGGTATCACGGACGCGGTTCAGATCGGTCACGGGAATCTCCAAAGCGATATCCACATTGCCGCTTTCCAACTCGATGGTGCGGTTGGTGCCCTCGGGGACAGCGACGACTTCCACGGTGCGGAAGACGGGTTTTTCACCCCAGTACTCTTCATTGCACTCCAGAATCAGCTTCACGCCCTTGTCCCAGGACTGGAGCTTGTAAGGGCCGGTGCCAACGGGCTGAGTGCCGCTGTTCTCGCCGGCCTCGGTGATGGCCTTCTCATTGACGATGGCGGTGGAGGCAAAGGTCAGACCGGTCAGGAAAGGGGCGGAAGGCTGGTTGAGCACGATCTCCACATCGTAATCGCCGGTGGCGGTGACAGAGGCCACATCCCGGAAGTAGGAAGCAGTCTTGGGGGATTCGGCGTCGCGGGTGTAGGTAAACACCACGTCGCTGGCTTTCAGCTCTTCGCCATTGGTAAACATCACGCCCTTGCGCAGGTGGAATATGTAAGTCACATCGTCGACCTGCTCATAGTTCTCAGCCAGCTTGCCCACGATGTTCTGGGCTTCATCCTCGTAAACCAGCGTCTCAAAAATGTTGTTGAAGATCTGCTGGGAGGAGGCGTCAGTGGTCTGAGAGGGGTCGAGGGTGGAGGCTTCCGCATTGGCCGCAACGCGGAGGACATCCTTGTTTTTTGCGGTCTCCGTGGCGCCGGCAGCCGGTGCGGTGCCGCCCGAAGATGAGGTTCCCGCGCTGCTGCCGCAGCCGGCGAGCAGAGAAATGCTCAGAACCAGGATCAACAAGAGTGCCAGATAGCGTTTCATGTCTTTTTCTCCTTTTCCCTGTCTGCCGTGTACAGCGCCCCAGCAGGGGGAGATGCTGCATGCCGGAAGAAAATGCAACGGCAGACAAAAATGGTATTATATTAGAATTATACACATTCTCTGAGGAAACAACAAGTATTTTTTTCAATTACCTGTGACCAAATTTGATGCCGGGATCAGCAAGCGGGAGCCTGCGGCTGACCTCCCGGAAAAATCCGATTGCCGGTTCGCAGAAAGGGACTGCGTAAGATCATGTTCCGGCGTTGCGCGAAACGAAACAACGTGCTATACTTTACGCAATGTAAAAAGAAAGGTCAGAAGCATCATGTTGTTTATCAAGAACGCACACATCCTCCCCATTGTGGGAGAGGAGATCGAAGACGGCTGCCTGCTCATGGAGCGGGGGAAAATCGTGGCCGTCGGAGCGGGTATCCCGGCTCCGCAGGGTGCGGAGATTATCGACGCGCAGGGACGTCTGGTAACGCCCGGCTGTGTTGAGGCTCACTGCCATGTGGGACTGGACAACGAGGCGATGAACTGGGAGGGCGCTGACTTCAATGAGATGGTCGACCCCATCACGCCCCAGATGCGCGCGATCGACTCCATCAACCCGCTGGATCCTGGGCTTGCTGAGGCCGTTCGGGGCGGCGTGACCACCGCATGCACCGGCCCGGGCAGCGCAAACGTGGTGGGCGGCAGCTTTGCGGTGATTAAACTGCACGGGAAACGGGTAGATAAAATGGTGCTGAAGGATCCCGCAGCCATGAAGTGCGCCTTTGGCGAGAATCCAAAGGGCTGCTACGGCAAAGCCGGCGGCAAGGCCCCCATGACCCGAATGGGGACTGCGGCGCTGCTCCGAGAACTGCTGTTCAAGGCAAAGCGATATCGGGAGGACAAGCAGGCCGGGAAGGAGCCGGCTTTTGACATGAAATTGGAGGCGATGCTCCCGGTGATGGCGGGGGAAATCCCGCTGAAATGCCACTGCCACCGGGCGGACGACATCCTCACCGCGGTGCGCATCGCGAAGGAATTCGGGTTGCGCGCGACGTTGGATCACTGTACGGACGGGGAGTTGATCGTGGAGGAACTGGCTGAAGAAGACTATCCGGTATTCATCGGGCCCAGCCTGGGGCACAAATCCAAGATCGAACTTGCGAACAAGAGCTTCACCACCCCCGGCGTTTTGAACCGGGCGGGACTTTGTATCAGCATCATCACCGACGCGCCGGTGATCCCGCTGCAGTATCTGCCCATGTGCGCGGGTCTGGCTGTCAACTCCGGCCTCGATAAGAAAGAGGCCTGGAAAGCGATCACCATCAACCCCGCCAGAAGTCTGGGCGTGGAAGACCGCGTGGGCAGCCTGGAGGTCGGAAAGGACGCCGATGTGGTGATCTGGACTGCCGACCCCCTGACCAATATCGGCGGAGAGGCCTATATCACCATCATCGACGGCCGGGTGGTCTATCGCCGGGGTGACATGTAAGTTTCCACTGTGCCGAAAAGACGGTGTCGTCCGTTGCCATATGCGAACAGATAAGGACACGCACTGGCCGAATGAGGGAAGGATATCCTGCTGTGGCCGATTTGCGGCAAAGTGATACAGCAACAGGGAGAAAGTGAATACAATAAAGTGCCGATTTCTTAATGAAATCGGCACTTTTGTGGTTGCGGGGGAAGGATTTGAATTTCCCCAGCTACTTCTACGGCAACATTTTCAATGCGAAACCATGATAATACATACGTTTTTCGTGATAATCCGAACATTTTATGAGGATGGATTTCCCAATTTTCAAGCTATAAAGGGTCAAAATAAGGGTCAAAAAACAGGAGAAAAAATCATGGAAAAATCAACGTTTGAATCACTCGGCGGAAGCTACATAAGGGTTGGCGATTATCTGTTTCCAGACCTGATCATAGCAGACGAAACTCCCCTCGGCAAGTGGGGCCTACTGCGGAAACAGTACTTGAAAGAGCATCGCCCCGCGCTCTGTTCCAGTATGCTTCTCACCGGAAAACTGGATCATCACCTGGCAGAGATCGACCGCGCCGGTCAGGAGCGAATGGACTTGATCGTTGCACAGCTTCATAATCAGGAAGGGATCACTGAATCTCTGAAACGCTCTGATCAAATGGAATGGGTACAGCGCGTGAACAGCATTCGACATCGCGCGGAAGAGATCGTTTTGTCAGAGCTTGTATTTACCATTTGAAGGAGGATAAAACTATGGATCAATCTTTTTACACGCAATTCGATGAACTGCCCCTCACGCTCTGTGCCACCGATATCGCGGCAATACTCAACATCTCGCGATCCAATGCATACATGCTTCTGCGCCGTGAGGATTTTCCCACGCTTCGCATCGGGAAGCGTATGCTGACACCCAAGCACCGTTTTATTCAGTGGATCGAGGAGAATACAAAGTAAGACTGCTCTTCATAGCCAGCGGTCACGCTGAATGCAGGAGCGGCTTTCCCTGTTGAATTCAGTCCAGAGGAAACCCACCAAGGGCTGCACTGCCCAGGGGACACACACCTATATGCTTGCTGTCAACAGCGGCATATAGGCGTATGTTTTTATGCTTTAACGTATTTCTGATTCTTGCTTTTGGGCTTATCCGGGATGGTCATTTTGACCCTGCCGGATTCGAGTAGCGGCTTCAAGTAAGCTTTCCTGAAATGATCCCGATTGACAAGACCGAGAAATTCCATCATTTCCTCACGCGTTTTGGGCTCTGCACAGGCATCAACCAACTTGTTCAGCCTTTCGTCATGCATGGCATCATGGATGGCGTCATGCATGGTATCTTGATCACTACCATCCATGTTGTAATTCACATTTTTCAGCACAACACGGAAATCCGTGCCGGAGGAATGAAATTCCGGGCGCAGCTCCTCGGTATAGCCGGGGAGCTTTTCCGTCTCACTGACGATTTTCCGCAGACCGCTGCCACGGCGCTCCATGAACTTCATACGGTGGAACAGATCGGCGATCACGGGATTGCGGCGCACGGAGCCAACCGTGTTGATGTTGCAGTCCTGGATGGGCTTGCCCTCAAACATCCCGCCCGGTGACTGGATCTCCAGCCGGTCGTGGTACATGTCGATGTGGATCTCACTGCCCCGCACAATGTAGTCACGGTGGATCAGGGCATTGACCAGGGCCTCGGTCACGGCGCGGTCGGCATAATCCGGCTTGTCCACCCGGTACTGCGCTTTCTTGGCAAAGCGCACCTTGGAATTGTTGCGGATAAAGTCGCTGCCGTTTTGCAGAAGGTAAATGAGATTGCCCTCAAATTCCTTGTCGTCCAGGGCGTCATCGAAGATCGAGCCCTTCTCCAGCCCGTTCCAGCGGGTACAGAAGACGCGGGAGTTATACACGATGTGCTGATCCGCCAGCAAGCGGCCGGCGTTGGTTAGAAAGCCGTTCTTATCCATCAGACCGAAGGAGACATAGTCTGAGGGCTCAAAGCGCAGGCCCGTCCGCTCGCGGTAGGTGGCCTCCAGCAATGTAAAGCTGTAATCCTCCTTGCGCTCGTCCGTCACCAGCGCGTCGAAGGAACGGTTGGTGCCTTTGAGGATCAGCTCGTTGAGCACATAATCCGGCGCGGGGACACTCTCGTTCCCGACGCGGATATAGGCCTCTTTTACGCCGTCCGCGCTGTAGTAGTACGGTGTGCTCCGCCCGGCGGTGATCTCCACGGCCAACAACTCCTTGCCTTTGTCCTGCATCGGGCGCAGGACGAACTGCGGTAGGGGCATGATGCGCTCCTTGATGAGGCGGCTGATCGCCTCGGCGTCTTGCTGCGCGTTGGCAAGGCCGACGATGCTGCGGTCATCTGCCACGCCAAACAGCAGTACTCCGCCGATCCCATTGGCAAAGGCGCTGACGCTTTTCAGCCAGCTTTTCGGTTTTTTCACTTCCAAAGCGACCTTGAAATCGATCTCCGTCGCCTCGGCAATCAGCTTGTTGAGCATGGCGGCCTCCTTAATCAGAGAGATGATACCTCTTGTATAAAGAACTTAAAATCGTGTGCCTTATCAAATATGGCTTTATTCTGTTTCGACATTTGCGCTAAAACTTTGGCGAAGTCCAGCGAAACGGGAAGAGTCTTATATAGGCTGCCACCGCTATTTATATGCTATTTCAGCGCATTCTCTTAATGCTTCAGCTTTTTCTTAATTATCTCTAGACTTCTATGCCCTGAATCCTCACATGAAAAACCGGCGACAATTTCCTGCATGGTCTCTGAACTCCAAAAAATCTTGAGTTTTTCTTTTGCACGAGTAATCGCAGTATAAAAGATGCCATGTGTTATTCTTTCTGCATTGCTGCTTGGAATCACGATTTTAACAGATTTATATTCCAACCCCTGTGCTTTATGAATTGAAACCGCATAGGCTAGTTGAAATGGAACTACTGTTTTTTCCCGGTCTTCTTCCGGCATTTCATCATCGAACTTCAGCACAGCAAAACGTATTCTCGTTCCGTCCTCAACTGTATCGACAAACTCAATCCCATCATAGAAGCAATCAGTCTCTGTCAAAGGAATTTCAACATCGACTGTAAAAAGGATTTGTTCCGCACACTTTTCTATGCTGACGATTCTTCCCTTAAGATTGTTATATAACTGAGAAAACCTGTTCGTATTATTGAAAAGAATCGGATCGCCTGCTTTAAATCTCCAGTCGCTCCAATAAACAGCTTTCGCCGGATTTGCATTCTGGAAATAGCAGTTCATATTGTTTAGACCGAATTTTCCATCATAGTTTAGACAAAGGATGACCTCATCTTTGATCCCACATTTAAAGATATTTTCACCAATTTCTTCTGAAAATGGCCCGTCGATTACCAACTTTTCTGTGATCAGAGGGCCCTTGGTTCGCACTTCATTCCATAAGGAGATTAGATTCAGATCTTTGGTGCGCCATGTACTGACAAGCTCTGTATTGGCGCCCGGTGCTTTAATCAAATCCTTGGCATAGAAGAACCAGTTTCCAAAATCGATGGATTCAATCTGATAAATATCACCAGCTAGAACCAAAAATGTTTCCGGACTCGTTTTATTAAGAAATGCCATCATGGTTCGATTGTCGATTGTACTGCATTCATCGACAAATATGATTCCGTAATCCGGGAGATTAACTTTCTTTGTAAAGCTGTCAATACTAATAAAATCGGCGTCTGCCCCCGGATTTTCTATTCTCCGTTTCAAGTTTTGTAATGCAGTATGAGTTTTTGTAAGGAAGAGTTTCCGCCGCCCGGACATCATTGTCGATAGCATATTGATCAGTGTTGTTTTCCCTGTTCCGGCAGCCCCATAGATGAGGAGTACTCTTGAGTTTACAAACACAGATTTTAGTGCCTCTTTTTTCTTCTGATCGGTAAAATCGATCATGCTTTGCCGAAGGAAATGTTCATTATACTCTTTTTGCCCTTTATTAGGGACATGAGAACTTGCCAGAAGTCGTTTGAGGATTTCAAGCGTTGACTTTTCATAAGCGTCAATAAAAGCAAGGTTGCCTTCTACGGTTATAGCAAGCCCTTGGCGTTTCTCCCAATTATCCAACTGCCTGTTGTATTCCTGAATGGAATCAACAGTTAGTTTGGAATTGATCTCACAGTATATCTCTCCTGTCTCTTGAATTGACTTAATGATTGTCCAAAATGGGATCACCGTATTTGTTTTCTTCCTCTCAACAACACTCGCCAGAATCCGTGCCTGACTGATTGCACTTGTTTTACTTCCAGGCAAGTCGGATATGAGAGGATTGCTTTCAAATGGCACGCATTTACGTGACAAGTATAGCTCATCACATTTCCATTGCGGACTGAATTGAGAGGGCAATACTCTTTCCAATAACTCTTCCCGCAGATAAATTAACAAGTATCGAACGGTGTATCTGCCGTACTTATCGGACTCCGAAGAATAGTCCTCTTTTAACCGCTGTAATATTTCTTTGAAATAAACTGTGTTGCAGTTCCGGTAGATTTCGTCAAGAATCTCCGCAAACCTTACTTCTCGAAAGTCTATCATCTCAAGGAAGTTTGTACCGGTAATTGTTAAAAACTGCATTAACGCATTGTATTCTCCATATTGAGATGAAAGCCTTAACGGCATTTTCAATATTTGACCCAGTTTATTCAGACATTTTGGGTTTATAGACACTTTCCAGCCAGTAATGATTTTAATCTCTGTATCAATTCCCCACAAGTTTATTGACGAGGTTAAATACTTGATTTGAATGGAGTAGTTAGAAGAAATATTCAATTTTGTATACGCAGTAATACGATTATATTTTGAGGCATATAATCCTTCCTGCTGAAGCGTTATTTCATAGAATCTTTCCTTATCAATATAGAAGGGTGTCTTTTTCTGGATGTAGAATCTTGTAGCACTATCATTTTCAATGCTGCCTCCGGCGGTTTTAAATGCATCAGCCACTAGTTGGTAATATTGCATATCCAGTTCATCAGACCCTGTATATTCGAGAAGCTTTTCTAGATTATCAAGTATTGAAACACCATATCTCTCGTGCAGCGACTTACGAATTTGCCACATGAAATCATAATACTTCAACATCAGTCGCTCTGACTGACCATCATCGGGGATACGCCGACCAATATATTGTAAGCCTCGGAAGAAGTTCCCTAAATACTTGGTCTCGATGTTCAGAAAAGAGTGCTCCCATGCAAGTGCGGTGGATGGGTGCTGATAGCCATCATAGATTGCGTTAAGCAAGAGAGTCGCAACACAAAAATCATTCAGTTTCGTTAGGATACGCCTTGAGATATTATCTCTGTCTTCATTCAGGAAATCCCAGCGTTCAATGCTGTCAGAAATCTCTTCATTGCAAATCTGAATAATTCTCTGTACCTCTGTTTCCGAATAATAATGCCGTTCCAATTGATTGACAAAAGAGTGGCGCTCTGCAACCTCCTGCAATCTTTCGCAAAATAATAGAATACTTTCCTCGTCATTCTTTATTTCTTCTTCTGCCTGGAAGCACACTGTTATACTATCTTTTAAAAAATCAATCGAATTCAAGAATTCAGCAGAAAGATATTTCCAGAAAACCCTTTCGCTGCCTCTACTTGTCGGGTTGAGTACAACGAACAGAATCCCGGGATCAAGCGAGACCTCAGAGCAAATAAATGCAGGAAAAGCCAGATCCCGCAAAACATACTTTACTGTATCGTCCTTTTCGGTATAAGCACCAGTTCCTTTGATTTGAACCATAAAAGTATCTTTTGGCCGACGATCCGCCTCTGGATCTGGGACAAGCTCCAAAAAACCGTCATGATTCGGCCAAGTATCATTTGAAGCAAATGATGGATTAATTCTACCATTTGAACGTAGAAAAGACTCCAAGACCGAGACAGCAGCTCTATCGTCATCAGACCGCTCCGAATGGGTCTTTACGTGTCTTTCGATATTATTTGGATCATGTTCGAGCATTGCTATTCCTTTCTAAATACACAAATGTGTTTGTTACATCTGCATTAAAACAAACAAAGTGTTATGTCCTGATTCAACACGCAACTAATCCCGCATCATATCCTCTACGCAATTATGGCAGATCGGGATATTCCCATTCTTTCGCATGAGGCTTCCGCATTTTTCACAGAAAGTCAGATCTTCATCTGTGTAGTTTGCGCCGCAGGCGAAACAGTGATAACGATGGCCGTCTGCATCATAGGCAAGTTGCTCCTCACCGCATTCCGGGCATTCATACACGGGGAACTCTCCGCCTTCTTTGCCGCATTCATAGGCGCTGATTTCCAGTTCTCTTTCGACGAATTCTGTCGCATTGTTCTTGTATTTGTACAGTACATACGGATCATCAAAAGGCTGATACTCATCCTGCGTCAGTTCCCGGTAATAATGGATCAACGCACTATGAAGCGTCTTAATCTCTGTTTCTCCCTCATAGCCGTCAAAATCGGAAAGCCGAATCTTGCGCAGCCAGTTCAGCTCCACTCTTGAAAGAGAATACTCTTTGATAAATTCTTGAATCATCTGCTCGTCCGGATCTAAATATGCCCGGATATCCGGGTCATGGAAATTAGGATCACTGACGGTTTTCTTATAGAAATCAATCAGATCAGTTTTCAGAAGCTCGACTACTTTCTGTATTTTTGTATTATAGCTGTTCAGCGCTTCCATAAAAAGTTCATCCGAGGTGAGCTGAAGCTGCCCGTTGGCATGGGCATATTTGTTTCTCTCCCGCACCAATTTCTGCAACTCACCGAGCAAGTCACTATCAAGCCCTACCACTCGAAGCAGCATAAACACATCGCTCTCATTGATTAAAGCAAAGCTGCCGAAATAGAGTTTACCATTTTTTGTGTTGGTTTCCTTCCAGAAATCAGCATACCGATCCTTAAGCAGATAGTAGAGTGCCTTCTTCAGCTCTTCCTCGTGAAATATCGATACCTTCAGAATTGCATAGTACACCGCTGTCATGAACAGCATATGGTACTGCACATAGGCAAACTGATACAGGCCGTTTTCATAGCTCGTCTGCGCCGCCAGCATCAGGGCATCTATGTATTTCTCCTCTGTTTCTTCAGCAAATTCTTCCGGCAAATACTCAAGCATTTTGAACAGCTCATCTGGCGGATCGGGAATTGCATACTCCGGATGCTCCGATTCAAAAGCTACCTTTATTGCCTCTGAAAGCTTGCTTACATCAAATTCGAGTGTCATATATAATTACACTCCTTACCGCAGAAAGGCTTATTTCTTTTTCGAGTTTTTGAACGCTTGTCCGATGGCCTGCTTTGCTTCCGGCGTATTCATAGCAGCATCCATCATGCTTGTGAGAAGCTGTCCGCCTAAAGCAGTTTCCATCTCTTTTTCCTTAAGTTCGAGTTGATGCCGATGTTCCAGCTCCATTTTCTCAATTTCCATCTGATGCTTACGCTCCAGGGAATCAATATCCAGTTTGTGTTGCTCCATGAGGCGATTGATCTCATGCTTATTACTTTCCTGCAAAGTTTTAAGTTCTGTTCGGCAGCTTTTTGCAGATGCCAAATAGGACATGATACCTGTAATCACTGCAACGAGAACAGAAACTATGTAAGGAAGAGACTCTTTCAATTTACTCCCCCCAGACTTCGGCAATCTTATCTTTGATCTTCTGCTGGAAGATTTTAATTAGGCGCTTGTTCTGATCCACGATAGACATTTCGATTTTTATCTCATCAACGATCTTATCCTGTTGTGTCATCGAAATACTCGGAAAGGGCATCGCTTTGAGTTCTTTTACTGACACGACATTCTGTATCGCAGCACCTGATTGATTCATAAAGTATTTTTTCTGGATTTGGAGGCTCTCAAGATAAAGCTTCACAAACCACGGGTTTACCAAGCTCTTTCTAGGCGTGAGCTTAAGTAATGCTTGATTTATTATTCCTAGTCTGTGTTCTGAAGGAACTATCGCAACTCTTCCCATCGTTCCTGAACAACTGACAAGTAAATCGTCTGTAAATACCTCAAATCGTTTCATTTCTTGGAACTTCTTTTCATCAATGAAGTATTTCTGGTATGAAAAATCTCCACTAATTGCGTGATGCTGCTCATACACCAAGTAACCATCTTCTACAAATATTTCCTTTTTTAAGCTTCCTCCGAATGGGCCCCGAACAAAATCGCAGACACAGCCTAAGGAAGTCATTTCCCACGCCGGATCAATCTTTATCGTCGGCTTATAGTTCTCCGTGACCTGGCGGGCACCGTCGATGACTCTCTGATACCCCTCGATCTCGGTAACGATTTCTTCCTGTACGGTCAGTGGAGGGAGGGGAATAGACAGCCCAGCTAAGGTTTTAGCGTTTATAGCAGCTTGTCCGACCCATTTGTTGCACATTCTTAGAAATATGCCGTTTTCAAACATGCTCTGCAAGACAAGCGCCATATATTGGGGCATTACTTGGTCGCCAACTCGAATTCGGGTAATGTGATTTGAGAATCCCGCATTTATGTCAGAAACGACAAAACAGGTTTTTCCAACTAATTCCTTGCTGTTTGTATTATTAAAAAGAACATCACCTGCTCGGATCTTAAACTCTTCTCGTAACTCCCCTCTATCAATGTATTTTGAACCCACAAGTGAAAAGCGGCCATCGGGAGTAATGTTCATTGGTCGAATATGAACGACACCTTCAATGTCTTTTGCAGAGTTCCCACATGCAAATCCGGCTTTTATTTCTGTACAGATATCCCCTATCTTTGCTTGGGGCCACTTGCCGCTTGATGAGGTCGCAATAACATATCTTTCACCAACAAGGATATAATCCTGCTCTCCAATATCACTCTTTTTCGCAAGAACCACATTCTCCCGACCATCAACATCAACACTATTTCGATAATCTTTTAAGATGTTTACTACATCCGGAATCTCACTGCCTTTGATTTCACGGCGTTGGGCACCGAGATCAAAACCATCGTTATTCAGCTTCACAAAAAGAATACTGTCCCTCTCTTTCGCCATCGTCCGGTCGATCAGCAAGATACTGGTCTTGATGCCACTGTATGGATTGAACACACCGGCGGGGAGGGAAATCACGCCATATAGATAATTGCCATCTACAAGCATCCTGCGGAGATTCTTATATGCCGTCTGGGACTGGAACACGATGCCTTCCGGGACGATGATTGCGGCCCGGCCAGTAGGGTTCAGGTGCTCGGCAATATAGTCCACAAACAGGACTTCCGCACGTTTTGCGGAAACCCGATAACGGTTATGTGGGGTAATGCCGCCCTTTGGCGTCATAAACGGCGGATTAGAGAAGATAACATCGTAGGTATCGTCCCACTTTTCAAGACTGGTCAGCGTGTCGTATTCACTGATGTTCGGTGAGGTGAAGCCATGCAGGTACATGTTCACACGAGAAAGCCGAACCATATCCGGCGAAATATCATAGCCCGCAAAGTTTTTGGTCATACGGGTCATATCGTCGGCTGTCAGCTTGGACTTACCCTGTTCATCCAAATTGGCTCTTTTGATGTAGTTATAGGCACTGATGAGGAAACCTGCCGTACCACAGGCAGGGTCGAGAATAGTCTCATTCTTGGACGGAGCCGTGATCTCCACCATCATGTCGATGATGTGGCGGGGTGTACGGAACTGGCCTGCGTCGCCCTGACTGCCCATGATGGAGAGCAGATATTCAAAGGCGTTGCCCAGATCTTCACTGTCCTCGTAGGAGAATTCCGCAATCTCTTTCAGGAAGCGATTGAGAGTCTCCGGGTCACGGTAAGGAATATAGGCGTTGCGCAGAATATCCCGGAACAACTTTGGTAGATCGGGGTTGTTGGTCATCTTCTCGATGCCCTCAGCGTAGAGATTCAAACGATCTTGAGCGCTATGCACCTCAAACATGATTTCAGAAAAGGCATATTTCTCATACTCACCCTTG
Organism: Oscillospiraceae bacterium; assembly: GCA_017458085.1. Taxonomy (GTDB): domain Bacteria; phylum Bacillota; class Clostridia; order Oscillospirales; family Oscillospiraceae; genus Limivicinus. The sequence continues at coordinate 39,075 of JAFTGE010000021.1, forward strand.
AAAAACTCACGAGAGCCGCCAAAATCTACGCCCTGCTGGTCTATATCATCCATAAACTTGTATATCAGAGCAATGGTAATCTGCTCCACCTGCGCCTTGGGGTCAGGCACTTTACCAACCAAAATATCCCGCAGGGTATTGATTTTCCGTTTTACATCAAAATTCAGCATAATGATTCCTCACATAAATCTGGACAGGTTCACATTGTCGTTGATATAGCCAACAACTCGATCCATATTGGGCTTGCCAAGCCGTTTCAGATCCGCAAAGGTATAGCTAGGGATTTCAGTTCCAAGCCTTTGATACTTTTTGTCCTCTATAGCGCGGCGCACTTCTTTGTCCGTCAGATAGGTTTCAAAGAAGTGCCGGACTTCATAGTAATCACCAGACGGGACACCGCAGGTCAAAAGATAACCGTCGAATTCATCATTAACCAGTTCCTGCTTGCTCTTAAAGGCGGGAATCAGGCCGAAAATCTTATCCAGCATCTCCCGGACAGTCACGCGGCGATCCACACCGGTAGCGCGTCGGAGTTTGTCCCAGGTGAAGTGTTCGGTAGGCTTGTCGAGATATGTATCTTCAATATACCTTTGGGCTGCGGCGTAATTGCCCTGTTCGTACTGTGCGCGGGCAGTTTCGTCCTGTTTGACCTCATCTTCAAACTTCTGGAAGAACATGCGGTCAATCTTCATGCCCTGCAGCCCGATCTTCGTTTCGGTCATGGTTCTCAGCGGATCGGGATTGAAGTTTTCAAAGGTCGTCGCCGTTAACCCACCGCCAAGGCCGGAGCTTTTGGAAGTGGGCTTCGGCAGTTTTATAACTTCGTCGTAATCAAATTTCTCTTCAAAGTACTCGCAGTTCCCAAAGAAATCGAAGAGTTTGAAGGTACCTTTCGGTGCTTCATGGATTTCATCAGCGCCGTTGGCTCTGGTTTTATAGGTGAACGTGAAAGTCCTGGTGCCGCGTCCTTTGATCTGAATGAAATCCGTGGGAGAGAAGATCGGGCGGAACAAGCCGATATTCAATAAATCCTCACAGTCATAACCGGTCGTCATCATACCGACGGTCACACAGATTCGGGTTTTTGACGTTTTGTACCCTTCAAGGAACTTGGAATACCCGCTTAGATTGTTGTTCTGGAAGTTGATCGTGTACTGCTGCGCGTCCTGCACATCAGAAGTGATTTGCATTGCAAAATCTGAGTAATACATATCCGGGAACATCTTGTCTGCGTACACGTTCAGAAGCTGCGTGATTTTGGCGGCATGTTTCCGGCTGACACAGAACACAATCCCTTTGCCGATCTCGCCTGTAATCGGATCACGCAGGGCGTTGTCCATGAAGGTTTTTACGAAGATCATATTGGTCTCATCCGAGAAAAACTTCTTTTCAAAATCGCGGGCGAAATAAGTCTCTTCTTCATCTTCATCCTCTTCGTCACCGTGGTTGATAACTGCATATCCTTCGTCAGCCAAAAGCTGCGTGGTGATCTCCGTGCGAGCATCCACTACGGTCGGATTCACAAGAAACGGGCCATCCGGGTCGTTGACACCGTCGATCAGGGAATAGCGGAAGGTTGGCTCCCCACTCTCGCAGCCAAAGGTTTTGTAAGTATCCAGCAGTTGACGGCGTTCCCATGCGCGGGGATCATTGGTTGCCAGATCATCCGCATCTACATTTTTCAGATAATCCTTTGGCGTGGCAGTCAGACCGAGTTTATATCCGATGAAATATTCAAACACCGCCCTACTGTTTCCACTGATGGATCGGTGGCTCTCGTCAGCGATAATCAGGGAGAAATCTGTAGGCTTAAAAACGGTTTTATATTTGTTGTTATATGCCAGCGTCTGCACCGTTGAAACGACGATATCCGCACGCCGCCAATCTTCGGTATGTTCCTTGAAGATGACCGTGTCGTAATCGGGTTTCAGGTAATTGATGAAATTCTTTTTCGCTTGGTTTTCCAGCTCAATACGATCAACGAGAAACAGAATCCGATTGGCATTTCCGCTACGTAGGAACAATCTTATAACCGCAGCAGATGTCAATGTCTTTCCGGTTCCGGTTGCCATTTCAAATAGGAAACGCTGGTTGCCGGCTTTGACAGATTCCTGAAGGGCTTTTAGCGCGTTGACCTGATATTTGCGCAGCATGCGCAAACCGCGATCTTTTAGATATTGTGATCTTGTATCTGGATTCTGGTACTCCGGTGATTCTGCATAGCGTGGATCTCGCACAACGGCGATATAATCCGAGGTAATCTCTTCGGTAAAGAGTCTGGTTGGATCAGCATTCAAGGCCTTGCTGCCTTTAACGCTCTCGCAGGATGGGAAAGAAACGATAATCTGGGGATTGCCCTTGTAAATGTTCCAGAAGTAGTGGATATTTCCGTTGGAAAGGATCACATATTTCACGAACTGAGATTTGGCATAATTCCGTGCCTGTTCTTTGCCAACCAGAGGATCAATATCTTCAGACTTCGCCTCCAGCACAATGAAAGGCTTACCATTCTCGTCCAAAAGCAGAAAATCTACAAAACCGTTTTTGACCTTCTCGAAGTTTTCTCCATAGGCATCGATTTGCTTTTTCGTAATCTTTACGTTTGCTTCAAGTTGGATGTTTGCGGGACCGTCTTCGTAATCGAAGAAACGCCAGCCGGCGGCTTCGAGTAGTTTATTGATTTTGATTCGGGCTTTTGCCTCTTTTGCTCCCATGAACTGTCACCTCGACTATTTTCGCTATTCAGTACGGCCAATTCCAAAGCATTTTAATTTGTGTGATCCTAACCTTGTTATGTCGTAGGCTCATCTGCCGGATCGGGCAACACTTCTATAATGTTGCCGATGTCGTAGATAAGCGCGCTTATCCTCCGACAATCTCTACCTGTTTCCCGCTAAAGGCCACCCCGTATTTGAGCATGCTCTCCACCCCGCGGGTCTTCATGTCGGTGTCATATTTCTGCGCCTCGATCTGCTGCAAAGCGGTCTGCGCTAGAGCCCTCAATTCGTCTTCCGACACGTTTTTTGCCGCTTTCAACTCAATCAGGATTCCCGGCAATGCGCTATCCTTCGGCTCCAGCTGTAGATCATACCGGCCTTCGCCGGATTCCCGATTAGAGGTAACATAGTAGCGATTGTCCATGATGGCGGTCAGCCCCAGCATCAACCCCTGGTAAAACAACTCACCCGCGGTATCGTGATAGCTGGCCGACTGGAGCAGCAGCGTCTCCAGCCGTTTTTGCAGATCGGTGGCGTTGCCGGTATAAAGCGCCTCCTGGATGGAAATTGCCGTGGACTGCGGGATCAGCGCGGTCAGCTTATCCAGGATCTCTTTCTTGAAGACATAGGCGATCTCCTTGTTGGGCAATGCCACCTCGCAGAGATAACCATCGCCTAAAGATGGCTCGGACCGGACCAGCTTCAAATAGCCGGTGACCAGCAGAAAGCTATAGACTGACGAAGGGTCGCTTTTGATCTGCGGATAAACCACTCCGGTGTCGATATAGGTCAGAACCGTCTTGCCCTGCAAAAGGGAGTTGAGCTTCTCAAAAAGCTCCTCGGTCGCGTCGGTGAGGATCTCTCCCACAACATCGTTGGAGCTGGTGGAGACCCAATAGGCCTGCAGCTTACACTTGCGCTGGAAGTAGTTGACGATGGACCAGGGGTTGAAAATATCACTCTCGCCAAAGCGGTAGCCATCGTACCACTCGCAGAGCTCGGCATACTTTTCGCTCGCGCCGTAATACTCCGCGATCTGCTTGACCTCCTCATGGGTGAAGCCGAAATACTCGCTGAAGCTCTCGTCCAAAACGGAGTAAACAGCCAGGTTGTTCAGACCGCTGAAAATGCTCTCCTTTGCCACACGCAGGATGCCGGTGAGGTAGCCATGTGACAAATGCTTGTTATCCTTGAATCCTCCGGAAAACAGATTCCGCATAAAGGCAACGGCCTCATCATAGAAGCCCTGCGTGTGTCCCTGCTGAATGGGAATGTCGTATTCGTCGATAATAATGATCGGCGCAATTCCGTGATGGACATCCAGCATCTGCGAGAGCATCAGAAGCGCGTTCATCAGTTCGCCCTCCGTGGCCTGTCCTGTGACGACCTTCTGATAATACGCTTTCTCACTCAGGCTGCATTTGCCGCTGTCTGCCAATTCTCCGTGGCGCTGGAATTCATTGATAAAGAGAAAACGGATGTTTTCCAGGGTATCTGCCCAAGTGGGCATTTTGCAATCCTTAAAGGTGAGAAAAACCACCGGAAACGCGCCCTGGTAC
>JAFTGE010000022.1 GCA_017458085.1 Oscillospiraceae bacterium
ACGCCTTTCGCGGCGCAGAGTGCGGCGGAGACGGCGGCCAAGGCTGCTATGGAGTACGGCCTCAAGACCGTGGAAGTGTACGTCAAGGGTCCGGGTTCCGGACGTGAGGCGGCCATCCGCTCTCTGCAGGCTGCCGGCCTGGAGGTCAACATGATCAAGGACGTGACGCCCATCCCGCACAACGGATGCCGCCCGCCCAAGCGCCGTCGCGTGTAAGGTTTGTAAGGAGGACTACATACAATGGCTAACAATAAGGAGCCTATCGCCAAGAAGTGCCGGAGCCTGGATATCTCTCCGGCCGCACTGGGCTACGGCAACAAGAAGTCCAAGCGCAATCCCGGCGGAAACCGGCGCAGGAAGGTGTCCGAGTACGGCACCCAGCTCAAGGAGAAGCAGAAGGTCAAGTTCGTATACGGCGTGCTGGAGAAGCAGTTCCACCGTTACTACCTGAAGGCTTCCAACATGAAGGGCATCACCGGTGAAAACCTGCTGTCCCTGCTGGAGCGCCGCCTGGATAACGTCGTATACCGTCTCGGCCTGGCCAAGACCCGCCGCATGGCGCGCCAGATCGTGGTGCACGGCCATATCATGGTCAACGGCCGCAAGGTCAACATCCCCTCCTCCCTCGTGAAGGCGGGTGACGTGATCACGCTGCGCGAGCGCAGCCGTGAGAGCGAGATGTTCAAGAGCCTGCGCGAGGGCACCGGCGCCGTGACGCCCAAGTGGCTCACCTTCAGCGCACCGACTCTCACGGGCACCGTCTCTGCGCTGCCCACGCGCGAGGATATCGACTATCCGGTGCAGGAGCACCTCATCGTCGAACTCTATTCTCGTTAATCCATGGCTGTTCACGGGACACGTGAGGAGGAATCTGCCTAATGATCGAACTCGAAAAGCCCCTTATCGAACGCGTGGAGGTCGGCGACAGCTACGGCAAATTCGTCGTGGAGCCGCTGGAGCACGGCTTTGGCCAGACGCTGGGCAACTCCCTGCGCCGTGTGCTGCTCAGCTCGCTCCCCGGCGTGGCCGTTTCCAGCATTCGCATTGAGGGAATCCAGCACGAATTTTCCGCCGTCCCCGGCGTGAAAGAAGACGTCGCAGAGATCATCCTCAACCTGAAAGAGCTCTCCGCCAGGCTTTTCTGCGAGGGCAAAAAGACGATCACGCTCCATGCCAAGGGACCCTGCGAGCTTACGGGCGCGGACCTCGCCGTCGATGACCAGATCGAGATCATCAATCCCGAGCTGCACATCGCGGAGCTGAATGAGGACGCGGACGTGACCCTGTATGTGACCCTTGAAAAGGGCATGGGCTACGTAAGCGCGGAGCGCAACAAGACGGCGGATACGCCGATTGGCGTCATCCCCACCGATTCCATCTTTACCCCGATCCGCAAGGTCAACTACACCGTGGAGAACACGCGTGTCGGCAAGGAGACGGATTTCGACCGCCTGACCCTCGAGGTCTGGACGGACGGGAGCGTCAAGCCGGATGAGGCGATCGCGGCGGCAGCGGATGTCTTCTACAAGCACCTGAAGATCTTCATGAGCCTCACCGATCAGGTGGCGCAGGTCGGCTTCAGCGAGAAGGAGAACGACACCCAGGAGAAGGTCCTGGAGATGACCATCGAAGAGCTGGATCTCTCCGTAAGGGCTTACAACTGCCTCAAGCGCGCCGGCATCAACACTGTGGCGGAGCTGGTACAGAAGAATCAGGAAGACATGATGAAGGTCCGCAACCTGGGCAAGAAGAGCCTGGAGGAGGTCGAGCAGAAGCTCGCCGGCCTGGGCATGGCCCTGAGGACCGTGGAAGAATAAGGGGCAGAAGCCCACAAAGGCCGCGCCTAAGGGAAATGGGGCGCGTACGGTCTCCCGGAGGGAAGAAGGTGATCTGCCGCGAGGCAGGAACCAAAGCCGCAGCCGCGGCTGCCGTGCGCGTAAGGATCCCTATTTGCAGGAGGCGGGCCAAAAAAGGAGGAAATCCCAATGGCTAAACAGCGTAAACTTGGCCTTACGGCCTCGCAGCGCAAGGCGCTGCTCCGCAACCAGGTCACCAATCTCATTTGGTATGGCCGCATCGAAACGACTCTGGCCCGTGCCAAGGAGGTGCGCCCGATCGCGGAGCATCTCGTGACGCTCGCCATTGCCGAGTGCGATAACAACATTGAAGTCGAAAAGACCTTCAATAACGAAAAGGGTCAGTCTGTCACCGTCAAGGTGCAGAACGACGCGCCCAGCAAGCTGGCTGCCCGCCGCCGGATGATGCGTGTGCTCTATCCGATGAAGGAAGCCAAGAAGGCCGACGAGAACAAGGCCGAGTATCGCGCCCGCACCAAGGACGTGAAGTATCCCTGCGTTGAGAAGCTCTTCCGCGAGTACGGCCCCAAGTACAAGGCCCGCAACGCCGAGAAGAACTGCGCCGGTGGCTACACCCGCATCCTGAAGAAGGGCCCGCGCCGCGGCGACGCAGCCGAGATGGTCATTCTCGAGTTTATCTGATTTCTGCTGTCAGAGGAGCTGTTTCGCAACGCGGAACAGCTTCTTTGCTCATTGAGGATAGGAAAGATGAACGATACAGTACTGATCTTCAGCTATTCGGAACGCACTTCGCTGGAACTGGCCAAGCGCCTGCGCGGCGAGCACGTTTTCAGCCTGATCCTCCCCGGTACGACGACGGCTGAACAGGCAGCGGCGTACGAGCCCCGCGGCATCATCCTCAGCGGTGAGGACGGCGGCACCGGCGTCATGGATGCTTCGATCCTGGAGATGGGTGTGCCGGTTCTGGCACTCGGCCAGGCGGCGCACATGATGCTGATGGCGATGGGCGGCGCGTGCGCCGGAACAGGGATCAGCCGCCGAAAGGTCGATGTCCATTTCGAGAAGAGCGTCCTGTTCAGCGGTGCCGAGGACGGCGAGCGCTATATCCGCGAAGCGCAGACGCTGATGCTGCCCGCCAGCGTTCGGATGAGCGCCAGCGGCGCAGGCTGCACGCTTGCCTTTGAGGATGAAGAGCGCAGGCTCTACGGCATTCAGTTTGAGCTGGAGCGCAACGACCCGACGACGACCGGCATCCTGGATGCCTTCCTCTTCAACGTCTGCGGCTGCGATCCGTGGTATTCGATCGATGCTGCGATGGAGGAGGCCGACAGACAGCTGACGGAGGCGGCAGCCCAGGGCGGCCGCGCAGTCTGCGCGGTCAGCGGCGGTCTCGTTTCGACCGTGACGGCCGTCATGGGCAAGAAGGCGTTCGGGGACCGGCTGACGGCGGTTTACGTGGAAACCGGGCTTATGAGGACCGGTGAAGCGGAAACCGTTCGGGAGACGATCGAAGCGCTGGGCATTCCCTTCCGCACGGTCGATATCCGCGACAAGATGCTGGGCGCCCTCTCCGGGCTCCGCAGCCGGCAGCAAAAGCGGCGCGCAGTGCAGCGCTGCCTGCTGGAGACGCTGGAAGCCGGAGAAGAGGATGAACCGGTGCGCATCATCGTGGGGACGGACTATACGGACCGGCTGTTCGGCCGTATGACGCCAAAGGAGTTTATGCGCACCGAACCGCTGGAGCCGCTTGCGATGTGCTTCCGCAGAGAGGTGCGGGCGATTGCCGAGCGGCTTGAGGTCCCGGCTGCGATCCGGGAGCGCAAGGCCTTCCCGCCGATGGGGCTGGGGGCTATGGTCATGGGCGAGGTCCGGGAGGAAAAGCTCGCCATGCTGCGCAGCATCGATGCGGTCTTCCGCGAGGAACTGACGGCAGCCGGTCTCATGCCAAAGCTGTACGACTTCTATCCGCTGCTTTCGGAGGAAGGCGTGCTGGGCATCGGGCGGCAGGTGCTGCTGTGTGCGCACACGAGATCCGGCGGCAAGCTGATGCCCGCCAGGCTGCCCTATGACCTGGTCGAGCGGACGGTCTCCCGCATCCTGGAGGATCACCCTTCCGTTTCCCGCGTGATGCTGGATGAGACACCGACGACATACAGGATGTTTTAAGAAAACCGCCTGTTCGCTTTGCGAGCAGGCGGTTTTGCTGTATTCTTTGAGATGGAATGATCGGAGCAGCCCCCTATTCCAGCGTCCTGAGGAAGGCCGATACCGCGGCAAGGCCGTCCTTCAATTCCCCGGTGTCGCAGGCGTAGCCGACGCGCATGCTGCGCGGCTCGCCGAAGCAGTCGCCAGGGGTGACGAAAGCGCCCGTCTGCCGGTACATGGCAAGGCAGAAATCGTAGGATTCCACGGGATAATCCCAGTGGATGAGCGCGGTGGTGCCTGCCTGCGGGCGCACCCACCAGAGCCGGGACTCTGTCTCCATCCACCGGGTGAGGATGGCGAGGTTCTCCCGCACGATGCCGCGGCTGCGGGCGAGCACGGCGTCGGCGTGGCGCAGGGCCAGCGCAGCCAGCGTTTCGTCGATCATGCCGCAGGAGATGTGGTTGTAGTCGCGGTGGGAGAGAAAGGCACGCATGGCGGCTTCATCCTTCGTGGCGATCCAGCCCAGGCGAAGGCCGGCCAGAGAGAAGACCTTGGACATGCTGGAGACGGAGATGCCCCTGTCGTAGAGATCGGCGATGGAAGGGCTGTAATCGTCCGTCTGGGTGAGGTGGCGGTATACCTCGTCGCAAAGCAGCCAGGCGCCGGCCTCTTTTGCGATGGAAACGATCTCCCGCAGCATCGCCTCGTTCATCAGCGCGCCTGTCGGGTTGTTGGGGTTGTTGATGCAGATGAGCTTCGTCCCCGGGACAGCCAGCGTACGCAGCTCGTCCAGATCGGGCAGGTATCCGTTTTCCGGACGCAGGCGGATGACTTTCAGATCCGCGCCGTAGCCCTCCGGGATGGAGGTGAGCTGCTGATAGCTGGGTGCGATGGAGACGACGCGGTCGCCGGGCTCCACGAGAGAGTAAAAGACGTGGTGGTTGGCGCCGGCCGCGCCGTGCGTGGTGAGGATGTGCCGCGGCTCCAGCGTGCGGTACAGGCGGCAGACGCCCTCGCGGAAGGCGGGCGAGCCTTCGATATCGCCGTAGGTGAGGCGGCGCCCGGCGAGGCCGTGCCAGAAGGTGTCGCCATCTTCCCCGGTCAGCTTAAAAAGTTCATCGGCGGAGACGGAATCCACGCAGGTCTCCGCAATATTGTATTTTGCGCCCGTTTCATGGGCGTTCATCCATTCTTCAACGGCAAAGGGCTGGATCAGCATCGTTTTCCTCCTGTGGTTCATTTAAGGGTAAACCGACCGCTTTGGCCAGGCAGTCCGCGACGGCATCCGCCACGAAGAGCTTGCAGGCCAGCCGGGTGGGCAGGGCGGGGACGGTGCAGCGGAAGCGCCGGGTCCCTTCCTTCAAGGCGATGGCGAAGAAGACCTCGCCGGGCACGCTGTCGGGGTTGGCGGGATCGGCATTGCCGAAGCTGCCGGTGACGCCGATGCCGATGTCCGCGGCGTACGCATTCCGGCATGCCTCCGCCATCGCGGCGGCGGTTTCGGCGGAGTAGACGCCGTGGCTGCGGATCACCTCCGCGGGAACGCCCTCCCGCACCTTGGCCGCGTTGCTGTAGGTGACAAAAGCGCCGGGCAGGACGGCGGAAGAGCCCTCCGTGTCCGTGATGAGGGAGGCGATCTGGCCGCCGGTGCAGCTTTCCATGGCTGTAAGCGTCAGCGTGCGGCCGATCAAAAGGCGGGTGAGGCGCGCATACTTACGGCGCACGGCCGCTTCATCTGCTGCTTTCCCGGTGAGGTTCAGGGTCTCAGTTTCGGGCACGGTGCTCCTCCTTCATGGCAGCGTCACAGTCGGAAGACGCGGTTTTCCTTTCTGGGGATGATCCGGTCTGTCGTCTTGGCCGGGTAGCCGATGGCGCAGTGGCCGATGCCGGTATAGCTGTCATCCAGGCCGGCGCGCCGCAGCACCTCCAGGCCCTCCGCGTCTTCAAAGACCGGACGCGCGCGGTGGATCCAGCAGCTGCCGATGCCAAGCGAGTGGGCGGCCAGCATCAGGTTGCCGAGCACCAGGCTTCCGTCCTCCACTGCGGCGGGGTCGCTCTTCGGTGCGAGCACACAGAGGATGACCGGCGCGCCGTAGAACGGATCGGGGCGCTTCAGCGGATCGTATTTGGCGTTGAGGCGGGACAGCGTGTTCCGCGTCTCGGGATCGGTGACGGCGAGGATGACGGGCATCTGCCTGCCCATCCAGTTGGCGGCATACAGGCCGGTCTCGATGATTTCATCGATGAGCTCCTGCGGGACGGGATCCGGCCGGTAGCTTTTGCAGCTGCGCCTTTTCATCATGCTGTCGATGACGGTGTTCATGCTGCACCTCCATAGCGGACTGGCTGAGTCCGGGTTTCTGCGGTCTTTCGACTATCATACAACGAAGGGCGCGGGAATGACAAGGGTTTTTGACGGGGCGAACGGAAAGGCCCTCTCAAGGGAGAGCCGAGGACCTCATCCGTCACGGCTGCGCCGTGCCACCTTCCCCTAAAGGGGAAGACAAGAAAACAAAGCTGCTTTCCTAATACTTGCCTCCCCCTTTGGGGGAGGTGGCATGCCGTAAGGCATGACGGAGAGGGCTCTGTCTTGCCCTTTAGGGCTGATCCCGTTCTGAAAGAACGAGGATGCCTCCCGGCGAGGGGGAGGGGGACCATGAGCGGAGCGAATGGTGGATGAGGTTTTATCCTTTCAGGGGAGCCGGGGACGATGGCAAAAAGTATCCGCCGGCAGTGACGGGGTTTGCAAAGTCATGATATAATAAACCGATATGAGCAACTCTGATGTCGGCAGGAGGCTTTGCCATGTACGATAAAAAGAAGATGAGCGAGGAAGATATCAAGCTGAAGTTCATTACGCCTGCTGTCACCGCAAAGTGGAGCCTTGACCGGATCACGATGGAAACGAAGATCACGGACGGACGGATCAACCTCAGGGGAAATCTGGTCGTGCGTGAGCACCCCAAGAAGGCGGATTATGTCCTTTACAGCAGCGCCAACAACCCGATCGCCATTATTGAGGCGAAGGACAACAATCACACCGTGTCTTTCGGGCTGATGCAGGCGATGACCTATGCCCAGATGCTCGATGTCCCTTTTGCGTACAGTTCGAACGGCGACGCCTTTTACGAGCATGATTTTCTGACCGGACTGGAACGGCAGATTCCGCTTCAGGATTTTCCCTCTCCCGACGAATTGATGGAAAGATACCGGACCGGGGCGAACGACGGCCTGGGATTGAACGAAGCGGAAATGCGGATCCGGCTTCAGCCCTATTACAGCAGCCAGAAGACCCATGCGCCGCGCTATTATCAGCGCAACGCGGTCAACAGGACCGTGGATGCCATTGCGCGCGGACAGAACCGGCTGCTTCTTGTGATGGCCACGGGGACGGGCAAAACCTATACGGCGTTCCAGATCGTTTACCGCCTGCTGAAGAGCGGCATGAAAAGAAAGGTGCTCTATCTCGCGGACCGGAACATCCTCGTGGACCAGTCCATTCAGCAGGATTTCTCACCGCTGGAGAAGACCATACACAAGATCAATTTCGCCAAAGACGATCCGACGACGATCACTTCCCATGAGGTGTATTTCTCGCTGTATCAGCAGCTTACAGACCGCGAAGAGGACGCGGCTGACGCGGATGAGGATGAAACACTCAGCCGCCTTGCCCGCCTGTTCAAGCCGGACTTCTTCGACCTCATCATCGTGGACGAGTGTCACAGGGGCTCTGCAAAGAAGGACAGCAGCTGGCGCAGGATCCTGGAATACTTTGCCTCGGCCACGCAGATCGGCATGACGGCCACGCCGAAGGAGACGAAGTACGTCTCCAATATCGATTACTTCGGAAAGCCGGTTTACACCTACAGCCTGAGGGAGGGCATAGAGGACGGTTTCCTCGCCCCGTTCAGGGTCATCAACATCACCACGGACATCGGAGACGGGTGGCGGCCGAGAAAGGGGCAGCTGGACAAGTTCGGCAACCCGATCGAGGACCGCGTCTACACCAACAGCGATTACGACTACAGCATCGTGATCGAGGACCGTGTGCAACAGGTGGCCTCGGAGATCACCCGCTACCTGAAGTCGACCGACCGCATGGCCAAGACCATCGTGTTCTGCGCCACGGAGGAAGCTGCCGAGCGCATGCGCGTAGCGCTTTCCAACCTGAACGCGGACAAGGTGAAAGAAAACCCGGATTACGTGGTCAGGATCACAGGCAGCGACGTCTACGGCAAGAGCAAGCTGGATTACTTTATCTCCGTCTCCGCGCCGTACCCGGTCATCGCGACGACCTCCAAGCTCCTCTCCACCGGCGCGGACTGCAAGATGACCAAGCTGATCGTGCTGGACGAGATGATCGGCTCCATGACGGAATTCAAGCAGATCATCGGGCGCGGCACCCGCCTGCGCGAAAAGGAAGGGAAGACCCACTTCGTCGTGATGGACTTCCGCAACGTCACGCGCCTGTTCGCTGACCCGGAATGGGACGGCCCCATCCAAATGGATCCCGGGTTCGACCCGAACGGACCGGGCAACGGAGGCAGTGACGATCCGCCCGGCCCCGGCCCCGTGGATCCCGTCCCCCCGAAGGTCAAGCCCATTGTGGACAGGAACGGCTGCCGGGTCGAGATCATCTACAAAACGGTTTCTGTTTACGACGCGAACGGAAAGCTGCTCCGCCAGGAGAGCATTACGGATTACACCAAGGAGAATGTCCGCGGCGAATACGCCACGCTGGATGCGTTCATCCGGGAATGGCGCAGGGATCCCCAAAAGGAAAAGATCCGGGATATGCTGCTGGAGCGCGGCATCGATCTTGAAAGGATGAAAGCGGATCAGGGCATGAGCGACGTGGATGACTTTGATTTCATCTGCCACGTGGCCTACGACAAAAAGCCGCTCACCCGGAAAGAACGGGCAAACAATGTGAAAAAGCGCGACTTCCTCAGCCGCTACAGCGGCGTCGCCCGCGAGATCCTGGAAGCGCTGCTGGACAAGTACATGAACGCCGGCATCTATGAGATCGGCAAAGCGGAGATCCTGAAGCTCGATCCCTTCCTGAAATACGGAAAGCCGGCAAAGATTTCTTCCTTCTTCGGCGGTAAAACCGGGTACCTGAAAGCCGTGCAGGAGCTGGAAGACGCAATTTATACAGATGAGGCAGGTTAATGAAAACCATCAGTTCCTGGCATGTCGGGGTGGCTGCAGAAGCCTATGCCGCTGCCGTTTTCGCCCGTTATGGGTATGATGTTTCCGTACAATACGGAGCCAACCAACCGGAATACGATTTAATTGCTGTATCCGGAGACCGTATGCTCAAAATCTCCGTAAAAGGCAGTCAGGACGGAAGCTGGGGCCTTACACAGGGCTATAAAAAAGGGTGTGACTACCACGAAGCCACGGCGAAATGGCTTACGGCACACCACAGGAAAACCATATTTTGTCTTGTTCAGTTCCAAGGCACAGCACCGGATGAAATGCCGAGGATCTATCTGGCCACGCCGCAGGAGATAGCCGATCGTCTGAATGCATCCGCCGGCGGCAGGGGCGAAACCATACTGTATGAAAACCATACCTGGGGACCTCGTGCAGTTGGGAGCGGCACAACGGATCAGGTTCCGGCAGATTGGAGGATTTCCGCCGGAAGGCTGGAATACCTGTTTGATCGTTTCGGTCAGTAAAGGAAGGAAAAGCACATGGCAAATCTCACGGGTTTTGTAAAGCGGCTGCGCGACATCATGCGAAACGACGCAGGCATCAACGGCGACGCTCAGCGCATCGAGCAGATCGCCTGGATGCTCTTTCTCAAGGTTTACGACGCCAAGGAGCAGGACTGGGAGTGGGATGACGACGCCTACGTCTCCATCATCCCGGAAGAATGCCGCTGGGCCGCCTGGGCGCACGACGACAAATCCGGCACGGCGCTGACCGGAGAGAAACTGCTGGACTTCGTCAACAACACCCTATTCCCGACGCTGAAAAAGCTGCCGGTGGACGCTTCCACCCCCATCAAAAAAGCCATCGTGCAGACGACGTTTACCGACGCCAACAACTACATGAAGGACGGCGTGCTGCTGCGGCAGGTGCTGAACGTGATCGACGAGCTGGACCTTTCCGACTACACGGAGAGCCACGCCTTCGGCGAAATCTACGAGAGCATCCTGAAGGAGCTGCAGAGCGCCGGCAGCGCCGGCGAGTTTTACACGCCCCGCGCCGTCACCGAATTCATGGCGAAGATGATCCGCCCGAAGATCGGCGAGACGATGGCGGAAAAAACCCTGCCAACTTTGATACAAACCAACGAAACTTATGAATCGACGCAAATCGACGCATTTTTTGAGTCGAAACCAAAAATCGACGCATTTTTGAAAATCGACGCAAATGCCCAAAGGCAGGAATACAAAATGGCATCCTGACACCAGAGATTCTGGAAGCAGGATGCCTTTTTTTCATCTCACTATTTCTTTGTTTTCGGAGCAGGCAATTCATCATACACAGCCGTCAGCAGCTGTGTCAGGAAATCCCTGTTATCGACATTGTCAACCAGCAGCATTTCTTTCGCGCCTTCATAAGGAAGCTCCATATCAGCATCCGGCATCATAGCCTTGGCTGATTTGGTCGGCTTGACCAGGAAGCGGTCATCATAAATGCCGCCGATGATTCTGCCGTTCATATACAGGATGTATTCTCCCATCATCTGTTTATGGGTGATCCCATCAACCCCTGAAAGCTGTTCCAGGATGAAGTCCAGGTATTCTTTGCTTGACGCCATGATCATTCTCCTTGAAAACAGGCCAGGGAGAAACGCACTCCCTGACCGGCCTTCCTTCATTCAATTGGGAAACAAAGCTCTGTCACATATTCATCTCTATATTTTTTTGTTTAAAAAAGATACGAAAAAGGATTGAATAGCTGTTGACTCTGACGTTAGGTAATAGTTTATAGTTGACTATAGCATGAACGAGACGCATAGGAGGTCAGGATGAAAGTCAACAGAGTATATTCACCAGATATTTATAAAAAGATAATGCTGGCTGATTCAGATAAAAAAGATGATATTTATCGCTATGATATGATGATGCCATTCCAAGGAAAATGGGATTGTTATCATATACCCCTTAAACCAAAGTTCCCAGGTGGATATGATATCATTATGGCCAACAATAGATTAGGGATAATGGCGCCATCTGATGTGGACAGCGACATTGCAGAGCAGATAGAGCAATTGGAGAATCAGGAGATGTGGGAGTCTTGCAATAGGGCCATAGAAGAAGCTCTTACCAGATTTGAAAATCAGGGAATAGAGCTAAAGGTACAAGAATATCTTTTCACAATTCTTCTGGCAAACCCCCAGAATGCTTATACAATCATGAACGAAGGATATTGTGGTGATGGAGGAATCCCTGGATACATTATGGGATGGCTCGTTCCTTCAAAAGAGACCATCAAAAGACTTCCAGCCGCCCTTACACATGAGACTAATCATAATATCAGATACCAGTACATTAAGTGGACTAACGATATAAATCTTGGTGAGATGATTGTGAGTGAAGGATTAGCAGAGAACTTCGCCACAACAGTCTTTGGTGAAGAACTTCTTGGACCATGGGTCACCAAGACAGACATGGAGCTAATGCCCCTTATAAAAGAAATTATCTACGATGGTATCGAAGTAACTGGTTTTGACAATATCACATCATATCTTTACGGCGATGAAATGGCTAGGATTCAGCATTTTCCGGAAGTGGGGCTTCCATATTGTGCAGGATATGCTATAGGCTATTACTTGATAAAGTACTATTTAGAAAAGACAGGGGTTCCTATAGAAAAGGCAACGATACTTCCAGCAGCTGAGATTTTGAATGAAGTAAAGGAATTTTGGAAATGAAAAAGCTGACAGTGAATGAGGTAAGCAAATTAACTGGGGTGAGTATACGTACCCTGCAGTATTATGACAAAATTGGACTATTAAAGCCAACAGAATACACAAAGGCTGGATATAGGTTGTATGATGATGCTGCATTAGAGACATTACAACAGATTTTATTGTTTCGCGAGCTAGAATTTCCGCTTAAAGATATAAAAGATATCGTCACCAGTTCCGGTTTTGACAAGAATAAAGCATTACAGCAGCAAATAGAACTTCTGGAATTAAAGAAAGAGCACATAGACAATCTAATAAGCATGTGCCGTGGTTTGCAACTTAGGGGAACCAAACATGTGGATTTCACTGCATTTGATGCAAGTAAGCTTGATGAATACGCTAAACGTGCGAAAGAACAATGGGGAGAAACACCTGAGTTTAAGGAATTTGAAGAAAAGGATAAAAACCGAACAAAGACTGATGAGCAAAGGATGATGGCTAACTTCATGAGGATTTTTGAAAAGTTCGGAAGGATGAAGGAAATGAATCCGGCATCAGTAGAAGTGCAGGAGCAGGTGAAAAAGCTACAGAGTTTTATTAGTGATCATTTTTATAAGTGTTCTAATGAAATGCTTTTTGGACTTGGCAAGATGTATGATGGTGGGGGAGATTTTACCAATAATATCGATAAGATGGGTGGTGAAGGAACTGCTGAGTTTATATTCAGAGCAATAAAAATCTATTGTGGGAGATAGCAGTTATCTCGGAATATAATATTGATTTCAAGTATGTATACGGATCCGGAATACCGGCGTAAGGGAATCGCAAAGGAGTTACTGTCAGGAGTCATTGAGGAAGCGAGAGCTTATGGATGTGGTACGGTGCAGATCACTGCATCCGACATGGGAGTAAAACTATATACGGCTTATGGCTTTACCCATAATGGGAACTTTATGCAGTATAAGTTATAGGAAGAATAAAATCCTGACACAAGGGGTGCTATTTGGTATGAATGATTATTTGAGGGAGAGCCTGAGTTACTTTGGTTTGTATAAGCAAATGTTTCAGGTGAAGAAAAAGTACACACCTGCATCGGTTTCTTTTGGCGAGCATAAGGATCAATACTTCCTGTTTTATGAACCAAAGAGGATTGTAAGCGATAAGGTCATCGTATGGATTCACGGTGGTGGCTGGAATGCCGGGAATCCCAAGTTCTTTGATTATGTCGGACAATGTGTGGCAGATCATGGGTATCGTTTTATATCCATAGGCTATAGGCTGTCTCCGAAGAATAAATATCCAACCCAGATTGAGGATGTTTGTAAAGGGTTCAATTCCACAATCGAATACTTGAAGAAAAAAGGGATGGATGGGAGCGGTGAACTGCTCCTATCTCCACAAAAATCAGAAATCTTGGATTGTCGGATGATTGCCGTTGACTTTTCCCAGAAAAGGTGTTATTCTATTCAAAGGTTAACGACGTTAACCTTTGAAGCATAAGGAGGTCTCATATGCCTGCGAAAAAAGGAAATACACCGGACAAAATCAAAAATACCGCAAGAACTATATTCTTAGCGAATGGATTTCGAGAAACATCTATGCAGATGATAGCATCTGAGGTTGGAATCTCAGCACCGGGTCTCTATAAGCATTTTGAGAGTAAGGAAGAGATATTTTCAGCACTGGTCGATCCGCTGATCACAGCGATCAAGGAAATTTTGCACATGGCGGAAAATGAGAAGGATACTCTGCTTGCGGAAGGGAAAAGTGAGAAGGTCTGGAATAAAGAAAAAACATTTAAGGAGATGCTGGATTTTATTTATGCCAATTTTTCCGGCATGAAGCTTCTTTTGTTCTGCGCCGAAGGAACGGCATATGAGAATATCATAGACAAGGTGGCTGATTATGAAACACAAGTTATGTTGCGCACGCTGCCGAGGCTTCGGGAGCAGGGCATGGATATTCCAGAAATTGATGCGGAAACCATCTCCACGATGATGCGGCAGCAATACCGCACGCATGCGGAATTTATCAGAAAGGATTATCCCAGAGAACGCGCAGAGCAATATCAAAAAGAGGTAGATACTTTCTTTACAGCTGGCTGGCGTGCGCTTCTGAGGTTTTGACGGAGGAACCGACGAATGAAAAGAAGATCGCTTATATTGGAATGCATGGCCATCGGAATGATGATTGGAACGGCCTCGTTTGCCGCGCTGCAGTTTGAGCTTGCCATTGCTGGATGTCTAAACCAGCAGGAAAAAATGAAAGAAATCTAAACCTGGGCAAGGCCAGCGCCGCATGCGGACCTTGCCCTTCTTCACTTCCAAATGTTAAATATATCCGCAAAAAATTACATTGATCAGAGGTCCAAATGTTCCCCATGCGATCATCATTGCCCTCAATGAAATGCACCTTGAGATCCAGGGGCAGCTCCAGATCCTCTTTTCTCCACTTCTCCTCGCGCAGGAGTAAGCAACCGCGCAGTTGCTCTGCACGGTCTGTATACTCTTGCCAGATATTCGGGGTTAAATGTTATAGAACGCCTTAGCGTGGATGAATAAGCGGTCATAGGGATTGCCACACTTTGAGTCAAACCTGAA
>JAFTGE010000103.1 GCA_017458085.1 Oscillospiraceae bacterium
ATCCCAAGACGCAAAGGCACAAAAACGATCAAGACGATGTTGATGTCCTCGGCAGGATTTACGGCTTTCGCCACCTGCTGTCTTCGGAGCGCTCACATATAATACCTGATACCCCGCTGCTTGTCAAGGGTTTTTTGCAGAAACCGCTTTTACTGAAAATGTTACTAATAAATGCGCAAAGGTTTTTCGACCTTTTGCGCATTTATTTTTTTATCTGCGAGGTGAAAGACGTGGGCCAGAAAGTACTCACCAGAGACGACCGCGAGGCCATCTTTAAAGGATGGGAGCGCGGGGACTCCGCTATGGACATCGCCTACCGGCTGGGCGTCAGTATGACCACCGTGTACAACGAACTGCGCCGTGGCCAGACGGACGAGTTCAACCCGGACACCATGCGCTGGGGCTACGACCCGGGCAAGGGAGCACAGACCTATATGGACAACATCAAAAAGCGCGGCAACCGCGCGCCGAGAATGGAGGCGGCAGTCAATGAATGAGGAACTGATCCGCAAGGACGCAGCCCTGCGGCTGTTGGCATCCGCTAAGAAGACTGCCGAGCGGGCCTATAAGGGCGACCGACTCAAGGGCGTGCTGTCCGGGTTGAATATCGCGGAGGGACTGATCCGCGATATGACCCCGGTCAACGAGGAGGCCAAGGAGAATGGCTGAGCTGAAAGAGATGCTGTTCAAGCGGACGCTGGCCGCGTATAACGAACTGCGCGAGCGTCAAAGAGAAGCGCCTACGGCCATCTTTCACAACCGGGAATGCCGGGACGCACTCAAAAGGTTTAGCGCTTTGTACTCACTGGTAGCCGACGCAAATCTGGAGGACGAGCTCCAGATGTGGAAAGAGACGGCGCTGGCCATCCTGCCGGATGTGCGCACGACTATCTTCGACCAGATCACCGAGAGCCCGGAGGCGCTGGGCACATTCCTCGCAAAGCTGAACGCGGTGGACACACCGTGGGAGCGGATGTTTGAGGCACACTTCTGCCCGGCCTGTCCCTATGAGGACTGCCCGACGGAGTGCCCGAACGGGGACAAGAGAGAAGATCCGACCTGGTGGCTGCGGCTGCCGGCGGAGGTATAGGAGGACATCATGATCGCAGCATCCGTAAATCCCGATCTGCTTCCGAAGGACAACCGCATGTTGCCCTCCGAAGCCGAGGAGCAGGCCGCGCTCTTTGGGTGGGCGCAAATGAAAAGCTACTTCTACCCCGAGCTGAACCTCATGTTCCACGTTCCGAACGGGGGCAAGAGGAACAAGGCGGAGGCTGCCCGCTTCAAGCGGGAGGGCGTCAAGGCCGGCGTGCCGGACATCATCCTGCCCGTCCCCCGCGGAAAGTATCACGGCTTATTCGTGGAGCTAAAACGGATCAGGGGGGGCAAGCCGAGCGATGAACAGCTGGAATGGATTGCCCAGCTGCGCACACAAGGATATGCGGCGGAAATCTGCTGCGGCTGGCAAGAAGCCTCCGCCGTGATCCAAAAGTATTTGGAGCTGCGGCAATGAGGAGGAGCGTGGAGCGATACCTCTGCCCGGACTGCAAGAAGATCCTGCAAGCCTCCGGCCTGACCTATAAGCGCGTACCGAACGCCGAGGGCAGCGAGGACAGCTGCGCCTGGTGTAAGCGGGAGCGCTTCGGGAATACATACAAAATTCTTTTTGGGAGGAACGAACCATGATTGAAGCCTATGTACCGCACAGGAGCGACCCCACCGACCGCACCGCGACCTCCGCACCCAGCACAGCGGAGAAGCTGCCACACGCCCCAGCCATGGAGAACCTGGTAGAGACCAGGAAGAAGCAATACGAGATCGTCCAGCAGCTGGGCGCGATGCTTGGCGCGATCAGCGGCAAGCCCGTGGATGAAGAAGTCGCGCAGGAATGGCGCGGGCTGGTGGAACTCACGGAGCAGATCGCCGACGCCAACGACGCCATCGCGCGGCTGGTGAAGGATTGCAGGGAGCTGATTGGAGCATGAGGCCGCCGATCTATGAGCCGAAAGGCAAAGCGAAAGAGTATGGCGATCTTGCCTTAAACATCTACACCGGCTGCCCACACCGCTGCTATTACTGCTTCGCACCGAACGTACTGCACCAGGAGCGGGAGCGATTCCACAGCCACGTTGAGCCACGCCCAGGCATAGTGGAGGAGGTCAAGAAGCAGCTTGAAAAAGAGCAGATCACCGGGAAAATCATTCACCTGTGCTTTACCTGTGACCCATACCCCACCGGCTACGACACCAACGCGACGCGGGAGATTATTCAACTTCTCAAACAGCACGGAAACCACGTTCAGATCCTTACCAAAGGCGACGGAAGCCGGGACTTTGACCTGTTGGATGGCGAGGACTGGTACGGCGTGACGGTAGATTGCTGCTATAGTCCCGCAGAAACCGAAAGAATCCTTACTATCGGCGAAGCAAAAAGAAGGGGAATTAAAACATGGATTTCATTTGAGCCTGTTTTGGATGAAAAGCTATGTCTGCGATACCTCAATTTCCTATCGGTAGATAAGGTCAAGATCGGCAAGCTCAACTATCATCCGTCGGGTATCGACTGGGCGACATTCGGAAGAGAGGCCGAGGCGCTGTGCCAGGAGCTCGACCTGGACTACTACATCAAAGACAGCCTGCGGGCAGAA
>JAFTGE010000023.1 GCA_017458085.1 Oscillospiraceae bacterium
GGCTTCGTGCTTGGCCTGATCTATGCGCTGATCGCGTTTTTCGCGGCGCGCTTTGTGGCGCTGCGCGCTGCGGCAAAGCCTGCCGCGGCTCTGACCGTGGCGGCGCTTTCCGTCAACGCCGTTCAGCAGATCTGCAAGACCTTGCAGACGATGCTGACCCGCCGCATGATCAGCACCAAGAGCCCGGTATACAAGCCGCTGTTTCGCATGGTGAAGTTTACCTCCAACCACTCGAACCTGTTTATCTACCTGGCTTTGGCTGCGGTGCTGCTGCTGGCGGTGATTCTCTGGCTGGACAGCCGCAAGGTCACCAAGCCCTACGATAACCCGGCACAGCTGCGCCGCCTCAAGGCTGACCTGCGCCTCAACCGCCGCTGGGCCTATGTCCTGCTTGCGGTGCTGGTGCTGATGGTTCTGAATCTGACGGCCTTTACCGCCATCACCAACCGCACCGTCGAGCTCAGCCCCGCGGAGGAGTGCGTCATCCAGGACGACAACATCTACGTCTCCCTGGCCCAGGTGGAGGACGGACATCTGCACCGTTTCGCCTATGTGACCCCGGGCGGCGTGGAGACCCGCTTCATTGTCATCAAGAAGCCCAACTCCTCGGCCTACGGCATCGGTCTGGACGCCTGCGATATCTGCGGTGAGACCGGTTATTACGAGCGCGACGGCCAGGTCGTCTGCAAGCTCTGCGATGTCGTCATGAACATCAACACCATCGGCTTCAAGGGCGGCTGCAACCCGATCCCCATTGACTACAAGGTCGCCGACGGCTACATCATCGTGCCCGTTTCCACCATGGTCGAGCACGAGAAAGACTTCAGATAAGGGGGTGCGTTCATGTTTTTCCGAATGATTCGAGGGGCATTGACCCGGCAGAGAGGGAAAATGCTGATGATCGCGCTCACCATCGCTTTGGGCGCGTCCCTGGCGACCGCCATGCTCAATGTCATGCTGGACGTGGGCGACAAGGTCAACCAGGAGCTGAAAACCTACGGCGCAAATATCACCGTTGTCCCCAAGGCGGCCTCCGTCCTCAACAACCTCTATGAGGTCGAGGGCGGCGAGACCACCGAGGGCGCCTACCTGCGCGAGGATGAGCTGGGCAATATCAAGACCATTTTCTGGGCCTTCAACATTGTCGACTTTTCTCCCTTCATCGATACGGAGGTAAGCCTCCCCGGCGGCGGGACCGCAACCATGGTGGGCACCTGGTTTAACCATTACCTGTCCCTGCCCACGGGCGAGACGCTCTACACCGGCGTGCAGAACCTGCGCACCTGGTGGGATATTGAGGAGGGCCAGTGGCTGGACGAGGTGGCCGACGGCGCCGATACCTGCATGGTGGGCGCTGCGCTTGCCAAGGCAAACGGCATCCACGCCGGCGACGTCATCCGCGTTAACGGCCGCTATGCCGACGCAAACCTCCGCGTTGTGGGCGTCTACGACTCCGGCGACGACGCTGACGAGCAGATTTACGCGCCCATGGAGATCGTGCAGGAGCTGTCCAATACCGACGGCTATCTGACCAGCATCGAGGTCAGCGCCATCACCACCCCCGACAACGAGCTGGCCATCAAGGCCGCCAAGGACCCCAAGTCTCTCTCGGTCAGCCAGTATGAGACCTGGTACTGCACTGCCTATGTCAGCTCCATCTGCTACCAGATCCAGGAGGTCATCACGGACTCCGTGGCCTCCCCGGTGCGCAAGGTGGCTGATTCCGAGGGCGCGATCCTGGAAAAAACGGAGCTGCTGATGGTACTCATTACGATCCTGGCCCTGGTCGGCTCCGGCCTCGGCATCTCCAATCTGGTCACCGCCAGCGTCATGGAGCGCAGCAATGAGATCGGCCTTCTCAAGGCCATCGGTGCGCCGGACCGCTCCATTACCGCCGTGGTCTTGACCGAGATCGTCCTCACCGGCATCGCCGGTGCCGTTGTCGGCTACTTCGTCGGCTTCGGCTTTGCGCAGATCATTGGCCACAGCGTCTTTGGCTCGTCCATCGAGATGAAGGCGATGGTTATTCCGCTGGTGGGCGTGCTGGTCGTGGTGGTGACGCTGCTGGGCAGCATCCCCGCCGTGCGTACGCTCCTGCGGCTTGACCCCACTGTGGTTCTGCACGGGCGTTAATGGGAAGGAGCTGAGAGCATGACGAAAAGAAAAATGTTCTTTCGGATGATCACGGCCTCCCTGATTCGCCGCCGCTCCCGCATGCTGGTGGCCCTGCTTGCCATCGCGGTGGGCGCGACGATCCTGTCGGGCCTTGTGACCATCTACTACGACGTGCCCCGTCAGATGGGCGCGGCATTCAGAAACTACGGCGCCAACATGATCCTGCTGCCCGACGCGGGC
This sequence comes from Oscillospiraceae bacterium, assembly GCA_017458085.1. Lineage (GTDB taxonomy): Bacteria > Bacillota > Clostridia > Oscillospirales > Oscillospiraceae > Limivicinus. The sequence continues at coordinate 2,356 of JAFTGE010000023.1, forward strand.
AACGGGGCCTTTAACAGCCAGACGGTGGACGAGGCGCTGAGCCTGATTGCCGCCGATCAGATCGTGGGTGTGGCGCCCTACCGCTATGAGACGGTTGCCATCAACGAGCAGCCCATCCTCGTTGCCGGCACGGATATGGCCGGCGCGAAGGCGGCCAGCCCTTACTGGTTTATCAACGGCACCTGGCCGGAAAATGAAAACGAGCTGCTGCTTGGCCAGGAGGTGGCGCAGATCCTCTCCGCCGGGGAAGGGGACACCCTCACCATGGTCTATACGCTCTCCGAGGCCGACGAGGACAACCCTGTCTCCCAGACCTCAGAGCAGCGCTTCAAGGTCGTCGGCGTTTTGGAGACCGGCGGCTCGGAAGAAGAGTATGTCTATATCTCCATGGCGGATCTGGAGAAGCTGACGCAGCCCGCCGGGGAGCTTGATGTGGTGGAGCTGAGCATTTCCGCCTCCCAGTCCGAGCTGGAGGGCTATACCCAGACCATCAGCGACAGGGTCGACGGAGCGCTGGCCAAGCTTGTCAAGCGCGTCACCCAGTCCGAGTCCACGGTGCTGACCAAGCTCCAGTCCCTGGTGCTGCTGGTCACGATCATCGTGCTGGCCCTGACCATGATCTGCGTTGCCACCACCATGACCGCCGTGGTCACGGAGCGCCGCAAGGAGATCGGCCTGCGCAAGGCTCTGGGCGCCTCGGACGCTAGCATCATCTGGGAGTTCATGGGCGAGGGGCTGCTGCTCGGCGGCGTCGGCGGACTGCTCGGCGCGGGTCTCGGCTTTGCCTTTGCCCAGGCGGTGAGCGTGAACGTCTTTTCCAGCTCCATCGCCTTCCGTCCGCTGCTGCTGCCGATTACGGTCATTGTGTCGATCCTCGTCACGGGCCTTGCCTGCATCCTGCCGGTGCGCAGCGCCACCGAAATTGATCCCGCCCTCGTTCTCAAGGGTGAATAAGGAGGTAATAACATGAGTCTTCTCGAACTGAAAAATGTTTCCAAGATATACGGTGACCTGCACGCGCTGGACAATGTCAGCCTGAAGGTCGACACCGGCGAGTGGGTGGCCATCATGGGTCCCTCCGGCTCCGGCAAGAGCACGATGATGAACATCATCGGCTGCATGGATAAGCCCTCCAAGGGAGAGGTCCTGCTCGACGGCGTGGATATCTCCAAGGAGAGCGCCAAGAGCCTGACCCGCATCCGCCGTGACAAGATCGGCCTGATCTTCCAGCAGTTCCACCTGGTCAACTACCTGACTGCCGTGGAAAACGTCATGGTCAGCCAGTACTACCACAGCATGCCCGACGAAAAAGAAGCCATGCAGGCGCTGGAGCGCGTGGGTCTGGCCGACCGCGCCAAGCATCTGCCGAGCCAGCTCTCCGGCGGCGAGCAGCAGCGTGTCTGCATCGCCCGCGCCCTGATCAACTATCCTGAGCTGCTGCTGGCCGACGAACCCACCGGCAACCTGGACGAGGCCAACGAGAACATCGTTCTGGACATTTTCAGCCAGCTGCACAAGGAGGGGACTACCCTCGTCGTCGTCACCCATGACCCCGAGGTGGCCGAGGTCGCCCAGCGCACCATCACCCTGGGCCACGGCAAGATCATGAAGGACATGATCAACGAGAATTTCGGGAGGTAAAACCATGAAAAAATCCATCGCGCTGATGCTGGCGCTGGTGTTGGCGGCCGGCCTTTTCTCCGGCTGCGGCGGCAAGAAGTCGGCAAACTACGCCGACGGCACCTACACCGCCCAGAGCAGCGTACTGACCGCAGAGGATAACGAGGACGACGCGGGCAACGGCTACGGCGTCGTCACCATCACCGTTAAGGACAACGCCATTGTCGACTGCAAGTTCGACATGTACATGGAGGACGGCACCCTCAAGGATGACACCTATGGCATGAAAAACGGCGAGATTGCCAACGAGGGCTTCTACAAGATGGCGCAGGCTGCCCGCAACGCCGGACAGTCCTACGCGCAGATGCTCAAGGAGAGCGGCTCCCTCGACGGCGTGGATGCCATTTCCGGCGCGACCATTTCCTACGGTCAGTTTGTCGAGGCCGTCGAGGAAGCGCTGAGCCAGGCCGAGGAATGAGGGCGCGACATGGAACAGAAAAAAACGTCCGTTCGTATTTTTGATATCGTGCAGCTCGTGCTCTGCGCCTGCTTTTTCCTGGGTCTCCTGTTCGTTTTCGGTCCCTGCGGGCCGAAGGAGGACGGCGGCTGGATGACCTGTCACTGGGCGGGGCAGGCGGTCGCCGGCGTCGCGGCAGTTCTGACCGTGCTGGCGCTGCTGCGTCTGGCGGTTCGGAATAACGGCGTCAAGGCCGGTCTCTCGCTGGCAAGTATCCCTGCCAGCCTGCTTGCAGTGCTGATCCCCGGACGGCTGATCGGTCTGTGCATGATGGCGGATATGCGCTGCCACATGGTCATGACCCCGTCCGTCACGGTGTTTTCTCTGCTGATTCTGGCGCTGGCCGCCGTGGATAGTTTCCTGCTGCTCAAGAAGAAATGAAAATCGAAACAACGCTCGCATACAAAAATATCAAGGGGAAACCCCTCCGCTCGGCGGCGCTGATCCTGCTGGCCGCCTTCCTTGCGCTGTCCATCTTTGGCGGCTCGCTGATCGTGCTGAGCCTGCAAAAGGGTTTGAACAGCTATGAGGAACGGCTGGGCGCCGACATTGTCGTGGTGCCAAACGAGGCGCGTACCAAGGGCAATGTGGAATCCATCCTGCTTCAGGGGATTCCCGGCTACTTTTACATGAATACCAGCGTGCTGGACAAGATCCGCGGCATGGACGGCGTGGAGGTTGCAACGCCCCAGTTTTATCTCTGCTCATCCAAGGCGGGCTGCTGCAGTACGGCGGTACAGATCATCGGCTATGACCCGGAAACGGATTTCGTCATCCAGCCGTGGATCAGCAACGCCTATGGCGATAATCTGGCCGACGGGACTCTTGTGTTGGGCAACCACATTTCCATGCCGGTTGACCGCACGATGACCTTCTACGGGCGCAAGCTCCAGGTCGTGGCGCAGCTGGACGAAACCGGCACGGGGCTTGACAACGCGGTCTATGCCAACATGGACACGATCCGTCAGATCATGGACGACGCCGACGCCAAGGGCTTTTCCTACCACAGCGGCGTGCGCACCGACGAGGCCATTTCCTCCGTCATGATTCGCGTCAAGGACGGCTATGATATTGACCGCGTGACGGATGATATCAATATCCATGTGCGCCGGATCGAGGCGACCCAGGCCAAGACCATGATCTCCAGCATCGCGGGCGGCCTGCACTCGGTTTCGCACATTATCAGTGTGCTCACCGCGCTGATTTGGGTGCTTGCCATTGTGATTCTTGTCATCGCCTTTACGATGATCACCAACGAGCGAAAGAAGGAATTTGCGATTTTACGCGTCATGGGCGCGTCTCAGAAGATGCTTGCCCGCCAGATGCTGACGGAGTCGGCGCTCATCAGCGCGGTCGGTGCGCTTCTGGGGCTGATCCTGGCCTCGCTGATCGCCTTCCCGTTTTCCAACCTCATCCGCGCAAGACTGGGATTGCCGTATCTGCTGCCCGGTGCGGGGGTGATCGCGGCTTTGATGCTGGGCTCCTTTGCGGTTTCGGTGGTTGCGGGCGCCCTGACCGCGGCCGTTTCCGCCCGCAGACTCAGCCGCTGTGACGCGGCGCTGGTGTTAAGGGAGGGTGCGTAAATGGAATTGAGAGCCGAAGGCGTCAGCAAGCGCTTCTTTCGCAACAGCAAAAACACCAATTATTTTTACGCTGTGAAGGCCACAGACTTTGTGCTGCCTGCCGGGAAGCTGACGGAAATCACCGGTCGCTCCGGCAGCGGGAAAAGCACCTTCCTCAACATTCTCTCCGGCCTGCTGGAGCCGACGGAGGGCAAGGTCCTGCTCGACGGCACAGATCTCTACGCGCTGGCCGACGGGCCGCGCTCCGTCCTGCGCAACCGCAGCATCGGCGTCATCCCCCAGGGGCAGACGGGCCTGCATAGTCTGACGGTTCTGGAGAATGTCAAGCTGCCCTACGCACTATACGGCGAAACCGCCGCCGATGAAACGGCCATGGCGCTGCTGGAGCAGGTCGGGATTGCCGAGCTGCGCGACGCCTATCCCAATGAGCTGTCCGGCGGGGAGATGCGCCGCCTGGCCATTGCCCGTGCCCTGATCAGAAAGCCCGGTATTCTGCTGGCCGACGAGCCAACCGGCGATCTCGACGACGCGAACACCCAAACCGTGCTGCGGCTTTTGCGGCAGGCGGCAGATGCGGGGACGGCAGTGCTTCTGGTCACCCATGAACGGGAGGCTGCGGCCTATGCCGACTGTATCTATCATATGGAAAGCGGCGTGCTCACGGGAGAAACCGTGTAATCGGCTGTCAGTCCCTTCGACATTCCAAACAAACATTGCGGCGGCCTGTGCTGTTCGCACCGGAGCATTGACGGAAGGAGCAGTCATGAGAGAGCAGAAAGCAAAAGAATATCTACAGACAATCTATGCGCTGCAAACCGAAGGCGATGTTCGCGCTGTTTATATCGCAAGAGAGATGAACATCTCCAAAGCAGCGGTTTCCGTGGCTTTGCAGACGCTTGTTGCGGATGGATATGTCATTGTAGATCAAAATCACAAGGTCCGCTTGACACCGCAGGGCGAGCAGCTTGCAAAAACGGCAATTCATGAGACGGTCCACCGAGGAAAGAGCTATCACGGGATACTGGAAAAAAACAGTACGAACGACTCTACGCATGAAGAGTACGAAGATGAGCTCAGAATGAAATGGATCCAGCGGGAAGGAATGGAGGCAACGCTTGAGGCTTTGCTTGTGCTGGGGAAGCACTATTATCGCGTCAGAAATCTGGATCTGGCGGAATGCCTGAAAACCACGACCGCTGCCACCACGAAACGAATCCGGCGGCTGGAGGAAAAAGGTTTCGTTACGACAGGAGAGCGCAGCTTCGTGTCGCTGACCGAACGCGGGAAGCACTATGCGGAAATCTTTTTTGCACAGCACGAAACGGCCCGCGGTAAGCTCATGGACGCAGGCTTGTCGGAGCAGGATGCCGAGCTGTCGGCATGCCTGATTCCCATAAACCGATAGACCTTGCCGGATGTGGTGAAAATAGAATCCATCGGATCATAAGAGAACTCCCGACAACCGATAGAAGCGGTTGAGCGGGAGTTCTCTTTATATGTAGAAAACCACTCGCTAGGCGAGTGGTTCAAAAGAAGCCTAATGGCGATGATGTAGACAGAGAAACTCCCTTTGCTTTAGAGTAGGAGTGCGGTCCGCCAACTGCACAAGAAAAGGCAAAGGGAGGTCATTCAGATGAACGACACAAATAGTTTAGCGCATACGAGTTGGAATTGCAAATACCACATAGTATTTGCCCCGAAATATCGGAGAAAAGTATTCTATGGAGAGAAGCGGCGAGAGGTAGGAGAAATCTTACGGACGCTGTGCAACTGGAAGAAGATCAATATCATAGAAGCAGAAGTGTGCCCAGATCATGTACACATGCTGGTAGAGATACCACCGAAGGTTTCAGTATCCAGCTTCATGGGATATCTGAAGGGAAAGAGTAGCTTGATGATCTACGAGAAATACCCAGAACTGAAGTACAAGTATCGAAATCGAGAATTCTGGTGCAGAGGGTACTATGTGGACACAGCGGGGAAAAATGCAAAGAAGATAGAAGAATATATCCGCCATCAGTTGGACGAAGATAAAGCCGGAGAACAACTGACGATGCCAAATTTCTAAGGTAAACCCGTTTACGGGTAGCAAGTAGCAAATCTCTCGCGGCTGGCGGATCGTACTTGCGTGACGTGACACGCGTGCTAGTATCATAGGGCTTTGCCCGCATATGAAAATCCACCGGCTTCGCCGGTGGATTCTTAATTGTTCAGTTGGGGCAGTGTGCGGGCCTCTCCAGTTCCTTGGCCGTCACATCGGGGTCTTATAGCGCCATTCTTGCTTACGCCAGACGCAGGGCGTCGATCCAGGTCTTGAGTTCACGCTCGGAAGTCCGTGCGGAAAAGCGTTTTCCGGGCAGCACCTTCGCGCCCTTCGCCAGCTTTTCGATACGTCCCTGCCCCTCGCCCAGCTGACTGCCGCCGGAGGTGAAGAAGGGGACAAGCGTTTTGCCGGTGAAGTCATGCGCGTCCAGAAAGCTGTCGATGATGCTCGGCTCCCTGTACCACCAGATGGGAAAGCCGAGAAAAATCACGTCCGCATCCGCAACAGGGGCGGAGAGATCGGCAAGCTCAGGGCGGCAGTTCGGGTCCTGCATCTCCACGGTGCTGCGGGCCTTCTTGTCCATCCAGTTCAGATCCTTCCGCTCGTAGGGGATGGCAGGTTTGATTTCATAAAGCTCGGCCTGTGCTGCCGCAGCGAGCGTCTTGGCAAGTGCCCCGGTGCTGCCGCTGGCCGAAAAATAGGCTACCAGTTTACTCATGTAAATGCGCTCCTTTTTATTTCAGTTTGCTGTAATCCTCATCGGAAACCGGCTCCAGCCACTCATTGGCAGTATTCTCGCCGCTGACCTCAACGGCCAGGTGGGAGAACCAGCTGTCGGAAGCCGCACCGTGCCAGTGCTTGACCCCGGCAGGGATGTTGACCACGGTGCCCGGGGTCATCGGGACTGCTTCTTTGCCCCATTCCTGATACCAGCCGCGGCCGCCCACGCAGATCAGCATCTGTCCGCCGCCGGACGCGGCGTGATGGATATGCCAGTTGTTGCGGCAACCGGGTTCAAAGGTCACGTTGAACACAGGCACCTGCTCCGTGGAAACGGGAGCCAGATAGCTCTGCCCCACAAAGAACTGACCGTAGGGATTCTCGTCGCCAATGGGGAAGAAGATGCTGTTCTGGTAGGCGTCCCTCACGGTCTCGGCAGGCGCTTCCTCGGCCCAGATCTCGCGGGCCATGCGGAACACAGCCCAGCCCTTGGGCCAGCCGACATACATGGTCGCATGGGTGATGATGGCGGCGATCTCTTCTTTTGTGACGCCGTTGTTTTTCGCATTCTGCAGATGGTAGCCCAGGGAAGAATCTGTGATTCCGGAGGCCATCAGCGACACCACGGTGATGATGCATTTGGTCTTGACGTCGATCGCGTCCTCGTTCCAGACCTCGCCAAACAGCAAATCGTCGTTGAGATGGGCGAACATCGGCGCAAACGCCCCGAGTTGATCCCGCCCGGCAGTCTGTGTAATTTTCTTACTCATATTGAAATTTCCCCCTTAATGTTTAATAAACTTCAAGTCTTTTTCCGGCAGGCCGGAATCGTCGGAGACAAAGCGCTCCGCCTTCATATGCAGATCGTACTTCTCCCGAAGCGCTGTGATCCGCGCCATCAGGGGTGACGCATGATGTTTGTCGAGCGCCGTCTGGTCCCGCCATTGGTCGATAAGCAGCACAGTCTCGGGGTCATCCATTGGGAAAAAGTACGCATAGCGCAGGTTGCCGTCCTCAGCGCGAATGGCAGACACGACGCCGCTTTCGGCCATTTCCTCCGCAAAGGCCCTGGCACTGCCGTTTGTACCGGTATAATAGAGATTGACTGTGATCATTGCAGACCTCCAAGCAGCGTTTGGATGCAGGCATATGCTATCTCATAGGTGCTCATGTAGACATAGTCGACACCGCCTTCCATCATGGCCTGCCGCTGTTTCTCCGTTACAGCGGTGTAGGGGTACAGGCCATAAACAAAGGGCAGAAAAGCATAGAGAAATCTCTGACGGCCATCCGAACCGAGTTCGGGACAAAAGTGCTGCAGGCACCGGTCCAGAGAGCGGATAAAGCCGCCGTATGCCGCTTTGAATTCCACCAGACGCTCAAGCCTCGCGTTGGCCTCCATATCGAAATGGTTCATGCTCACAAGCTTGAGCATCAACACATGCTTTTCCAACAGATGCGCCAGCGCGGCCGACAGGCCGTCGACAGAAAGCGCCTCTTCCTGCCGGCAAAGTCCGTCGATATCCTCGGCAAACAGCTCATATTCCTTTTGCAGCAGCGCAAGGAAGATTTCTTCCTTCGTCTCAAAATAATTGTAGATCGAAGTACGGGTAAAGGAAGTCTGCCGCCCGATCTCCTTCAAGGTGATCTCCTTGAAGCTCATGGTTTCATAGAGTTTTTGACAGGCAGCAATGATCTCGTCTTTCCGGGCATTCGTCAAGGCAAGTGATCTTTTCGGCATAATACGTCTCCTGTAAAACATATCTCCGAACGCCGGAGACTGTCAATTCATCTTCATACAGGGGCCGAGCACATCGCCGGTCTCCAGATACGCTGAAACAGCGCGGTATTCTTTTTCACACATTTTTGCCCCTTAAAAATGTTGACACGATGTCAGAACGTAGTATAGCATGGTTCTGACATCGTGTCAATCGGTAGTATATAAAGGCGCGGTATTGAAAAGAAAAACGTGGGTAAAATGCATCCTCAAAGAGATTCGCAGCTTGAGAGATTTTCGCCTTGCCAAAACGGTCGCAACCTGCGTTGGACTACAGATGTGACGATCTCGGCATGACAAGGCAGGCATGTATAGACTGTTATTCTCCTATAGCAATGACTCACGGATAAGTGATACAAACAGCCGCACAGCAGGAGACAGCACCTGATACCGCTTCCAGATCAGTGTACCCTGAACGCGGAGTTCCGGGATCAGCGGGCGAAAGCAGAGGGCACTGTCACCGGAGACATTGATGAGCTTATCAAAACAGAGCGCATAACCCAGGCCATCCTCGACCATCAGCGAGGCGTTGTAGATCAGGTTATAGGTGCCGACTACGTTCATGTGCTGCGTTTCGTCCCCGTTCCACAGCTGCCCGTCCGCGGCGCGGGAGATCAGAAGCGGTTTGCCGATCAGATCGTCCATCGTGATGACCTCTTTTTCAGCCAACTCGCTGTCCCGCCGCATCAACACGCCGAAGCGGTCCTCCTGCGGCAGGACAAGGCTGTGATACAGCGAGCGGTCAAAGTCGCTGAAGATGAGTGCGAAGTCCAGAAGCCCGTTACCCAGCTGATCCATCAGATCCGCCGTGTCGCCGCTGACGACATGGACCCGGACACCGGGGTGCGCCTGCATGAGCTGCCCCGCCGCACGGGAAAGAAAATGAAAGGCGTGGGATTCACCTGCCCCGATATGGATTTCGCCCGTGATCGTATCGCGCGCCTGCGTCAGCTCCGCCTCGGTCAGCTGCAGGAGCCGCAGCATCTCCTCGGCGCGTTTGCGCAGGATCATGCCCTCCTCGGTCAAGGTGATCCTCCGGCTGCCTCGATGGAACAGTGTGACGCCCAGCTCCTCCTCCAAGTCTTTCATCTGCCGGGAGAGAGCGGGCTGTGACACATGCAGCGCCTCCGCAGCCGCGGAGATCGTACCCTCGCGCACCACCGCGAGATAATATTGCATCAGACGGATATCCATGGTCATCTCCCTTTCTATGCAAATAAAACATACTATACTATCGGATATAAGTATTTGCACATATCATATCCCTCCGTTATACTGGTGTCAACCAAAAAAACGGAGGGGTTTCTTTATGTCTTACGGATACATTACGAAGCTGAACGAAAATGTGGAGCGCCAACATGTGCGTTATAACAACCGCTACGGCATTGCCATCGCGGCGGACGTCTATACGGCCAAGGATTTGGATAAGAGCAAAAAGCACCCCGCGCTGATCGTGGGTGCGCCCTACGGCGGCGTCAAGGAACAGGGCCCCTGCGTCTATGCCAATGAGCTGGCGCAGCGAGGCTTTGTGGTGTTGACCTTCGACCAGGTCTATATGGGCGAATCCGGTGGCGAGCCCCGGCACGTCTCTTCTCCTGACCTTTTCGCGGAGAGCTTTTCCGCGGCGGTGGACTTCCTGGGTGTGAAGCTCGACTATGTGGATCGGGAGAAAATCGGCGTCATCGGCATCTGCGGCTCGGGCGGTTTTGCCATCAGTGCCGCCCAGGTGGACACCCGCATCAAGGCCATCGCCACCACCAGCATGTACAACATCACCGACAGCCGCTTCATGTTCGGCGGTGACAAGGCCATGATCGAGGGCATGAAGCAGCAGCTTTCCGCCCAGCGCTGGGTGGACTTTGAAAACGGCGTGCCCGAATACAATCCCAGCTTCCCGGAGGAGCCCTACGAGTACGACAAGCGCCCGCAGGTCGACCCGCTGACCGACGAGTGGAACCGCTTCTACGCCGTACCGCGCGGCCATCACCCCAACGCCAGCGGTGGCTTCACCACCACCTCCATGCTCGCCATGATGAACTTCTTCGCGCTGGATTACATTCAGGAGATCAGCCCCCGGCCCATTCTCTTCATCGCCGGAGACCGTGCCCACTCTCTCGGCTTCAGCCAGCGGGCCTACGACATGGCCGCCGAGCCCAAGGAGCTGTATATCGTGGAGGATGCCGAGCACATCGACCTCTATGACCGGGTGGATCGCATTCCCTTTGACAAGCTGGAGCGCTTCTTTAAGGACAATCTGAAATGAGCGGCGAGGAGCTGACCCAGGCGCTGCGGGACGCCGGCTGTAACGATACGGCGGCAGTGGTATGATGAAGAAGTATCTTGTTTTACTGCTTCTTCTGATTTGCGCTGTGCTGCTTTCGGCTTGCGGGAGCGGTACTGTGCAGCCGACGGCAGATACACCGCAGCCGACAGAAGCAGCGCCTGCGCCCATCCCCGCGCACGAGCCAGTGACCGGGGAAAACACGGAGATCATGCAAACCGAAGCCGAGGAGGAAACGGAAATGAAGCTGTTGATCGGAGAGGCAGAGGTCGCTGTTCAGTGGGAAGACAACGAGAGTGTTGCCGCCCTGCGGGAGCTTGTGGCGGATGGACCGCTTACGATCGCCATGTCCATGTACGGCGGCTTTGAGCAGGTCGGGTCCGTCGGAACGAGCCTGCCGCGAAACGATGTGCAGACCGTTACGAAGGCAGGCGATATCGTTCTCTATGCCGGAAATCAGATCGTGATTTTTTACGGCTCCAACTCATGGGCATACACAAGACTGGGAAAGGTCACAGACCTGAGCTTGCAGGAACTGACAGACCGACTCGGCAACGGCAATATTTCACTGACGATTTTCTGTGAGTAGAAAAGTGAGAAGGATACAACACTGAAAAACCGCTATAGAATCAAAACCACTCGTTCGCTAGTGGTTTTGATTTTTCGTTATGAGAGAAGAAATCAATTCGACATTGACAGAACGATTGCTATCTTGTGTGGGCCTCCTTGACCATTGATCTGTTATGTGCTGCGGAGTCTGCGTTATCTGGGGCATTCTGCCTTGCAAACCTCTGTCTGCTATCCAGCAGATATTTGTTTAATAAAAGACAAGATCAGCCCCGGGAGAAAGAATAAAAAAGTCTTGACAAGTTAGCGCGCGCTAACTATAATAGCATTGAAGTTAGACAATGCTAACCACCAACAAGGCAGAAGGGAGCTGAGTGCATGAGTGTCGTGATTCTGGGCGGCAATGAGTGTATGGAGCGCAACTACAAGGCCCTATGTCGGGACTATAAGCATGACGCCAAGGTGCTGATCAAGCCCGTCGGCGGTGTAAAAAAGAAATTGGGAAACCCGGATCTGGTGATCTTCTTTACCAGCTGCATGTCTCATAAAATGCTGCAGGGCGCCATGTGCGAGCTGAAGGGCCAGGACTGCATCATCGAGCATTGCAGCACCGGTTCTCTCTCGGCCCTGCGTAAGGTGCTGGAAAAGTACGCATAATACGAATAACGCTTGATCGAAGGAGGCGGTTATCCATGTCGGATGAAACCGTGATCCGGCAATGCGCGCCGACGCTGGCCGGCATCAAAAGCGGCAACCTTTTCCCCTGCGCCTATGACAGCCGCGCAGAACTGGAGGAGGAGATCCGCGCCTTCAACCGCAGCTATGTGTGCCGCGGGCTGTGCCTGCTGCCGCTTCGCTTCGGGGAGAAGACTGCGTTGCTGTATCTGTTCCGCCCGGCCGGGCTGGAGAAGGATCTGAAAAACACTTTGGCGCGGAAAATGCTGCAGCAGGCAGGTTATCCCGATTCCAGCGGCGCCTGCGTCAGCCGCCTTGTCCGCCGCTTCCGGGAAAGCGAGGAATTTCCGCATGAGATCGGCCTGTTTCTGAGCTACCCGCCCGAGGATGTGCAGGGCTTTATTGAAAACCATGCAGCCAACTACAAGCGCATCGGCATGTGGAAGGTCTACGGCGACGAGGAAAAGGCTGAACGCCTGTTCGAGCGCTTCCGGCGCTGCACCGAGAGCTACTGCCGCAGCATGCAGCGCGGGCTTGGCCTGGAGCAGCTGGCGGTTGCCATTTAATACTGTTTTCTTATAAAACCTTTAAAGAATGAAAGGTTTTATAAGATTCTGGTATAAAAGAAAACCCTTAAAGTTTTGAAATAGGAAAGGAAGTACACATTATGAAGAAAACCGCAGTTGTTTACTGGAGCGGCACGGGCAACACCGCCGCCATGGCCGACGCCGTTGCAGCCGGTATGAAGGAAGCCGGCGCAGACGTCTCCGTTCTGGAGTGCAGCGAAGCCGCCGCGACCGATCTGACCGCCTTTGACGCCATTGCTTTCGGCTGCCCCGCCATGGGCGATGAGTCCCTGGAGGACGGCGATTTCGAGCCCCTGTTCTCCGATGTCAAGAAAAAGGTCGCCAGCAAGGCTGTCGCGCTGTTCGGCTCCTACGGCTGGGGCGACGGCGAGTGGATGCGCAACTGGGAGGCTGACTGCAGGGCTGCCGGTATCAAGCTGGCCTGTGAGAGCGTGATTTGCTGCGGCGAGCCCGACGGCGACGCCGTTGAAGCCTGCAAGGCGCTGGGCAAGGCCCTGGCCTAAGGGAGCAACGACATGAAGCCTGCTGCCGCGCGCCTGAAGCGTAAGCTCTGGGGAGAGGTGCTGCCTGTCGCCCTCGTGCTGACGGCGGCGGTAGTGCTGCGCTGAACAGCTTACGCATAGAGAACAGCCCGGAACTATGGACGTACGCATAGTTCCGGGCTTTTTATCGTGCGGAAGCGCTGGACTCAGCCGTCCAGGGCCGCGCGAATCAGGCCGCAGAAGAGAGGGTGGGGCCGGTTTGGCCGACTCTTGAATTCGGGATGGTACTGCACTCCGACAAAGAAGGGCAGCTCCGTCAGCTCCACGGCCTCTACCAGCTCGCCGTCAGGCGACAGGCCCGAGAGTGTCAGCCCAGCTGCGGTCAGGGCCGCGCGGTAGTCGTTATTGAACTCATAGCGATGGCGATGCCGCTCCGAAACAGTGCTCTGTTCGTAGCAACGCGCCATGCTTGTGCCCGGCTGAATTCGGCAGGGGTATGCGCCGAGTCGCAGCGTGCCGCCCTTGTTGATCCGGTCGCTCTGGCCAGGCATAAAGTCGATGACCTTATTTTTGCACAGCTCGTTAAACTCTCCGGAGTCGGCGTCCGGAATACCGGCGGCGTTGCGCGCAAACTCGATCACCGCCACCTGCATCCCGAGGCAAATGCCGAGATAGGGGAGCTTGCGTTCTCTGGCATACCGGGCGGCGAGGATCATCCCCTCTACGCCGCGGCTGCCAAAGCCGCCCGGTATCAGGATTCCGGCCAGTCCGGAGAGACTATCCTCGATGTTCTCCCGCGTCAGCGCCTCCGAGTCGATCCAGCGGATGACGACGCGCGCGCCGTTTGCATATCCGGCGTGGCGCAAAGCCTCGGCAACGGACAGATAGGCATCCTGCAGCTGTACATATTTGCCGATCAGTCCGATCGTGACCTCATGGTCAGCGCGTTTTATTTTATCTACCATCTGCGCCCATTCCGTCATGTCAGGCGGAGGGCAGTCCAGGCCAAGCCGACGGCAGACGACGGAGGAAAAGCCTGCCTTCTCCAGCATCAGCGGCGCCTCATACAGGCAGTCGAGCGTGCGGTTTTCGATCACGCAGTCGGGCGTCACATTGCAGAACAGAGCGATCTTATGGAAGATCGACGGCTCCAGCGGCTCGTCGCAGCGCAGGATGATGATGTCCGGATGAATGCCCATGCCCTGCAGCTCCTTGACCGAGTGCTGCGTCGGCTTGGATTTATGCTCATTGGAGCCGGAGAGAAAGGGGACAAGCGTCACGTGGATGAACAGACTGTTCTCCCGCCCGGTCTCGAGAGAGATTTGACGCGCGGCCTCCAGAAAGGGCTGGCCTTCAATATCGCCGATGGTGCCGCCGATCTCGGTGATGACTACGTCGGCTCCGGTTTCCCGTCCCACGCGATAGACGAACTCCTTGATCTCGTTGGTGATGTGCGGGATGACCTGCACCGTCGAGCCGAGATATTCGCCGCGCCGCTCCTTGTTGAGCACGTTCCAGTAGACCTTGCCGGTGGTGAGGTTGGAAAAGCGGTTCAGGTCCTCGTCAATGAAACGCTCATAGTGACCGAGGTCGAGATCGGTCTCCGCGCCGTCTTCTGTGACGAAGACCTCGCCGTGCTGGTATGGACTCATGGTTCCGGGGTCGACATTGATATAGGGGTCCAGCTTCTGCGCGGCAACCTTGAGGCCACGCGCCTTTAACAGTCTGCCGAGCGAGGCGGCGGTGATCCCCTTACCGAGACCCGATACCACACCGCCGGTGACAAAAATGTACTTGGTCATACCCGTCCCTCCCATAAAGGAAAAAGCGCTCATCCGGGGGCACTGATCCCCGAATGAACGCCTTTGTTCAAAAAAAGAATACTCTGTTTCCGATGGATTTGTCAACCGTTTTTTTCAGTTTCAGGTCTATCCGTAGGTGCGGATGATGTTTTCCGCAGCCTGACGTTTGGTAATGCGCTGACCCATGCTCTGCCGCTCTATGTAGCGCTGGGCCTCCGACTCGGTCATGCTCAGACACTCAATCAGCAGCCATTTGGCCTTGTTGACCAGCCGAATCTCCGCAATCTTTTCCTCCACGCTCTGCTGCTTCGCCTCAATTCTGCGGAGCCGTTCGCGCTGCGCGCACATGGCGCGAAGTGTCTGGCTCACCAGAACGGAGCTTGTGGGAGTCGGCAGCGTCATGACGCCGTACTCCAGTACCTTCGCGCTAACGGTTTCAAGCAGGTCGGCCTTCACGAACAGCAGCGCGCCGGCATCGCTGTCGGAGCAGACGTCGATGGCCAGCTGCAGACCGAAGTCATCCTTGAGCGGCGTCTGGATCAGAACCAGATCATAGCTCCGCTCAGACAGCATCCGCCTGGCCTGGCCAACGCCGGGAACACTGTGGACGGGATAGAAGTCTGTCCCGGGGAGCAGCGCACGGGTCTGCGTATCAAATTTTTCGGACGCGGAGACAATCAGAACGGCGTAGGTCTGTTCCTGAAAAATCATGCGGCGCTCCCTCCTTTCCCGGGCCTTACCCCCGCTTACCGGTCACAGTAGGCGGCGATGATCGCCTCCGGCACAAACTGCCGGACAAACGCACTCTCCCGCGCGAGGGTATTTGCGGCATGAAGGGAAGCCGGCAGACGCTCAAAGCCGCGCAGGACCTCCTCCGGCGCAGTGAAGAGATTGAGATCGGCGCTCGGCGGCAGCGTGAGCTTCGCTTCGATGCCGTCAAGCCCCGCGTGGATCAGCAGCGCAAAGGCCAGATAGGGGTTCACGCCGGGGTCCGCCGAGCGCAGCTCGGCCCGCGGATGCAGACCGGGCGCGGCAGGGATGCGAATGAGTTGGGAGCGGTTCTCGCTCGACCAGGAGATATAGCCCGGCGCTTTGCGGCTGCCGAGGCGCAGATAGGAATTATCTGTGGGGTTGAGAAAGGCGGTGATCTCACGGATATGGGCCATGATGCCCGCAATCACCTGCGGCAGCAGTTCGCGTCCGTCGCGGCTGTCTACGGAGAGATTGATGTGCATTCCGTTCCCCGCCTCATCGGGCAGGGGCTTGGGCGAAAAATCCGCTGTCAGACCGTTTCGCGCTACGATCGCCTCCACCACGGCCCGGAAGGTCAGGGCGTTGTCCGCGGCGGTAAGCGGGTCGGCATAGCGAAAATCGATCTCGTTTTGACCAGGCCCTTCTTCGTGGTGGGAGCATTCCGGCTGAATCCCCATCTGGCTGAGCGTTAGGCAGATTTCGCGCCGGACATTCTCTCCCTTATCCTTGGGCGCGATATCCATGTAGCCCGCCCGGTCAAAGGGGATTTTCGTCGGCTCACCATCTTCATCCGTCTTGAAAAGATAGAACTCCATCTCGGTCCCAAAGGAGAAGGAGATGCCGGACGCTTCGGCACGCTCTACCGCACGCCGAAGCAGCGCGCGGGAATCCGTTTCCAGCACCGTCCCGTCCGGATGGGAGACGCCGCAGAACATGCGCACGACCTTGCCATTCTCTCCGCGCCAGGGCAGAGAAGAAAGCGTGGCGGGATCGGGATGCAGAAACAGGTCGGAGCGTACCTCGCCTCCGAAGCCGGCAATGGCGGAGGCGTCAATGGCGATGCCGTGGCGGAAGGCTCGCTCCAGCTCCGTCGGCAGAATCGCGATGTTTTTCTGCTTTCCAAAAACATCGCAGAAGGCCAGACGGATGAAGCGTACATCCTCCTGCTCGACATATTCACATACTTCCTGTTCGGTAAAGTCCATGATCGGCGCTCCTTTCCGCTTTAGTCGATGGCGGATTCATTCAACTTGCTGAAAGATAACACTATCCGCTTCCTTTTGTCAATGCAAATCGGTGAAAAAATTGAAGAAGCTTGACAAAGGCCCCAAACGGGACTATACTCACGAACGTATTGAGACAACGAAGTCTCAGAGGGCTTAGTGCCCCCTGACCGTCGTTGTCTCTTTTTATTTTGAAAGGGTGAACGCTATGAAATCCGTACCGGAAGCATTCGGCAGTTTGGTTTTTGATGATCGCGCGATGAAGGCGCGCCTGAGCGGCGAGGTCTATCACGCCATGAAGCAAACGATCAAGCAAGGCAAGCCCCTCAATCCATCCGTTGCCAACGCGGTCGCCGCCGCCATGCGCGACTGGGCGGTCGAGCGGGGCGCGACGCACTTCACCCATTGGTTCCAGCCGCTTACCGGCGTCACCGCCGAGAAGCACGATGGCTTTCTCTCTCCCGCGCCGGACGGCGGCGTGATCATGGAGTTTTCCGGCAAGGAGCTCATTCAGGGCGAGCCCGACGCCAGCTCCTTCCCCTCCGGCGGTCTGCGCGCCACCTTCGAGGCCCGCGGCTACACCGCCTGGGACCCCACCTCCTACGCTTTCATCAAGGGGAAGGTGCTCTGCATTCCCACCGCCTTCTGCTCCTACGGCGGCGAGGCCCTGGATAAAAAGACGCCGCTGCTGCGCTCGATGGAGGCACTCAACAGCCAGGCGCTGCGCATTCTGCGGCTGTTTGGCAATAAGGATGTTCGGCGCGTGACCTCCTCCGTCGGGCCGGAGCAGGAGTACTTCCTCATTGACCGCCAGCTTTGGAAGCAGCGCCGGGACCTGATCTACACCGGCCGCACGCTGTTCGGCGCCAAGCCCCCCAAGGGCCAGGAGCTGGACGATCACTACTTCGGCGTCATCAAGCCCCGCGTGCAGGCCTACATGGAGGAACTCAACGAAGAACTCTGGAAGCTCGGCATCCTTGCCAAGACCGAGCATAACGAGGTGGCGCCCTGCCAGCATGAGCTGGCGCCCATCTATACCACCACGAACATTGCCACCGACCACAATCAGCTGACCATGGAGATCATGCAGAAGGTGGCCGAGAAGCATGGGCTGGTCTGCCTGCTGCACGAAAAGCCCTTCGCGGGCGTCAACGGCTCCGGCAAGCATAACAACTGGTCCATTGCCACCGACACCGGCGTCAATCTCTTGTCGCCGGGCGAGTCGCCCTATGAAAACGCCCAGTTTCTGCTGTTTCTTGTGGCGGTGATCGAGGCCGTGGACGAGTACGCCGATTTGCTGCGCGCAAGCGTGGCGACAGCGGGCAACGACCACCGCTTGGGCGCCAACGAGGCGCCGCCCGCGGTCATCTCCGTCTTTCTCGGGGATGAGCTGACGGCGGTGCTTGACGCGCTGGAGAAGGAAGAGCCGTATGCGGCGGCCACAAGACCGGAGATGATGCTGGGAGTGCTGACGCTGCCGCGCTTTTTGCGTGACACCACCGACCGCAACCGCACCAGTCCTTTTGCTTTCACGGGCAATAAGTTTGAGTTCCGCATGGTTGGCTCGTCAAACTCCATCGCCTGCGCCAATATTATGCTCAATGCCGCGGTCGCGGACACGCTGCGCCGCTTTGCCGACGTGCTGGAAAAGGCCCCGGACTTTGACACGGCGCTGCATGCGCTTTTGCTGCGTTCGCTGCGGGAGCATAAGCGCGTCATCTTTAACGGCAACGGCTATGACGACGCGTGGATCAAGGAGGCGGAGGAAAAGCGCGGGCTGCACAATCTGCGCACCACGCCCGACGCGATGAAGGCGCTGCTGGACACGAAGAACATGGAGATGCTGATCCGGCAGAAGGTTTATACCGAGACGGAGCTTCGTTCACGCTATGAGATCATGCTGGAAAACTACTGTAAGACCATCGCCATCGAGGGCAGCACCATGAGCGAGATGGCGAGGAAGGAGATCCTCCCCGCCGTGGAGCGCTATGCCGCTTTCGTTGCCGAGGGCGCGGCCAAAAAGCTGGCGCTTGTGCCGAGCTTAAACTGCAGCTATGAAAGGAAGCTTGTGCAGAGCCTCTCTGCCCTGACCGATCTGATCGAGCGAGACACCGACGCGCTGGACACAACGCTCGCCGAGCTTTCCACCATCAGCGATATCACAGAACTGGCGGAGGGCATCCGGGACCGGCTGCTACCGACAATGGCGCAGCTGCGCGCCGTGGCCGATGAGGCGGAAATCACGACCGCCAGGGAGTTCTGGCCGTTCCCGACATACGGGGAGATCCTGTTTGCCCTGTAACAGGAAGCGAAGGAGGCAGCAAGCATGTGTTCGATCATGGGTTTTACAAGCACTTCCCTGACGCCGGAGGCGTTCCGACCGTTCTTTGACCGCACGGTCTCCCGCGGGCCGGATATGAGCCGTGTGGAGAAAGCGGGCGAGGGCTGGCTGTGCTTTCACAGACTGGCCATCATGGGCCTGCACGCCGAGGGGATGCAGCCCTTCCGACTGGGGAGGGATATGTGCGTCTGCAACGGAGAGCTTTACCTGTTCCGCCCCCTGAAAAAGCAGCTGGAGGACGAGGGGTATGTTTTTCAAAGCGACTCCGACTGTGAGATCATCCTGCCCCTGTACCGCAAGTACGGCGTGGAGATGTTCTCCATGCTCGATGCGGAGTTTGCCATGATCCTCTATGACGGCGAAACGGACGGCTTCATCGCAGCCCGCGATCCCATCGGTATCCGTCCGCTGTTTTATGGAAGGCTTCCGGACGGCGGTATGGTATTTGCCAGCGAAGCGAAGAATCTTGTCGGGCTGTGCGGGGAAATCAAGCCCTTCCCTCCGGGACATTACTGGAAGGACGGAGCGTTTGTGCGCTATGCGGATCTGACCACGGTCAACACCTATCTCTCCGGCAATGTGGATGAGATCTGCAAGGGCATCCGCGAGAAGCTCATCCTCGCCGTCGACAAACGGCTGGACGCGGACGCGCCGCTGGGCTTCCTGCTCTCAGGCGGGCTGGACTCCAGCCTTGTCTGCGCGATCTCGGCCAAGATTCTGGGCAAGCATGTGCGGACCTTTGCCATCGGCATGGACACCGACGCCATCGATCTTAAATACGCCCGGACCGCGGCAGACTATATCGGCGCCGAGCACACCGAGGTCTATATGACCCGGCAGCAGGTGCTCGATTCCCTGGAGGAGGTCATTGCCGCCCTCGGCACCTGGGACATCACCACCGTGCGCGCCAGCATGGGCATGTATCTCTGCTGCAAAGCCATCCACGAGCGGACGGATATTCGGGTTCTGCTGACGGGGGAGATCAGCGACGAACTGTTTGGGTATAAATACACCGACTTTGCCCCTACGCCGGAGGCGTTCCAGCAGGAGGCGAAGAAACGGATCGACGAAATCTATATGTACGATGTGCTGCGGGCAGACCGCTGCATCTCCGCCAACTCGATCGAGGCCCGCGTGCCCTTTGGGGACCTGGAGTTTGTGAGATATGTCATGGCCATCGATCCCGCCCTCAAGGTCAACCGGTACAGCATGGGCAAATACCTGCTGCGCCACGCATTTGAAAAGGACCGCCTGCTGCCGGACGAGATACTCTGGCGGCAGAAGGCGGCGTTCTCTGACGCGGTGGGCCACTCAATGGTGGACGATCTGAAGGCGTATGCCGAGAGCCTGTACACGGACGAGGAATTTGCACGGCGGAGCAAGCTGTACAACTATGCCACGCCCTTTACAAAGGAGAGCCTGCTCTACCGCGAAATCTTTGAGAAGTACTATCCCGGTCAGGCTGCGATGATCCGGGATTTCTGGATGCCGAACAGGAGCTGGCCGGGCTGCGACGTGGATGACCCTTCCGCGCGCGTGCTGTCAAACTACGGGACCAGCGGTGAATAGTCGATGAAATTAAGAATCCACCGGCGAAGCCGGTGGATTTTCATATGCGGGCAAAGCCCTATGATACTAGCACGCGTGTCACGTCACGCAAGTACGATCCGCCAGCCGCGAGAGATTTGCTACTTGCTACCCGTAAACGGGTTTACCT
>JAFTGE010000003.1 GCA_017458085.1 Oscillospiraceae bacterium
GGCAGTCCTTGCCGTCGGGCGCACCTTGATTTCCGCCTTGGGGACGGCGGCATCCGTCTGGACGTGCTTGGGCTCGTATTTTGGTTTTTTCCCGATCTTTATGTTCATCACAGAAAACCCGATTCTTCCATTTCTTCCTCAATGAATTCATTGACGGGCACAAAGGGCTTGCGGATCACCAGCCCGATCAACAGGCCGAGCACGCCAAAGATCATTAGCTCCGCCAGATACCAGTAGTAATCATAGCGATACAGACCGCAGATGGCCTCGCGCATGGCGTTGATGGCATAGGGGTAGGGGAAGAAAATATAGATCTTACTGAAGATTTCCGGCAGGATCTCGATGGGGTAGGAGCCGCTGGAGCCGGCGATCTGCACGATCATGACCACCACGACGATGGCCTTGCCCACATCCCCGAAGGAGAGGACCATGGAGTAGATCAGGGCCGTGAACACGAAGGAGGTCACCGCCCCGGCCAGAAGCAGCAGTCCGAGATTGACGCACTGGCAGCCCAGCAGGTACACATCGCCCAGCAGGATGACCGCCGTCTGAATCTGGCTGAGCAGGAAATAGATGATAAAGCGTCCCCAGTAGAGCTGTCCGGGCGTGGGATTTTCAAGCTTCGTCGGGTCCGCGTGCACCTTCAAAATCGCGGCCAGCACCACACAGCCGACCCAGATGGCCAGCGTGGAATAGAAGGGCGCCATGGCCGTACCGTAGGTGCTCACGGGATAGATGGTGGTCGTCTGTACCTGGACCGGCTCGGACAGGAAGGCGGCAAACTCCTCCGGGTCGCCGTTGACCAGCTCCACAAGCATGCCCAGCAAGTCGTTCTCCTTGGCGTCGACCACCACCTTCAGCAGCTTGTCCACCGCCGCCACGCCCGAATCGAGCAGCGACTTGAGCTGCCGCAGGGTGCCGTCCAGGGCGTAAATGGTGCTCTTGGCGGCCATGAGGACGGGGCCGATATCGGCCACGGTGCTGTTGACACCGTAAAGGATCTGGCTGAGCAGCTCCAGGTCCCGGGCCATGGCGTCGAAGAACTTGATAAAGCCGCCCAGCAGGTTATCGTTGAACAGATTGCGCAGGGTCTTCATGCCCTCCTTGATGGCATCAAAGAGGGTGGGGGCATTCTCGCTGAGCACGCCGGTCTCGAGCAGCTGCTGCAGCTGCCGGTCGAGATTGTCCGCCCGCTGGATCAGCACCTCCACGGTGTTGGCCATCAGGCCGCCCGTGTCGGGCATGGTCTGCTGCAGGGCCTCCAACTCTGTCCGGATCGCGCGCAGCTGATCCTGAAAGCTGCGGATCATGTCGCCGGAAAGATCCTCCGGCGCTGCCGAATCGATTTGCTCATAGAGGGCGTCCAGGCGCTCCTGGATGGCGTAAACCCGCGTGAGGACGGTGTTCTTCGCGTTGGTGACCGCCTGGCTGATGCTGTTAAAGCGCGCGGCATGGTCGGAGATATCAAAGCCTCCCACGCGGCCGGCCGCACCGTCCAGCCGGTCGACCATGTTGCCCTCGTTGTCGATGAGGGTCTGAATCGCGCTGCTGTACTTGAGCAGGTTTCCGCGCAGATTGGTCAGCGTCTCGATCAGCTTGTCGATGGCCTGCTCCCCATCCATTTCGCTCAAGGTCTCGTCGGCTTTGTTCAGCACCTTCTCGATGAGGATGGACAGGTACTTTTCCTGGATATTATGCTCCGCGGTAGAGGCGGCAGTCTCCGTGATCTTGTTGGCCACGGCGTTGATCTTCTTGTTCTGGTAGAACATGATGGAAGGCTGCTTATCCTTGAGCGCGGCGGAGATATCGTACATGTTGCGCGACAGCTGCTCTCCCAGGACCAGCGCTCCGTAATAGTCTCCGGCCCGTACGCCTTCGACGGCCTCCTCCCGCGTTTGGGTGACCACCCAGTGGATACTGGTCTTCTGCGCCATTTCCTCCACGATCTCCCGGCCCTTGTTGACATAGGTGCCGTCGTCCAGGGTGTAGCCCTCGTCCATGGAAGTGAGCGCGATGCTGATATTGCCGGTGTTGCCGTAAGGGTCCCAGTTGGCATAGATATTGAACCAGGCGTACAGCGCGGGAATAAAGCAGACGGCAATGGCAATCGCCAGCGCGAAGAAATGGCTGCCGATGGCCTTGACATCCGATATGAAGATTTTAAACACATTCTTCATAAGCTCATCCGTTCCGATTGGTCGCCATGAATCACAATGGCATGATCCGGATCATAATACTAGTTTCCTATGAAAAGTAGACAAAGTCTGCTTTTCATAGCGCGTTAGCGCGTCGGAAACTGTATGAGACGGCATCTGCGCTTTCGCGCAGATGGGCGGCGCATTAAGCGGCGCCTTTTTAATAAAAAGTGTCTACTTTTTATTAAAAAAGAGTATAACACAGAAAACTAAAATAAAAATGAACTTTTCGTCGGCGGGAAAACGGCAAGGCCGCCCGGTTTCCCCGGGCGGCAGGCAGACCGGATGCCGGCCGTCAGCTCTCCCAGGGTTTTTTCACGCTGTCGCCCCAGGCGGCCTTGGCCTCGTCCGGTATGGTAAAGCTTTCGATTTTATCAAACTGACTCAGCTCCGCCGAGACTACAACGCGGTTCAAGCTAAGGTCAAGCCCCAGCTCCCGGATCCCGGTAGCCTCGCGCAGCCGGCGCATCTGCTTGTCCCCGATCCGCTCCGCCGCCTCGGTCAGATCCACGTCCAGGCGCACGATCATCCCCGCGCTGTCATCGAGCCAGAGTGAGGCGGGCACATCGCCCATGTTTTCAAAGACGTCGGCCTCCAGCTGCATACCGAAGCCGTCGGTCAGAAGCTGGTAGATCTTATACAGCCGGATCAGCCCCTCCAGGTACTCACCGGACAGCAGTCCGTCGTAGCGTGTGGTCTGGACGCCGTTCAGCACCTCCGTGCCGGTCTGCTCAAAGCTCTCCGCGCCCTGGATAATGTACTTGAGGCCCTTGACCTTCTCACCGTCATTTTCGGCAAAGCCGGACTTCTGCCAGATCGTTCCCCCGTTGAGCACGCTGTACAGATAATACGCGCTTTCCTCCTTGTCCAAATAGGCAAGGTAATGATCCGTGTTTCCGGGCAGCGTCAGCTCCAGCTCCGCCTTGGCCAGCAGCGGGTTTGTCAGCCAATCGATCCCGCAGCGGGCCGTGCCCTGCAGCGTGATCCCGGTGGCTGTCGGCTCTTCGTCGCGCTCCGTCTCCCCGGCTGTCTCCGTCTCCTCGGCGTTCTCCGCGTCGGTATCCTCCGACTGCGCCGGGTGTGTAACCGTCAGATCCAGCACCACCGCAGCCGACAAATCCACATGCAGGCTTTCCAGCTTGCTCATTTTCTGGACTGCCCGCGCCATTTTCGTATCAAACAGCCCGCAGCCCGCAAGCGTTGCGATCAGCGACGCCGCCAGTAAAGCCGCAATCATTCTTTTGGCTGTCTTCATGCTTCGATCTCCTCGAATCGTATTCCCGCATAATCGGTGCCCTCTGGAAATTCCTTTTGCATGGTAGCACAAACCCGCCGATTTCTCAAGTCCGCTTTACACGTATTCGCGGATAGTTTTTGAATTCTATACAATTTCTTGTTTTCCGTATTATATTATCTAGTATTTAAAACCATATTAATTCATTCCGTGCCAAATGTCAACATCCATTTCCTGCAGCAAAAACATCCGGCCTCTTGCGAGGCCGGATGCTTGGGTGTATATGCTTTAATTACTTCTTGGCCAGGCCCTTCTGACGGGCGTACTCGGCAGCGCCCAGAGCACCCATGAGCTGGGGATCGGTCTTGAGGTTGACGACCTTGAGCTTCAGCACGTGCTCGATGGCCTCCTTCAGGCCGTCGTTCTTGGCGCAGCCGCCGGTCAGCGTGATGCTGTCGGTAGCGCCGGCCTTCTTGGCCATGACGAAGCAGCGCTTGGCAACGGCCATCTCGATGCCCGCGGCGATCTCGTCGGTCGCCTTGCCCTCGCCCACCAGGGTGATGACCTCGGACTCGGCAAACACGGTGCACTGCGCGGTGATGGGGATGACGTTCTTTGCCGTCAGGCTCAGCTTGGAAAACTCCGGCAGGCTCAGCTCGAAGGAGCGGGCCATGGCCTCGAAGAAGCGGCCGGTGCCGGCGGCGCACTTGTCGTTCATGGCGAAGTTCTTCACCGTGCCGTCGGTGTCGATGCTGATGCCCTTAACGTCCTGGCCGCCGATATCGATGATGGCCTTGACGTCGGGGTTGGTGACGTGCACGCCCATCGCGTGGCAGGAGATCTCGGAGATGTTCTCGTCGGCGAAGGGAACCTTGTTGCGGCCGTAGCCGGTGCCGATGAGGTAGGCCAGATCCTTGCTGCTCTTCAGACCGGCCTTGGTGCAGACCTCTTCCATCGCCGCGATGGCGCTCTGCTCGGAATTGATCTTGGAACGAATGGTGGTGTCGGCAACCATCTTGCCGTTCTCGTCCAGAATGACTGCCTTCGTGTAGGTGGACCCTACGTCACATCCGCCAAAGTATTTCATAGTCTATGTAACCTCCGTCTTTCTAATCAGCTGTTATAGTCGTACTTAGGGAATTTATCCATGCTGTAGGGCGTCTTGAGGGTATCCTTACGATCCATATCGTCGTAATGCTTTTTCAGGAAGGGCTCCACCACGTTGAACAGCAGCTTGCCGTCGAGGTCGAAGAAGAAGACCGCGAACAGCGCGGCATTGGCCACCAGCGCGATACCGAGCACCTTAAAGATGAGCTTTTTGACCTTGCAGCCGCAGGTGCATTTGCATTTCTTCATTTCAAATCCTCCTCAATTACCACGTCATGGAGTCGTCGAAGTCAAGCAGCGACGGATCCAGCGGTTCTTCGTGCATAACGGTGGTCATGTAGTCGTTGATCAGGCGGCGGATCTCCGCACGGGAGACGGTACGGCTGTCGGGCAGCGCGTGGGGAATCCAGAAGGCGTTGATGTTTCTCTTGCGGAACTCGTCCTCGAACAGGCCGTGCAGACCCTGCACGCCCTTGCACTGGAGCTGGTCGTACATGGCGACCATGTCGCAGTTGAAGCGCTTCATGTAATCCCACAGCTCGAACATGTGGTGCATACCGCCGACGGCCATACGGCGCATGGGAGCCCACATGTGGTACTGGGCCATATCCTCGAGCGCGTTCTCGTAGGAGTCGGTGCGGATGGTCATGTCGAACATCAAAGAGTCCATGTTGATGATGACGTTCAGGCCCCAGCAGTTATAGGCCCAGGTGCACCAGTTGGAGTAGTACAGCGGAGCGCAGGACCAGGCGATCACGCGGTGGCGGGTCTGGGGGAAGGAGTTGATCTTCTTGGAGACACACTTCTCCAGGATCTTGCGGACCTTCTTATCGGTGACGTGCCAGATCTCCCAATCGCCGTACTGGGTCTGGTAGATACGGTACAGCGCCTGAGCGACGCCGTTGACGGGATAGTAGTCGGAGTGAGCGGCAACGTCCCACTTCTCCCACTCGAAGCGCTGCAGCTCGTTCTGCTGCTCGAGCTTCTTGACCAGCTTCTCCCAGCTGAAGGGGATGCCGTACTGATCCTCGACGAACTTCCACAGCTCCTCGATCTCGCGCATGACGTACTTCTTGACCAGGGGATCGTCGAAGAGCATGGGCATGGGCAGGGAGAACAGGGGCTTGTCGAAGAACCAGTCCTGCAGGGTGGAGGTGGAGACGGACGCGTCGCAGGCCTCGTTGCAGGTGACGACAGCGGGGGCGTAATCGGGCACGTCGTCCAGGACGAAGATGCCGGACTCGGCCTGGCACATCGGGCAGGGGTCGCCGGGCAGACCGATGGACTGCACCGCGTCGATGTAGTTGAGAACGGTGTGGGAGTTGACGTGGCAGGTGACGAAGTAGGGGATCATCTCCAGCGGCACGCCGGTGATCTCGCCGTCCCAGGGATAGAACACGCCGCCCCAAACGGTCTCGTTGTGGGCGATGTTGTGCTTGTACTTGTCGTTCTGCTTGCCGCCGTGCAGACGGGTATCGGAAGCGAACATACGCTGGAACTGGCGGATGGTGGAGGAAACCATGGCGCGGTAGTGCCAGGCGGAGGCCTTCATAGCCTCGCCGCGCATACCCTCAAGGCCGCGGTCGAACCAGTGCAGCACGGGCAGGTAGGTCTGGCCGACCCAGCGGTAGCGCCACACGCCCTTGGCGAAGTTGACCAGGCCGCCCATGACCATGACGTCCTTGACCATGAAGATGTAGTTGTACAGCCAGATCATGTAGAAGTAGTACATGGTGTCCTTGACACCGCGCCACTCTCTGTGCTTGAACAGGCCGTTGGGCTGCTCATACAGCTCACCGATGCGGCGGCCGCCTTCCTCGGCGGTATGGGGCTTGCCATACCAGAAATCCTTTAAAGCCTTGGTAACGCTTTTCTTAGCCATCTTTACTTGCCCTCCTGAATCTGCTTGATCTCAACACTCTCGACGAAGGCCTGGAAGCGGGTACGCAGCTGGCCGGAGGCGGAGTTGATGTACTCCTTCTCAATAGAGCAGACGGGCAGACCGAAGTCACGGTTGAGAATGACCGTGTCGATCACGCGCTCGTAGCTCCAGTATTCGCAGAACTTGTTGGAGGCGATGATGACGCCGTCGGCGTGGTACTCCTTGGCCAGCTCCGCGATTCTCTTTTTGCGGGCGCGCATCTCGTCCTGGGGCATGAAGCGCGGACAGTTGGAGGTGGTCAGGTAGTGCTTGGCGATGGCGTAAACGGGGTCCTCGCCTTCCTTGATGTCGATGATCTGACGGCTCTCGACCGCGCCGTAGCAGTAACGGTCGCAGACAACGCGGGCACCGCAGCTCTCGATCAGCTTGGTGAAGTCGGGGTCGTCGTTCTCGGAACCGGCCAGGACGACCTTGCAGCGGAAGTCCTTCTTCTGGTCGGGCTCGCGGGTCTTCATCTCCTCGGCGGTCTCGCGCAGGTAGTGGAGAATCAGATACTTGGGGCAGGCCAGGCTCACCAGCTGGATCACATGGAACTCATAGCCGGTGATGGTCGGATTGTCGAGCTTGCGGTAGTCGCCGATCTCGTTGATGAGACGGGAGACCTCGTTCTGCTGCTCGACGGCCTTGAGGATGGCCTCGTCGGAGACGTCGATGCCGAAGTGCTCGTTCAGGGGCTTGAGCACGTGGGCGCGCAGCTGCTCGGCGTAGTGCTCGTAGGCGATCTCGTTGTTTTTGAACGGGACGTCAGAGAATTCGCAGAAGAAGTCGTCGTTGTCGATGATGCGCATATCGTCGACGGAGTCGAGGTGCTTCTGCTGCAGGTGCTCCTGGAAGCGGCAGGTGGCGGTGCAGGTCTCGGTCGCCATCTCGGCGTCGAGGAAGTTGAAGCCGCCCTCAAGCGCGCGCTCGAGAAGGCTTCTGGCGTAATGACATACACGGCCGGACATGTAGTAGGTCGCAATGTCGGGGGATGTGCAGCGCGGCGCTCTCAGTCTGACGGAGAAGCAGCCGGGCAGATCGAGAAGCACTTCAGGCATGAAATAACATGTGTAGCCCACCGCTCTCTTGCCGTCGGCCTTGGCCTGTTTGACAAGATCGTTGTTGGCTTCCTGAAGCAGATTCTCAAAGTAGATCAGATGCTTGAGATCTTTCACAGATAACCCTCCAAAAATATGTTTCCTTTTCTCACGGGCGTGCACCGTAAACCACGCCCATTCTTCCGATAAAGAGTTTAACAAACCGTTAACGAATTGTCAATTTACTTTTCGTCAAAATTGTAATAAACGCTCCGCTTTTGTCCGATTTTTTATATACATTTTGTCCTATTTTGTCAAAAAATTAGCAAGTCTAATGCTTCCCGAATCGCGGCTTCTCCGGCGGTTGCGCGGCCTTGGATCATCTGCGGGCTGCCACCGCCGCGGCCGTTGATGGCGGCGTTGATGGCGCGGGTATTCTTGCGCAGATCGACGCTGCGGCTGCCGATGATGTAGCGCCAGCCGGCCTCATCGCTGCCGCAGAACACAGCGGCCATGCCGCCGCACTGCCCGACCAGACGGTTGACCAGCTCCCGCTGGGCGATCTCATCGAGCACGCCGGTAAAGACGCAGAGGTTTCCCTCGCGCTTCCCCGCGGCCGCGGCCATCAGGCGCACAAGCTCGGCGCTGAGCGCATCGCTTTTTTCCTTGCCGGCCTGCTGCTCGCGCAGCACCCTTCGCACCGCGTCGCCCACCTCGCCCCGTTTGGCGCTGAGCAGGCGGGAAATCTCCGTCACGCTCTCCTGCCGCGCGCGGTAGTCTTCCAGCGCGTCCATGCCGCAGATCACGCTGACGCGCACGCCGCCGCGGTGACGCTCGCTGTCGAGGATCTTGATGACGCCGATCTCCCCGGTATACGCCACATGCGGCGCGCAGCAGGCGCAGCGGTCGATGTCACCGATCTGAACGATCCGCACATTTTCCGTCAGCTCCAGCTTGCTGCGGTATTCCAGGGTTTTGAGCGTCTCGGCGTCGGGCAGCCAGGCGCGCACGGGGATATTCGCCCGCACGGCGGCGTTGGCCTGGGTCTCAATGTCCGTCAGCTCCTCCCAGCTCAGCTCGCCGGAAAAGTCGATGGTCATGCAGTCGGCGCCCATGTGAAAGCCCACATTGTCGTAGCCATAGGCCCTGTGCACCAGGCCCGAAACGATATGCTCGCCGGAGTGGTTCTGCATCCGACGCAGGCGCTGCTCAAAATCCAGCGTGCCGCGCACCGTCTCTCCCACGCCGAGCGGCGCGTCGGTGTAGTGGACGATGACGCCGCCCGCTTCCTGCACGTCGCTCACGCGCGCGCCGCCCAGTACGCCGGTGTCGGCGCTCTGTCCCCCGCCCTCGGGAAAGAAGGCCGTGCGGTCAAGGATCACGGCAAAGCCGTTTTTCGCCTTCTCGCAGGACAGCACCGTCGCGGTAAATTCGGCCATGTGGCTGTCGGAATAGTAGAGCTTTTCGGTCATGGATGATTCTCCTTTATGACGGATTGCCACGCCAGTGTGCGCACTGGCTCGCAATGACGCGCAGAATTTCAGATTTCCCGTCATTGCGAACCAGTGACCGATGTCACTGGTGTGGCAATCCGTTACGCTTTATTCAATACAGTACTCGCACCCGCAGCACGTCGCTCATGGCGCGGATGGAGGCGGCGGTATCCTCCCCGATCTCGCTGCCCAGGTCGACGATGGTGTAGGCATATTCCCCGTGGGGCTTGTTGATCATGTGCTCGACGTTGATATTCCGGTCGCTGATGAAGTCCAGAATGCGGGTGATCATGCGCGGCACATTCCGGTGCAGCACGCACAGCCTGCACACGCCCATGCGCGAGAGCGTCGCGTCCGGGAGATTGACAGAGTTTTTGATGTTGCCGTTGACCAGATAGTCGTACAGCTCCATCGCCGCCATCTCGGCGCAGCGGTCCTCGCTTTCGGGGGTGCAGGCGCCCAGGTGCGGCATAGCGATCACGTTGGGGGCTTTGAGGATGGTCTTATTGGGGAAGTCCGTGACGTACTTGGCCACCTTGCCGCAGTCAAGGGCGCGGGTCATGGCCTCATCGTCGACCACCTCGGCGCGGGACTCGTTGACGATACGCACGCCGGTCTTCATTTTGGCGAAGGCCGCGTCGTTCAGCATGTGGTGCGTCTCCGGGGTGTAGGGAACGTTGATGGAGATATAGTCGGCAGTTTCAAAGATGGTGTCCACGTCGTCGGCGTGGAGCACTTCCCGCGAGAGCTGCCAGGCGGCCCGCACAGACATGAAGGGGTCATAGCCATAGACGGTCATGCCGAACTCCAACGCAATGTTTGCCACCAGCGAGCCGATGGCGCCCAGGCCGATCACGCCCAGGGTCTTGCCCAGAAGCTCAGGCCCGGCAAAGCTGGACTTGCCCTTTTCCACCAGCGCGGGGATCTCGTCGCCCCGGTCAGCGATGGAGCGCACCCAGTCGATGCTGCCCACGATGTCGCGGGAGGCCATGACAAAGGAGGCAATCTCCTGCTCCTTGACGGCCTGGGCGTTGGCGCCGGGGCTGTTGAAGACGACGATGCCGCGCTCGGCGCATTCCTCGATGGGGATGTTGTTATAGCCCGCGCCGGCTCTGGCAATGGCCAGCAGCTCCGGTCCGAACGCCGCCCCGTGGAGATTCGCGCTGCGGATGAGCAGGCCGTCGGGCCTATCCACGTCCGGCCCGACAAGGCAGCCGTGTTTTTCCAGCGCGCCGATGCCGTGCTCGGAGATGGTGTTCATGGTTCTGATTCTGAATTGCTTGTTCTCTCTCTTCTTAGCCATGGTGCTTTGCTTCAAACTCCTTCATGAAATCCAGCAGCGCCTGGGCGCCCTCAACGGGCATCGCGTTGTACAGCGAGGCCCGCAGGCCGCCGGTGACCTTGTGGCCCTTGAGATTGACAAGGCCGCGCGAAGCCGCCTCTTTGACAAACTCCGCGTCCAGCTCGGCGCTCGGCGTGCGGAAGGTGATGTTCATATAGCTCCTCGACCCCGGCAGGGCACGGGCTGTAAACAGACGGCTCCCGTCGAGGAAATCGTAGATCCGGTCGGCACGCGCATGGCGCAGCTCGTCCATGGCCTTGACGCCGCCCTGCTTCTCCACCCAGTCGAGCGTCAGATCGAGCATGTAGATGCACCAGCAGGGCGGGGTGTTGAGCAGGGAGCCGGTTTCGATCATGGTCTTGTAGCTGAGGATCTTCGGCGTACAGGGCAGCTCCCGCCCCGCAAGGGCCTTGTCGACGATGACCACCGTCAGGCCGGCCGGGGACATGTTCTTCTGCGCGCCCGCGTAAATCAGGCCGAATTTCGACACGTCCACCTCGCGCGACAGGATGTCCGAGGACATATCCGACACCAGCGCCGACGGCGCGCTCGGCGTATACTGCCACTCGGTGCCGTAGACGGTGTTGTTGGCGCAGTAGTAAAAGTACTTTGCCTCCGGGCTGAAGCGCAGCTCCGCCTGCGTTGGGATACGGTCATGGCCGGTGTCGGCGGTGGAGCAGGCGATGTGTACGCTGCCGTACTTTTCCGCTTCCTCGGCGGCCTTGGCCGAGAAGTTGCCGGTCACCGCATAGTCGGCGCACCCGCCCTCGATCAGATTCATGGGGATGGCGGCAAACTGCGTGGTCGCGCCGCCCTGCAAAAGCAGGATCTCATGCGTATCCGGCACGTTCATCAGCCTGCGCAGCTTAGCCTGGGCGCTGTCAAAAACCTCCTGGAACAGGGCGGATCGGTGGGAGATCTCCATGACGGACATACCGCTGCCCCGGAAGTTGAGCAGCTCCGCCTGCGCCGTTTTCAGCGCGCTTTCGGGCAGCACCGACGGCCCCGCCGCAAAGTTATAGACCTGATCTCTTGTCATACCGATCCACTCCGTTTCTGTCAGAAATGAGCTTTTTGTCAAGCTCAATGGGCTATTTTACACTGCTTTCCCCCGCGCGTCAATCATTTAACTTATACAAATTCTCCGACCAGACCCTCGCCGTCGACGGCGGTGATTTGGACATTTCGCACCTGGCCGCGCAGATCCGCGCCCGGCGCCTTCACCAGCATGTAGGTGTCGCTGTGTCCGGTGGCGAAGCCCCCCTCCTCCGACTCGAACAGCACCGGCAGCGTCTGCCCCACGCAGGCGGCGAGATACCTCGCGTGCATCCGGCTGCCGACCGCCTGCGCCTCATGCGCGCGGCGATCCTTGACCGCCTTCGTGCACTGATCGGGCATCTGATCGGCAGGCGTCCCCGGGCGGCGGGAATAGGGGAAAATGTGCATGTCCGCAAAGTCGCACCGCTCGATGAAGGCCAGGGTCTCGGTCTGGTCGTCCTCGGTCTCGCCGGGAAAGCCCGTGATGAGATCGCAGGTGAGCGCAACATGGGGGAAGTATTTTCGCAGAAGCTCTGTCTTTTCAAAAAAGGTCTGCGTGTCGTATTTGCGGTTCATGGCCTTGAGCGTCTTGTCGCAGCCGGATTGAA
The DNA here is from genome assembly GCA_017458085.1 of Oscillospiraceae bacterium. Lineage (GTDB taxonomy): Bacteria > Bacillota > Clostridia > Oscillospirales > Oscillospiraceae > Limivicinus. The sequence continues at coordinate 11,976 of JAFTGE010000003.1, forward strand.
GCGACAGGTGAAAATGCCGGCAGAGCTTCCCCGTCGCGGCCAGGCGGCGGCAAAAATCCTCGGTGATCACCGTCGGCTCTAAGGAACCGAGCCGGATGCGCATGTCCCCCGCGTTTTCCGCCACCGTCTCGATGACGTCGGCAAGGCCGGGCTTTCCCGGCAGGTCGACCCCGTAGGAGGCGACCTCGATGCCCGTCAGCACGATCTCCCGGTAGCCCTCGGCGGCCAACCGCCTCGTCTGGGCCGCGGCGTCGGCCAGCGGCAGGCTGCGCAGTCTGCCCCGGGCATAGGGGATGATGCAGTAGGTGCAGAAGTTGACGCAGCCGTCCTGAATCTTCAGCATGGCGCGCGTGCGGTGGTCCACCGCGCCCGCCGGCAGGGCCTCAAATTCACGGCGCTGGAAGGGCTTGTCGATTTCGCGGCGGCGCTCGCCGGTTTTCTTTGCCTCCTCGATGGCGTCGATGAGCTTTTCCCGCTCCGCCGCGCCGAAGATCACGTCGGCTCCGATGGCCTCCACCGCGTCCGGCTCCACCTGGGAGTAGCAGCCGCAGACCGCCACCAGCGCGCCGGGGTTTTCATCCCGCAGGCGGCGGATCGTCTGGCGGGACTTGCGCCCGCTCTCGGCGGTGACGGCGCAGGTGTTGACGATGACACAGTCGGCGCACTCCCCCGGCACGGCCCGCTCGTGGCCGCGCTCCATGAGGAAGCCCTCCATGGCCTGGGTCTCGTACTGGTTGACCTTACAGCCGAGAGTCGCTATAATATATTTCATACCTTTCTCCTATTCCAAAAAGGAAGTACATCAACATGGAACATTATCTGGATAATTCCGCCACCACCCGCGTCTGCCCGGAAGCCGCCGAAGCAGCGCTCAAAGCCATGACAGAGATCTACGGCAACCCCAGCTCCACCTACACCAAGGGGCGCGAGGCAAAGGCATTGCTGGACGCCTCCCGCAAATCCGTGGCCGACGCGCTGGGCTGTGCCCCGGCGGAGCTGGTCTTCACCTCCTGCGGCTCCGAGAGCGACAACTGGGCCATCCTCGAGGGCGCCGAGGCCATGCGCCGCAAGGGGAAGCACATCATCACCTCCCTCGTGGAGCATGACGCGGTGCGAAAATCCATGGAGGAGCTCACGCGCCGCGGCTATGAGGTCACCTGGCTGAGGCCCGATTCCACCGGGGCCATCCCCGCCGAGGCGGTGGCAAACGCGCTCCGCGCTGATACTATACTCGTTTCTTTGATGCTGGTCAATAACGAAACCGGCGCAGTCACCGATATTCCCGCCGTCTCTCGGGCGATAAAGGGGGCCCACTCCCCCGCTCTGCTTCACGTGGACGCGGTGCAGGCTTTTATGAAGCTTCCCTTCACTCCCGCTTCCCTCGGGGCCGACCTTATCAGTGTCAGCGGCCATAAGATCCACGCCCCCAAGGGCGTCGGCGCGCTGTATATCCGCAAGGGGCTGCGGCTCCGTCCTTATATTTTGGGCGGCAGTCAGGAGGACGGCCGCCGCGCCGGGACCGAGGCCATGCCCCAGATCGCCGCCTTTGGCGAAGCCTGCCGCATCGCGAAGGCGGGCCTTGCGGAAAACGCCGCGCGGATGGCCGCGCTCAAGGCGCGCACCGCAACCGAGCTTGCCGCCGCGATTCCGGGACTGCAGTATGTTGACACCGCCGCCCCGCACATTCTCAGTCTTTCCCTCCCCGGATGGCGCAGCGAGGTGCTCATGAACTTCCTTGAGGCCCGGGAAATCTATGTCTCCCGCAGCTCCGCCTGCAAGAAGGGGGCGCGCAGCCATGTGCTGGAGGCCATCGGCATGGAGCCGCGCCTGATCGACGGGGCCTTGCGCGTCGGCTTTAGCCGCTTTTCCACCGACGAGGACGTGGACGCGCTCATCACCGCCCTCATCGACGCTCACGCGACCCTGGCCCACCGCTGAACACCTGACAGCAAACCCGCCGCGGAACACAATCCGCGGCGGGTTTTGGCATTTTCAGTTCTTCCTGTCTTCCTTCGGAATCGGTTCCAGTGTAATCGGGTCAATATAGTCCAGGTTTCGGTATTCCCCGGTGGTAACTGGTAGATCGCTGCGCCTCAGCTTTTTGTCAATGTTGTTATTGATGGCTGTGTAGATCACCACAAACACCGGCACGCCCAGCAGCATCCCCCAGAAGCCGAACAGTCCCGCGCCCAGGATGATGGAGAACATGACCCAAAAGCCGGTGATTCCCGTGGAGCTGCCCAGGATCTTGGGGCCGATGATGTTGCCGTCCACCTGCTGAAGGATGATGATGAAGATGACAAAGACCAGCGCCTTGGGCGGGTTGGCCATCAGGATGATGATGGCGCTGGGTACCGCGCCGATGAAGGGGCCGAAGAAGGGGATGATATTCGTCACACCCACGATGACGCTGACCAGCAGGGCAAAGGGCATGTTGAGGATGGCGCATACAATATAGCAGATGATGCCGATGATGGCCGAATCCAGCAGCTTTCCGTTGAGAAAGCCGATGAAGGTGCGGTTGGTGAAATCCAGCCCGTCCAGCAGCTTCTTGGCGGCCTCCACGGTCAGCACGCTGTAGAGGATCCGCTTGGCGTTGGCGCCGTAGGTTTCGATGCCGCTGAGCAGATACACGGACACGATGATGCCGATGACGAGGTTATACACCGCCGTCACCACATAGCGCACGCCCATGCTCACATTGGACAGCAGACTCCCCAGGCCGGGCAGCACCGTGGTCTGGAGCCAGGAGATCAGGTCGGAGTTGACATCGCCCAGGGTCTGCTCCACATAGGCCTCGACCTCGGGGAAGTCCGCGAGCATACGGGTGACCCAATCGGTGACCCGCTCGATGTAAACGGGGGAGTTGACCACGATGGTCTCAATGCTGCTGTACAGCTGGGGGATGATGAGATAAAACAGCGCGGTAATAATCGCCACCATGAAGATCTCGGCCAGCAGCACCGACAAGCCGCGCGCCAGCCCCTGCCCGTCAGAGCGTTTGTTTTTTGCGTAGAGCCGGGCGCACAGAGGGCCGAAGGTTTTCCGGTGCAGCAGCTGTACCAGCGGGTTGAGCAGATAGGTGATCACCAGGCCCCAGATAAAGGGACTGAGGATCCGCACCAGCGCCTTGAGCGCCCTGCCGACATAGCCGATATAGTTCAGCGCCATATAGAACAAAATTGCGCAGGCGACCACACAAAACGCGGTGATCCCCCAGTAGAGATACTTTCGATCCCATTTAAAATGCCGTCTCATCCGCAAAGCCTCCATTGTCCGGCCGGCAGTCCCGTCCGGCCGCTGGTACTATTTTACTGGCTGCGCCCACCGCCGTCAATATTTTAGTTGTTAATTTTTGTTGGCGGCCCCACTGCAATTGGTTACAGCACCTGTAATCGTCTTATGTAAACCTATTTTTGACTATACGCCGTCATTTTTCTTTGTGCACCTTGTTGAAAAGTCTGTTGAAAGTGTTGAAAACATTTCGTTTGTTCAAATTCTGTTCACCTTTCGCTCATGCATATTTTGTAAAAATAAGTCGAAATATACATAATCGTGTAAACCTGTGCATATTACCGTTTTGTCATTCATAGTCTCAGAGCAGAATCCTGAACCTGGAGGCTGCCATGAAGCGTATCTTTTGTTTCGTGCTTATCCTGTCGTTGTTCTTTACCGGTCAGGCCTGGGCCGAGGGGCCGGGCCCGGCGCTGACGGTCTCTGCGCCCTGCGCGGTGCTGATGGAGAAGGAGACCGGCGACGTTCTGTTTGAGAAAAATGCCCATGACACGGGCTTCCCCGCCAGCGTGACCAAGATCATGACCATGCTCCTGATCATCGAGGCCATTGAGGACGGGCGTATCAGTCCCGACGACACGGTCACCGCCAGCGCACGGGCGGCCTCCTTCGGCGGCAGCTGCGTGTATCTGGAGGTGGGCGAGCAGATGAGCGTGCAC
>JAFTGE010000104.1 GCA_017458085.1 Oscillospiraceae bacterium
CTCCGTATGTGAGGGTTCGAATCCTTCTCCCGCTGCCAAAGAAGCAGTCGTCTCTTTTGAGGCGACTGCTTCTATTTTACTAGGATTCGAATGGGAAAAGGGCTCAATCTTAAGACTTATATTTGCAGCAACATCCCTGGATGGTAAAATGATATTCAAATATTATCATACAGAGAAAGAAAACATTCCCAAATTTATAATATTGGGGAGAAGGGCCGCGCTGCCCGCGCGGAAGATTGAGAAGGCGGTGATCCCCTGCACAATCCCCACGACAAAGGTCACCCAGCCCATTCTGATTGTGAACCTTTTGCGCTTCTCCGGATCCTGATTTTTGCTCATAAACTGATCCGAGAGTTCCAGCGGATTCAACTCCTTTTTGCCGGTGGCGTACATCAGTCCCGTCACTATGCTGAAAACGCAAAGCACCGAGTAAAACACCCCACAGGCTTTCAAGAGGATCTCGCCCATACCACTTACGCTCCTCTGATGAAAGCTTCTGTCCCGTTATACCATACCGCCCCGGACGATACAAGTCCGGGGCGGCCAGTCTTTGGGGCACATAACAAGGAAAATCTTACATCTGCCCTTTCTTCTAAAAAAGGCTGTGAAAAACGACATTTCCACAGCCTGATATTCTGTTTTCAAACAGGCGAGGTGTGGGAAGACTCTGCCTGCTTACAGCTGGATTTGCTTAGCAGCCAAACCCACAAAGCATACAAATGAGCTGCCAAAGATTATAACACATTTTGTGGACCTCCTTGCCGGTATTCGTCTCTCGAGGACGATGCCATTGTAGCAGAGCCGATCTGTTTTATCAAATGTAATGATTTCCAGTTTCTTAAAGCAGCGGGACTTGCCTGCATTTTTCGCCTTGCGGGAGATGGCGAAAAATCATAGTATCGCCCAGTGTGCGCACTGGACGATGAACGCCCCACCGGGGCGTTCGACTTCGATTCAAGTCCCTCTGCAAAAGAAAAATCAAGCCGGGGCCAAATAGCCCCGGCTCGATTTTTGGTCCGAGTAGAGGGACTTGAACCCCCGACCTGATGGTCCCAAACCACCCGCGCTACCAACTGCGCTATACCCGGTTATCGCCAGAAGGAACCTGCTGTCTGCCGTTTCTTCTGAAGCGCCGTTATTATACAACATCCGCTTCTCCGGCGCAAGGAGTTTTTTGCGGGGCAAAATCTTAAGGAAGTCTTTAGGTTTTTGACGATTGATGTTTTTTCCCGCTTGTGTTATCCTGTAACGAGGAGTGTGATTCAACCTTGAGAATGCGAAAGAGAGCGAATCTCGGACCGCGCATGGCCAAGTGCGCGGCATTTCTGATAGAAGATCCTGCCCAGCTGCGGGGAAAATGGCTTGAGAGCTTCCCCGATTGTGAGCGGGTGTATCTGGAGTTGGGCTGCGGTAAGGGCCGCTTCACCGCGGACACCGCCGAGACCATGCCGGAGACACTGTATGTCGCGCTGGAACGGGTGCCGGATGCCATGATCCTCGCCATGGAGCGGGTCAAAAACCGGGAACTGGAAAATGTGCGCTTTATTGATGCCGACGCCAAGAACCTCAAGGAGATGTTTGCCGACGGCGAGGTGGCGCGCCTTTACATCAACTTCTGCGATCCCTGGCCAAAAAGCCGGGACGCCAAGCTCCGCCTGACCTCGCCCGGTTTTCTGCGGCTGTACGGCGATCTGCTGCCGGTGGGGGGAGAGATCCACTTTAAGACCGATAACACCCCATTGTTTCAGTGGTCCATCGAGCAGATGGAGGCCGAAGGCTGGGCGCTTTCCGAGGTGACAAACGATCTGCATGCAAACGGTACAGTCGGCGTTATGACCGACTATGAGGCCAAGTTCTGCGCCCAGGGGATGAAGATCAACCGCCTGGTTGCCACCAAAACGGAGGCGACCCGAGGCACCGCGGCAGGGCCTGTGCCCCGGCTGCGCAACGCCTCCCTGACCGACGCCCGCGGATACGGCGAGAGCATGGAGGCCAACCGAAAGGAGAAGGACGCATGAGATTCATTTCCTGGAATGTCAACGGCCTGCGTGCAGCGCAGAAGAAAGGCTTCGAGGACATCTTTTTCGCGCTGGATGCGGACTTCTTCTGCATTCAGGAGACGAAATTGCAGGAGGGACAGATCGAGCTCGATCTGCCCGGCTATGAGAGCTACTGGAGCTATGCCGAGAAAAAGGGCTATGCCGGGACAGCGATCTTCACCAAGCACACGCCGCTGTCCGTGCGGCACAATATCGGCGTGGAGGAGCATGGACATGAGGGCCGTGCCGTCACGCTGGAATACGAGGACTTCTATCTGGTCTGCGTCTATACCCCCAACTCCCAGGATGGCCTGCGGCGGCTGAACTACCGCATGCAATGGGAGGACGATTTCCGGGCCTATCTCTGCGCGCTGGACGCAGTCAAGCCCGTGATCGTCTGCGGCGACATGAACGTGGCCCACGAGGAGATCGATCTGAAAAACCCCAAGACCAACGTGGGTAACCCCGGCTTTTCCGTCGAGGAGCGGGAGAAGTTCACCGCGCTGTTGGACGCGGGCTTCGTCGATACCTTCCGCAGCCTGTACCCCGACAAGACCGACGCCTACTCCTGGTGGAGCTACCGGGCCGCGGCGCGGGAGCGGAACGTCGGCTGGCGCATCGACTACTTTGTCGTATCTGACCGGCTGCGCGACAATATCAAGGACGCGTACATTCTGCCCGAGGTGATGGGCAGCGACCATTGCCCGGTGGGGCTGGATCTGACATGGTGACCATCGGCGGCGTTCCGCTGCGGGGGAACCTGACGCTTGCGCCCATGGCAGGGGTGACGGACTTCGCCTTTCGCGGCGTCTGCCAGACGCTGGGCGCGGCGCTGACGACCACGGAGATGGTCAGCGCCAAGGCACTGGTCTACGGCGATGAGAAAACGAAGGAGCTGTTGTATATCCCGGAAGGGGAGCAGCCCTGCGCCGCACAGATTTTCGGTCATGAGCCGGCGGTCATGGCCGAGGGAGCAAGACTGGCGCTGGAGATCTCCGGCGCGGACATCATCGACATCAACATGGGCTGTCCCGTGGGCAAGGTGGTCAAATCCGGCGATGGCTCCGCCCTGATGAAAAACCCGGCGCTGGCCGGACAGATCATCGAGAGCGTGGTCAAAGCGGTGGACGTCCCCGTGACAGTGAAATTCCGCAAGGGCTGGGATAACGGCAGCGTCAATGCGGTGGACTTTGCCCGCGTGTGTGAAAGCGCCGGGGCTTCGGCCATCGCGGTGCACGGGCGGACCCGTGCCCAGATGTACGCCGGGCGCGCCGACTGGGACATTATCCGTGAGGTGCGGCAGGCAGTCCAAATTCCGGTGATCGCCAACGGCGACATTTTTACACCCGAGGACGCGGCGCACATTCTGCGCTACACCGGATGTGACCTGGCCATGATCGGCCGGGGCAGCTTCGGGAATCCCTGGCTGTTTCGGCAGGGACAGGCCGCTATTGACGGGGAGGAAATCCCCGATCTTCCGCCGCTGGGCGAGCGGATCGACCTGGCCGCAGAACAGATCGAAACCCTGGCCGCGCGCATCGGGGAACATCGCGCCTGCATGGAGGCCCGGCATCAAATGCCCTGGTATCTGCATGGCGTGGCCCACAGCGGCATCTATAAGCAGGAGCTTGTCCATGTGGAAACGCTGGACGACATCCACAGAATTTGTAAAGGAATCAAACGAGACCTGAGCTGAAGGAAGTATCGGCACAGGGCGGGGGAGGTGACGGCTTGACACGGGAACAGGAGGCACAGATCGTTCAGCGGGTGCTTTCGGGAGATGTCAACGCCTTTGAGACGCTGGTGCTAGAATACGAGAAAAACGTGTACAGCATCACCCAGCGCATGACCGGCAACGCCGAGGACGCCGCCGACATGACGCAGGAGACCTTCATCAAAGCCTATAACTCGCTGCAAAATTTCCGCGGGGACAGTAAGTTTTCCGTCTGGCTGTACCGCATTGCCACCAATGTCTGCCTGGACTTTCTGCGCAGCAAGAGCCGGAAACCGACGCTGTCGCTGTCGGTAGAGGACGACGACGGAGAAGAGACGCAGATGGACATCGCCGACGAGAGTCAGTCGCCTGAGGTGCTGCTGGAGCGCGGATTGACCCGCGACGCGGTGCGACGGGGACTCAACGCCCTGAACGAAGAATACCGGCAGATTCTGCTGCTGCGTGAGATCCAGGGGCTGAGCTATGAGGAAATTGCGTCGGTGCTGACACTGGAGGTTGGCACGGTCAAGTCCCGGATTTTCCGGGCGCGAAAAAAGTTGTGCGCTTTTTTGATCGAGGATGGGAACATTCCGGAATTCACAGCGTCTGTGAGAGTGGAAGGCGGTGAGAAGTCATGAATTCTTGCGAGTACTATCAGGAACTGATCAGCAGACTCGTTGACGGCGAAGTGAACAGAGACGAGTACGCGGCCCTGATGGCGCATATGAAGGACTGCTCTCGCTGCAACGCGATGTATGCAGTGTTTCATGATCTGTCCGAGATCCTGGGCGAGGAAACCGAACCCTTGCCTGAGGGCCTGCACGAAAACATTATGGCCGGCGTTCGCCGCAGCGCCATTGAAAAGCAGAACCGCCGCCGTCGCGGTGGGATTTACAAAACCATACTGACCGCCGCCGCATGCGCGGCGCTGGTCTTGTTTGCCGCGAAAGGGCTGAATCCCGCTGAGCGCGCGGGTGAGGTCACCATGAGCGCGCAGGAGGTGGAGCAGCTGGCCCCGGCTCAGAACGGAGCTGCCGTTGTGGAGCAAGCGCCCGCTGCCGCTGCAGAGGAAGAAGCGCTTCCTGCCAGCCCCGTACCGACGGCGGTGGCAAAGAATGAGCCGGCCACGCCGGCATCGACGGAGACCCCGGTGACGGAGAGCGCAGCGGCGCAGCCGACGGCTGCGGCAAAACCCGTCCGTACGGCGGAGCCGACAGTCAAGCCGACGGAAAAGCCGGTCGAGACGGCGGCCGCGGAAGAACCGACGGCACCTGTGGTGATAGAGGAGAGCGTCCAGCCGACGGCCGATGTGACCGAGACGGTCGAAGAACGTGCGTCGACGGACACCGGAGCTGTTGAGGCAGAGGCCGATTCGGAGAGCGCCGAAATGACAGAGGGGGCCGTGACGCCGGCTGAAGATAAGGCCGCTGCCGCCCCGACAGCGGAGAGTGCCGTGACCGCAGCCCCGGCTTTGAACGAGGCGCCCGCGGAGAGCGAACAGCCGAAGCCGAGCCTGAAAAGTATGGCGCCGCGCTTCCGCTTGGCTGCCCCGTCACTGGCAGCGGCGGAGACGGCGAGTGACGAACCCGAGACGCCGGATGACAAATCGGCGGAGGCAGAGGAGGGCGCAGCTTCGGACGTAAAGAAAACCGGCGTGCACGTCTATGGAGATGAAAATTACAAGAAGCTGATGGCGCTGCTGGACGGGGAGGAAAAAGACCTGCCCGAAGGCGAGGCGGACAAACAGGTAACTATCCACTATATGCCCAGCGATCCCTACCGCGATGAGCAGACGGTGACCGTCTATATCTACGGTGAGGATGTGTACTACGAGCTGTCCGACGATGAAAAAACCTTTGCCGCCGCATGCAGCGTGAGCGAGCTGGAGCAGTTCGCTGCCCTTATGCGCGCAGAGGAGGCAGCCCAGCCCACTTCCACTCCGACGGCGGAGGAGACCCCGGCTGCGGCGGAGAGATAAAATACCATTTTCTGATAATTCTATGCGGTTTTCCTTGAAATCTCTCCTTTTGTATGTTATGATTACTA
>JAFTGE010000105.1 GCA_017458085.1 Oscillospiraceae bacterium
ATGGACCGTTAGCTCAGTTGGTAGAGCAGCCGGCTCATAACCGGTCGGTCCGGGGTTCGAGTCCCTGACGGTCCACCAACGTGTCGGAAGTGCTATGAATGGATCGCGTCGGCGTGAATGCTAACGCTTAGAATTTTCAGTCCTTCCTCCTTCTCCGAATCAAGCTTGCTTCTCTGTACGTTGATTCGGTTTACAGTTTCATATAGGGGAATAGCTCAGCTGGTAGAGCGGCGGTCTCCAAAACCGTAGGCCGAGGGTTCGAAGCCTTCTTCCCCTGCCAGAAATCGTCTTGAAATGTTAAGTTTCAAGGCGATTTTTGCTGTTATACACAAGTTTTGCCCTTGAAAAGTGATCGATTCAAAAGGGGTCAAATTGTTTGACCGCAGTTTGACCGCAATTGTTATCCGGAGGCATTGATCCGCCTGATATATTCCTCCATCCTTTTTGCGCTGTCTTGCTTCATTTTATCTGAGACATGTCCGTACACGTCCAGGGTAAACGCGGCGGAGGCATGGCCAAGATTCTCCTGCACGGTTTTGACATCATCGCCGTTTTGCAAGGATAAGACTGCATACGTATGTCTCAAATCATGAACACGCGCTTTTGGAGCGCCGATTTCTTCTGCGGCAGATTTGAAATGTAAGTATACGCGCTTTGGAGTCAGGTAACCGCCATTCAGATTGGTAAAGACGAGAGATACTTTATGCTCCTCTTCGGTGTTCCACCCGATCCATGCTTCAGCAGCTCTGCTCTTTTGCATGATCTGCTCGGTATATCGCACTTTCAAGAGCTGCATTACAAATGGAGCCGGACGGAGCACACGCGGCTTTCCGCTTTTTACAGATGTGAGCGTGGAGCCGCCGTCTTTCTGCGGCCTGCGCTGCAGCTGCTTGTTGATATGCAGGGCCCCTTTTTCAAAGTCAACACAATCCCAAGTCAGTCCCATGGCTTCACCCAATCGGAGACCCGTGAATACGATCACTTTCAGAAGACAACCGTAGATCTCGTCATAGGAAATAAGCTCCAGGAAATTCTTTACCTGCTCATCTGTCAGGGGCACGATCTCTTTCTTCTCAACTTTGGGAAGCTTGACTTTTTTACATGGATTTTTCGCAATCATCTCGTTTTCAACGGCTTGCTCCATGATTCCACTCAGAATGATGTGGACATTTTTGATGCTCTTTGCAGACAGAACATTGCCATCGTCGTCAGGTTCACTGAGCTTATTGAAAAATCGCTGCAGAAGCATGGGGTTGATCTGACTGAGATTGTATTTTCCGAGCCCCGGGCGAATGTGCTTTTTGATCTGAGCTTTATACCCTTTGACAGTGGAATATTTTTTGTCAAAGGTGTATTCCTTGAGCCAAATATCCAGCCAGTCACTGAGCGTCATCTTGGAGGGCTCCAGGTAGGTACCTTCATCAATCTCAGTAGATACCTTAGATATTTTTTGGCGGACTTCTTTTTGCGTTTTTCCGTAGACAGATTTTCGAATCGGCTTGCCGGTCTTATCATCATAGCCTGCGGAGTATTGGCCTTCCCATCGGCCGTCGGAACGTTTCCGGATATATCCGGCTCCGTTTGCGGCTCTTGAGCTTTTGGACACTGTGACCTCTCTTTCTACAGATTTTTTGAATCGGATCTCAAAACCTGTAATAATTATACGTTTCTTCGGACGTAAACGCAACACATGGACAAAAATCATGACAAAGAATTCAGTGTCTCCTCGTCATGGGACTCCAGCCACATGATGAATTTCGATTTGCTGACAATGAGGCGGCGGCCTATCACAATGGTCGGGAAATCCTTACGGTGCAGCAAAGCATAGGCGCATGACCTTGATATCCCCAGCACACTGGCTATTTGCGGCGCATTTAAGGTGAGCGGCAGCTCGTCATAGCTTTTGATCGTAGATAGATTCATGGTGTTTCCTTTCTAATTGTGGTATTGTTCACCTCCGCCTGTGGCTGGCAGGTCCATAGATTTTCATCTCCCCGCCTTCTTTATGGCCGGGCCGCGAGTTACGGAAGTCTTATGATCTCCGGATCGGTCATGGCGAAAGACAGGCGCCGCCTGCCATTATTGCCTGCGTTCAGCTTGCCGGGCTGAAGGGGGCCGCTCGCGATCCGGACTTTTGGAGGTGAGTGTATGAAGTTATCAAGGTGCAGTTGCATGAGGACGCTTTCACTCTTAAAGAGCCTCCTTGGAAACAAAATCTCGAATGCTACGCAAAAAATATTTTACCGCCCTTCGAATTGAAGGGCGGTAAATGCGGTTATAGAGGGAATTTCGAGATGTTTAAAGCGATATGTATCATGATATATTGACGAAGGTCTTCGTCGAGTTTCCCATTGACCATGCTGTGCTTGTGAATCAAGGGCTCGTACATCTTAAGAATAATCTCAAGCGCCTCATGACTGCCGGCAACGGCGGATTTCAGTATGTAGTTGAACTGATCGGATTTCATGTGTCCTCCTCGGTGAGTGCCTTTCGGAGCTTCCGCAAAGCCTGATAGCGCTGATCGTAAACATGTTGAGCAGAGCAGTGGAGAATCCGTGCGATCTCTTCAGGCTTCCTTTCCTCTACAAAAAGCATGGTCAGGATCTGCTGCCGTTTGATGGGTAAATTCGCAAAGGCATTTGCCAGACGTTCCTCCTCAAAGTCAAATTGTGAAACGGTTGAACTGTAACTGGACGGCTCATCATAGGTATAGAGACAAGAATCAGACAGAGATTCCAGAGAGACAGTCGGGATATTCCGTTCTTCTTTATGGATGTATTTTAGCCTCGCCCTATATATCGTCGTTTCGAGCCATGCTGTAAAGCGGGCGCGCAGTTCATCGTGCGATTCCGTGATTGCTGTTTTCATTTTTACCTCCACAAGAATTTTTGAAAAATGTTGTGGAGGGGTGGACCGCGAGGAAGTTTGATAGAAGGGGAGAAACAGAATTTGACAAAAGCCATGTGCTTTCGATAAAGAAATGAGTAGAATAAGGTCGAAGTAAAAACGGGCGCAGTTGACCGGAAGATCAACAGCACCCGTTTTGTGCTATTCAGTTCATTTCTCCATCGACCTTCGCCTTGACAGATAGGCCGAATAATAGCGCTGGACAGAACAACTCGCTCCCATCATGAAGATAGGAGCGAGTATATGCTACAAATCTGACTTTTTCCCGTAAAAAAGCCGGATTCTTTCCGAATAATACCGCAATTTCATACAGCGTTCGACAAAGGGCCTAAGATTGCAAGAAACGATACCCTATACCGTGAACAGTCTGAATATAGGTAGGAGAAACGCTGTTGTCACAAAGCTTTTTTCTTAGCTTGGCAACAACAGATGAGATATCGCGGTTGTAATCGTACTCTGTCCCCCAGATCGTCTCGCAGATTTGTTCAGGAGTAAGTACAATGCCGGGATTCTCCATGAAATGGTGGAGCAGCTTATACTCTTGTCGCGTAAGGGAAATCTCCTGACCGGATTGAGTAACTCGGTAACGAAGGGGATCCAGCGCCAAGTTTCCGCGACGGATATTTCTGACGATATCCTGACTTCTTAAGGCGTCGTCATATGCTGCATATCTTCGGCCTAGTGCCATGGCATGGCTCAGTATCGTAAATTGATCTGCTGAGCAGTGGATGCAGGCATCTGCGCCGTCTTCCAGAATGGAGGCGACGTGCTCGAAATCCGCTAATACAAGGATGGGGATAAAAGATTTTAAACGCACCTCGCGTATGAAGGCTTGGACAGTAAATAAATCCAAGCCTTCAGCGTTAACAACGACCAGATAGTATTCTTCGCTGGAGACGAAGGGAATGACCTCATCCAATTCACCGCAGGTAAATATCTTGATTTTTCTCCTGCCGAAGACTTTGATAAACGCTTCGTTAAGATTGCCCGAAACCCGTGCCGTAATAATGGAGTTGCTCATCTCTCTTTTTCTATGGATACCCTTTCTTATAATTTCCTTGCCTACGAAACCATTGTGCAGCAGGGAACAAATTATGGCACGAAACGACAGAAAAATCTGTCGAAAGAAGGGATGTGAGCTGAGAAGCGACTTGCTTAAGGTCGTAAGAACACATTCAGATAGTCAAGCATTGCATTCACAGGCACTCCAAAAGTCTGGTGTTCATCGGTTATCTGCGCATGAATACGGGCTTCAGAGTTCGTCTGATCATGAGGCTCTTGTATATCATTTTCAGCCATTCTTTCGGTTCTTATTCCGTGTTTACCTTTCTTGCGAAATTCGAGATCAGCAGAAAAATCCGGGTGATTATCAAAGAACGCGCGGACGGCTTCCACGATCAAGGCGCTTTTGCGGTTGCCCATACTTTCCAGTAACTCACCCACTGCGATCTGCTCATCGGTTACAGCAGGAAACTGGAGGGTGAAGCGGTATTTGCCGTCTTTCTTCATGACGCTTATCGCCCAGCCTGCAGAGCAGCCCTGGCAAGCATCTGATAGCCGATTGCGTTTGCAGCCGGGGAGTCAATGAAGTCCGCCTTCGCCACGAGAGGCGAGCGCTCGATAAACGGCCGCAGAAGGAGACTGCCACCTCCGACGAATACGGCGGGGTTGGAGCGCAGATCTATCTGCAGCTCTCGCAGCTGATTGAGGATGCTGCTGGCATGGAGGGCGGTGGCCTCGGTGATCGTCTTTATCACGGCAGGGGAGAGGATCGTTTCCTGACCGCTCAGCACGGCGTTGATATGCTCGTCGTCGATCATGAGATCGTGCAGGGCGTTTACCTTTCGGATGATCTCGTTATTCATGGTGATGATGCCTGTTTCGAGAGAGCGGCAGAATTGAAGATCGGGCTTCCCGTAGCGGAGGAGAAGCACGTCGGTGGTATAGCCGCCAATGTCAATGATGAACATACGCATCGTTTTTACAACTGCCGAACTGTTGGGAATCACGGCGGCATAGGCCTGAGGAAAGACCATCACACGGTTGATGCCGATCATGTATGGTCTATCTTTGTAGGTAAAGCGAATGGCATTGGCACGCTTGAAGTATTTGGCAAAGCGATCCTTCAGCACCCCGTAATGCTCCGGAGGAAGGCCTACGGCGAGATCAACAGAGCAGAGAGAAGGGGAGACGCCTTGCTTCTCCAACTCTTTGGCAATGGCAAAGAGTGTGAGGATAAAGAAGCGATCGTCCTGCGTTTTGTCCCGCATATAGCTGATCCGTTTTCCCGCCAGCGTCCAATAGCGGCCGTCGTACTCCAAAACCTCGTCGGTAAGCGGCGGACGAACTGTGTGTTCTGCGAGACCAGAGACAAAGCTGAAGTTCGGCGTCTTGATGGCATAATTTCCGTGATCGACTGCAATAAGCATAGCAGCACCTCCAAATTAAGATTTCGTTTGATTACACGATCCGAAATACGTATTCGCAACTGAAAATACGCATAAAAACAGGCAGAGCGTGGTGCTCCGCCTGTTGTCATAGATTGCGATGTGACTGCATCAGGGACAGCCAGATGTAATCGTCGAGGCCTTTGTATCTCGGGTCCCAGAGGTATGTTCCGTAGGGAAGACCGACACGATCCAGTATGCCGTAGAGGTTCGCATAGCCCTGCTGGACATGGTAGTTTGCCATATAGTCCATATCGAAGGCGGTATAGATTTCACAGAGCCCGCGATCCTTCATGCTCAGCAGAGACTCTTCAAGATGATTGAGACTGTTGACGCCAGGAACGGCTAGGGTGGTCAGTCCGCTGAGTGAGTAGATGATATCTGCCTTCATAGGTCCCTCGGTGAGAATCAGAGAGGGGGAGACAGGGCCGCGGAGATGCGTCCAGCATTCCGAGGGACAGCCGTCGTCTTTCCCAACGCTGGAGATCCAGCGGAACTTGCCCTTGACCGAGCTGTCCCTACGGATCTGCAGTCCTTGGACACGTCCATTCATATCTCTCGCGGGAATCAGGATCCCCCTTGATTCGCAGATAAAGGTCCAGTTACCGTCTTTCGTCCGAAAGAAACCGGGAACTCCTGCCAGGTAGTGCCCTTCGTTTTGCAACTGCTTGGCCAGCGCTGTGAGCCCGACGACTGGGGTGGATTTATACCCATAAGCTGTAATCTCGTCATCTGTGAGGCCGCGGGACAGGAGATTGTCCCGGTGGTCCGGCGCGAGAGAAAGCAGCTTCAAAAGAGCAGTGTAGGTCTCATGGCGCGTGTTGATATCTGTGAGCGGGCATTCCTGCGCCTCCGGAATGGAAGGAGCAG
Source organism: Oscillospiraceae bacterium (assembly GCA_017458085.1). Classification (GTDB taxonomy): domain Bacteria; phylum Bacillota; class Clostridia; order Oscillospirales; family Oscillospiraceae; genus Limivicinus. The sequence goes on from JAFTGE010000105.1 coordinate 6,225, forward strand.
ATCTGCGCGTTTCTCCACCGCCCAGTCGCTCCGCCAGGATAGCGCGGACGGAATCTCTGGGCGTATTGGTAAATAGGGAGTACAGGTCGAAGATACCGCCGGAGATCCCACAGCGCGGGCAGCGGAAGACGTCTTTTTGCAGGTTGATGTTCAGGTGGCGTTCTTTCTTGCCGTGATCGCAGCAGGGGCAGGGGATGTAGTAGGAGGCTTTCCCGTTTGGCGCGGGAGGCAGGCCGAGAAGACCGACCACATCAGATATTCTGTATGTCTCCATAGAGAGTCCTTCCCGGGGGATGGCGTTTCGCCATCCCCCCCTGATTTCATGCGGTGGCTTCCAGAGCATAATCACAGATAAGCTTGGCCGCCTGTGAAATCTCCTTAGACTGGGTAAACTTCTTTGCGATCCACACGAGTGCCTTCGGATCGAGGGAAATGAGATCGCCCAGCGTCTTCCCGGAAAACTTTGTGATCGGGCAGGGCTGCTTCATGGCGGTTTCCAGCTTCTCCTCGAAGCTCAGTTCCTTCGGAGGAGGCGGCGCCTCTTTCGGCGTGTTCTGAGTAGGAGGGGGCTGATCCGGGATGTCCGCGCTGATCTCCAGGGCGAATTCATCCGGCGCGTTGCTGCTGAAATCCTCTCCGGCCAGCGCGAACTGCAGACCGAAGCCGGCGTTCCGCAGTGCGATGCCGACAGCCGCGGTCTGAGCCCACTCTCGGGGGGACACCGAGGGCTTATCCTGGCAGCGTCCGCGGGAGGCGGTCGCTTCCGCCAGATAGGAATCGATAGGATCCTTGTAGCTGGGATAGACCCGGGCCTTTGCCACAAAGCAGTCATGCCCGGGAGAGACCTCTACCGAGATCTTTCCCTCCGGGTACTTGAGCCGAAACCAGGCCATCTGGATCATGGCCGGGAGACGCTTGCGGGTCTCACCGGTGGTGAGATCGGTATAGTCCACAGCGTAGGGGACAGGGTCGAAGCCTTCCACAGCGTTGATGCTGCCGATGATAGTCGAGTCGTTATTCTGGCTCATGAGATTGCCTCCTCAATGTTGATGTAGGATGTGCGATAGGTGATCCAGGCGGGGAGCACGGTGTTGATGAGCTTTCGCACGCTCTCCCGATAGATTTCCGGCGCCGAGGGCGTGAAGCTCTGAAAACGGCGGCTCTGATCGGAAAAAACAGCCTCCAAAGAGCTCGCCGCCGTCTCGCGGCGCTTCATGCCCTTTTCATCAGCTTTGGGCCCAAACTTCCGTTCGGTGAGAAGAAAGCGCAGGCTGGAGCTGACGAGCTGAAAATGATAGCCGAGCGCGTTCACGTCGGTGGTGACGGGCGCGCTTTTGCAATAGGCCTGCATGGTCTGCAGGACGCTGATCCGATAATTGAGCTCCTGAAGAGCGAGCAGCTCAGGCGGGGAGAGCTTCCCCGCGTTAAGCCTGTCCAGCAGTGTTTTCTGCTGGTCCTGATACTGAGAAAGTACGGTTGCCATGGATTTGCTCCCTTCATTCTTGATCCAGCGCCTGCAGCCGATAGGCAAGGCAGGTGCCGCGTTTTTCCGTGTCGGTTTTCATGATGGCAATGCAAAGAGCACGGCGCTCGCCCACCAGAATGACCCTATCCTTGCCGCGGGTGATGGCGGTGTAGATCAGGGGGCGGGTGAGCATGATGGAGTGCGCGCACTGCAGGTTGATGATGACAGAGCGATACTCAGAGCCCTGGGATTTGTGGATCGTTGTGGCATAGCCGTGATCCAGCATCTCCAGATAGGCCGAGTCGTACTCCTTGATCCGTCCGTCGCCGAAATCCACATGGACGGTCACATCATTTTGCGTGGGGATGATCTTGGTGATCATACCGATGTCCCCATTGCTGATATCGTCATGGTTGCGGGTCTGCATGACCTTGTCGCCCTCGCGGAAGAGACGTTTGCCGCAGGATACCTCTCTCTTATAAAGAGCCGGCGGATTCACGGAATCTCGAAGGACTTCGTTCAAAGCGTTGACTCCGGTTTCGGTTTTCTGCCGATAGGGAGAGAGAAGCGCCACGTTGTCCAGACCGTATCGTCCGACCTCCTGCAGGTACAGCTCCTTGATCCGCTCGGCGGACTCACTCAGATCCGGGGACTGGTGGAACTGAAAATCCGGACCGTACTCCAGACTGAGCGTACCGTGGCGGATCAGCTTGGCGTTGACTGCGATCCGGCTGCCGGCGTTCTGTCGGAAGACCCGATCGAGACGAACAACGGGGATCCGGCCGCTTGCGAGCAGTTCGCTGAGTACGGCACCGGGACCCACAGAAGGAAGCTGGTCAGCGTCGCCGATCAGTATGAGCTGGCTGCCGTTGGGGACTGCCTCAAACAGGTGCATCGCGAGGTTGTTGTCCAGCATGGAAACCTCGTCCGCGAGGATCAGATCCGCGTCCAACTCCTCAACGGAGCCGTAGTAGCCGCCGTCCCAGGTGTACAGGCCGAGAGCCTTGTGCACAGTGGAGGCCGGCTCACCGGTGGACTGCTCCATGCGTCTGGCCGCGCGTCCCGTGGGAGCGCAGCAGACGATCTTGTTCTTGGGCTGATTGCGCTTATAGATGTCCAGAATGGCCTTTTGGATCATAGTCTTGCCGGTGCCAGGGCCGCCGGTGATGATGCACAGGTTGTGCGTGAGCGCCATCTTGACGGCCTCCCGCTGCTCCTGCGCAAAGCGGACGCGAAGGATATGTTCTTCCTTGTCGATCTCGGCGCCCAGGTCGTCATACGCATACTGACAGGCAGACTGAAGCTGCTTGTGGATCAGCTCCGCAAGCCGCGCCTCGTTTCTTGCGTTTGCGACCCGATAGACCATGCCCTGGTAACTCACGAGATCGCCCTCAGAGACCAGATAGGCGGCCCGATCGGCAAGCTGATCCTCAGTGAGCTCCGGCGTCTCCAACATCTTATAACAGGCGCTGATAAAGGCGTGCTTCTCCATACAGAGATGCCCCTTCATCTCAGCGTCCGTCAGCGTGTAGAGCAGTGCGGCGTCGATACGTTCCGTTGAGGTGGGGGAGAAGCCCACGCTGGCGGCGATCCGATCCGCCGTCTTGAAGCCCATCCCCGCCAGCTCACAGAGTTGGTAAGGATGGTTCTTGACGATGGACATGGCGTCCTTTCCGTATTCCCGGTAGAGCTTCACCGCGCGGTTGGCGGTGATCCCATAGGGCGTCAGAAAAGCTACCACATCGCGGGCGGCGCGGTTGGCCAGATATGAGTCGCTGATCTTCTTGAGGCGTAGTTGGCTGATGCCGGGGATAGCCAGGAGCTTTTCCGGCTCCCGATCCAGGACCTCCAGCGTCAGATCCCCGAAGGAGTCATAGATCTTCTCGGCGATCTTGGGGCCGACCCCTTTCACCTGACCGGAGCTGAGATAGCCGATGATGCCCTCGCGGGAGGGGATGATCACCTCGTCATAGCTGTCCACCTCAAACTGAGTGCCGTGCTTGGCGTTCTTGGCCCAGCGGCCCTTAAAATCGTAACGGAGCTTATCACTGATGGGAAGGAAATAGCCCACAGCCTTGAAGTTTGGGAGGATATCCCCGCTGCTGTCCCGGACGATCTCACAGGGGCGGTAGACCGCCACCATGTAGCTGCCGGAGCTGGCGGCGTGGGTATCCTTGGGGTAGAGGAGCTTTTCAAACTGACAGAGCATGAGTCCCTCCTTTACGCGGTGGCAACGAGGATCTTTCTCGTGCGGGGCACAAGGTATTCCTCGTCTTCCACGGAGTAGTTCCGTGCGTAGTCCAGCGCAGTCGCGACCATGGCGTCCGCCAGCCGATCCAGTTCCTGAACCAGACGGACGCGGTCACGCAGCCGGTTCATGCTCCAGTCCTCGAAATCCTCGCCGTCGTCGGTGCCCCTTCCGGGGTAGACGCCGATCTGCAGGGGAGGAGTGTCGTAGTCGATGCGGGTCGGTTTTCCACAGCGCCCGCAAACATTGCCGGACTCCTCCGTGCTTTTGTAATTACGCTGGCCGCAGAGACAACAGTAGGACTTATAACCGCTGGGCTTGGCATAGCCCTGGTAGAGGACAAGATATCCGCCGCTGCGGCCGTTCATACCGACCTGCCAGCTATGGTTGTGGTCTTCGCCGAACTGTTCACGCAGGGACTGCATGGCGGCCTGAAACACATCCGTCTCCAGCATATCCAGGAGCTTATCCACCAGATCGGCGGAGAGCCCCAGATGATCCACCTTGAGATTGTAGGCGTATGAGCTGGACTGGTTCCAGGGGTTCATGGTCCAATAACGGAAATGTCCGGTGAGAAATGACATCATGGCCGCCCGTGAACGCAGATCCACGGGCGTAAAAAACTTCTTCATATGCGATCCTTTCTCATCTGGGCTGTACCGACACCTTCAGCTTCCGTGTGGAGCTGGGGCGCAGCACCTCCTCATAGATCGTGGGATGGTTTTTCTTCAGCTCCGAGCTGCTGACCCGGCTGCTGGTTTTGGTGACAAAATCGATGAGGAGCTTGTCCGACGTGGTCTCCAGGACCCCGTGTTCATGCTCCTTCATCAGTTCCGCGATTCGCACCGAATGTGCTTTGACCTCCTCTTCATATCGTTTGAGCTCCGCCTGACAGGCGTCGATATCCTTCTGCAGAGAGAGGATCCGGCGCAGAGAGGCTTCGCACTTTTTGGGAAGCTCCACCGTCGGGAGTGCGGGATTGCTCGCCTGATAGATCCTGGCGAGCGATTCCAGCGCAAGCTTTGAGGGGATGCCTGCCATTGTGGGCGGCTTGTCATGCCGAAGACTCCAGATCCATTCGTCGAGCTTTTCAAAGATCATATCCTCCTTGGCCATGTCCCGGGTGATTTCCGGCGTGGCCAGATCGCTCTCCGGGTTGTTGCCCCAGAGGGCGGAGAAGGCGCCGATCTTAACGTCGGCCACGGAGAGATAGAAGCGCAGCTGCAGCTCGTAATAGAGCGGGAAAGCGCCGTCGTCCCAGTCTCCGGCGTGCCGGTAGGTCGTGCTTTTGCACTCCAGGATACCGGGCTCTCCGTCGGAGGCGCGCTCGAAGCGCCGGTCGAAATCCGCCAGCGCATAGGGGTGATCCGCATGCTGGTACATGTAGGTGTCATCGTAGACCCGGTTGCCGGAGCGCACTTCATAGAAGTGGGCAGCGATTGGTTCCAGAAGATGCCCCATCTCCAGCTGCAGAGCGTTGGCCTTGACCGAGGGCTTGATGCGTCCCTTCTTGATCATCCAGAGCTCCAGGGGCGTCGTCCAGGGCGAGACACCGAAGATCGTGGCGACGTCGCTGCCGCCGACGGTGTACTCGATATCTCCCTTGGGACCGTGGGCCCGGCATTCGAGCCAGCGGTCATTGCTCATCCCTTTGGTGTCGCAGATAATGATAGGGGAGGCCATCAGTACTCCACCGCCTTTGCCAGGTCAAACTCCTTCCAGTTGAGCGTAAGGGCACGGGCCATGTTTTCCTCCAAAGAGAGCAGCTTGCTCTCCGGAGCGCCGGAGGTCTTCATGATGAAGGGGATCTCCTGCATGGCAAGGAAGATGTCGTGCGCGGTAGCCGCCCCGCCGCCGTAGGTCATCTCATACATGGCGATGGCCTCCAGCGCTGCCTTCTTGGGCATGCTCAGCTTTTTGCAGACGCGGGTCATGGCGTTGACGGGGTAGTCCAGCTCCACCTCCAGTAGGCGCTGGAGCCGGGAAATGGATTCTCCGAATTGAGCAAAGAGCTGATCCAGCGCGCGGTCAAAGTCCGCGACGGTGGTCTGATGGCGGTGATCCACCGCGATGCAGCTGCCGATATGGATCGGATGCTGACCACCAAGGAGCAGCGCGGAGACCTTGGCTGAGGCGATGCCGGTGTCCGATGTTATGAAGCGGACGCCGGGCGTGAGGCGCGAGGCCATGGCGCTTTTACCGTGGGCGGCAAGAAGCTTTGTGTAGGCGCCGATCAGCTCCTCCTTCTGATCCGGGAGACACCAGGCGGCGCTGGTCACGGCGTGGTCGCTGTAGCCGGTTTCAAACTCGTTCCCGGGGAAGCGGTCATCCAGCTTCTGCTGAAGCGTGTTCAACAGGTCGTCGATCGGGAGAACGGAATAATCCGCCGCGTCGCCCGAGTGAACGGCCGAGACCTTTTCGTCGCGAACAAGGATAAGGGCTTCGGAACTGAAGTGACGGAGGAAGGTGTTCAGGACGCGGGCAAGCTCTTCTTTGGTGAGCTTGGTCAGCCCGTTGCCGCTGATCTTTGCGCGGTCCAGAAGGCTTTTGTACGCGGTCTCGCGCACAGGATAGAGGTTGCTGCCGCAGCGAATGGCGAGGCCGAGATGACGGACGGTGTCTTCCACGGCGTCCGGGCTGGTGCCGGGTGCAAAGTCCGTGAGACTGGGGAAGAGGGGAGAGCTTCTGTCCAGCGGCTCCACGTGGAGAGCGTTAATCGGACAATGGGTCCAAAGACTGTGCCGGCTGAGATCCTGGTGATAACTGTGAATCTCGGGGAAGCTGGAGAAGGTGGCGGAGTAGCTGTCCTGACAATTCTGCATTTCTGAATGCTCCTTTCTGTATACGGCGGTCATGCCGCCCTGGTGTGTATAACAAAAGCCGGCGATCCTGCGATTGCCGGCTTTGTGTCCGTGTGGACGGGAAACAAAAAAGTGCCATTCACCCCGAAGGGCAAATGACACTTTGTGACCTGTGACCTGTATCTGCTCAATGGCAGACCTGATACTTACAGCAGGAGTATATCAGAAAGGGGAGTAGGCGTCAAATTTCAAGTATTAAGGGGGTGATTTGTATAGAGAAATGACGGAAGAAAACTAGTCCTCTGCAAGTTGCTCTTTGTATGCCATTCCCCAGTTCTCCATGGACTTGATGATCGGGCGCATGGATTCGCCCAGCTCCGTCAGCGAATACTCCACGCGGGGCGGCACCTCCGGGTAGACGGTACGGCTGACGATGCCGTCAGCCTCCATGGAGCGCAGGGCCTCGGTCAGCGCCTTCTGGC
>JAFTGE010000106.1 GCA_017458085.1 Oscillospiraceae bacterium
ATGGATATGACACGATCTTTTGCATATCTCATGGCCGCAGCTGTGGCCAGCCTTGCACTCTGCGGGTGCAGCAACATGACAGGCAATGGCAATGTCGCTGCCTCTCCCGCTCCGGCCATCGAGTCTCCGGTGATCCCGTCGCCCGATCTTGACATGGATGTCTCGCCGATGCCGGACGACAGAACCGCCACTGACCGCGACGGCGGCAATGGCATGACCGGAGATAACAGCAACACGCTGACCGACGGAGTAACCGACTCCAACCGCGGCAACACCGCAGCCTCTCCGAGACCTTCCAGCGCGGCAAAGTAAAATTAACAGGATCGCCTGATTATCTGGGCGATCCTGTTAATTTTAGCTTGCATTGGGCATTCCTTTGTATTATGATACCCAACAAAGGAGGTCTGATGATGAGTTACATTCCTACTGTTGAGCAGGCCCGTGCGCTTGTGGCTGAATACAATAAAGAACCTTTCCATATCCAGCACTCGGAAACCGTAGGCAAGGTTATGGGCGTGATCGCCAAAACCTACGATCCGGAGAATGTTGATTTCTGGCGTGTCGTCGGTATGCTGCACGATATTGATTTTGAGCTGTATCCCGAACAGCACTGTATCAAAGCAAATGAGATCCTTCACGAGCTGGATATTGACGAGGAGGTCATCCATGCGGTAATCAGCCATGGCTATGGAATCTGCATTGATGTTGAGCCTGTCAAATATATGGAAAAAATGCTCTTTGCCACCGACGAGTTGACCGGGCTGATTGGCGCCGCCGCTTTGATGCGCCCGACGGGGATCTCCGACATGGAAGTCAAATCCGTCATGAAGAAATTTAAAGACAAGAAATTTGCGGCCGGCTGTTCGCGCGATGTGATCCGCCGCGGCGCGGAGATGCTTGATATGGAGCTGACTGATCTGATTGCCCTGACGCTGGATGCCATGCGTGCAGAGCTGTAATTAAACATATTTTTGCAGAGCCGAATCCGTTTGGGTTCGGCTCTACACATTGAGGCCGATTTCCCGCATGACGGAAAGGAGCTTCGCACGGTTATCCTGACCAATTTCAGTCAAAGGAAGGCGGAGAATTCCACTGTCCAGGGACATGGCTTTCATGGCAGCTTTGACAGGGATGGGGTTGGTTTCTATGAACAGCGCGGCCATCAGCGCAGCGTATTTTCCATACAGCTCGGTTGCCTCGGCAAAGCTTTCGTTCAAGCATAGATCACACAGCTTTGCGACAACGCCGGGAACGATATTGCTGGCAACAGAAATGACACCCAACGCACCGAGACTCATCAACGGAACCGTGCAGTCGTCGTTCCCACTCCACAAATACAGGTCGTCGCCGCAGGTGCTGCGTACTTTTCCGGCGAAGGCAATATCCCCGGACGCTTCTTTGATGCCGACGATATTGGGGTGCTCCGACAGTTGCTTGCAGCTGTCCACGCTCAAGCCAATGCCGGTTCGACTGGGTACATTGTAAAGGATCATGGGAATATCGACCCGGTCGGCAACATAGCTGAAATGTTCGACAAGCCCCTTCTGCGAGGTTTTGTTATAATAGGGCGTTACCATTAATATCGCGTCGGCTCCGGCGCTTTTGGCGTTTTCTGCTGCGCGAAGCGCCGATAGGGTGTTGTTGCTTCCCACGCCTACGATCAGCTTCAGCTTGCCCAAAGTCTGTCTGCGTGTCACGCGAACCAGCTCGTTATGCTCCTCGGGTGTGAGCGTTGCCGCCTCTCCGGTGGTCCCACAAACAACGACGGCGGCAGTCCCGTTTTCAAACTGGAAATCCAGGTTTCTTTTCAGTCTGTCGTAATCAACGCCGTGCTCGTGAAACGGCGTAACGATGGCGGTACAGGAACCCTTAAATACAGGCGTTTTTACCATATGAGCCTCCCGATAAAAGATTTCAACACCGAGTGTATGATGGGGAAACAGAGAATATCACCGGGCGCGTTGAAAAACGGAAAAGCTTTTGGTATAATGAAAACAATTTTGAACAGAAACAGGAGAGAGCATTGAAAAAATCAGACTTTTTCTTTGAGCTTCCCGAGGAGCTGATTGCGCAGACACCCCTGCAGCGCCGGGATGGTTCCCGGCTGCTGCATTTGGATAAAGCAACCGGAGCATTGGAGCATCGACATTTTTATGATTTGCCGGAATATTTACGGGAAGGGGATTGCCTCGTGCTCAATGATACCCGTGTTCTCCCGGCAAGACTGATCGGCACGCGACAGTCCGGCGGCAGCGTGGAGCTTGTGCTGCTGCGCGATCTGGGCGAAGGACGCTGGGAGTGCCTGAGCCGCCCCGGCAGGAAAACCAAGCCCGGAACAGAGCTGCAGTTCGGTGACGGGGAGTTGACAGCGACGGTAGAGGCTGTCGCCGAAGGCGGCAACCGTATTGTGCAGTTTCATTATGAGGGCATCTTTCTCGAGGTGCTGGAGCGCCTGGGCAAAATGCCGCTGCCGCCTTATATCAAGGAGGAGCTGGCAGATGCAGAGCGCTATCAGACCGTTTACTCGCGGGAACTGGGAAGTGCCGCTGCTCCCACGGCCGGGCTGCATTTTACGCCGGAGCTGTTAAATCAGATCCGCTCCATGGGTGTCAAGGTCTGCTTTGTTACGCTTCATGTTGGCCTTGGTACCTTCCGCCCGGTGAAAGAGGACGAAATTGAAGATCATGCGATGCATTCGGAATTCTGCATGATTTCCGCAGAAACTGCCGCCGCGATCAATGAGACCAAGCGCCACGGCGGACGTGTCATTGCTGTCGGTACGACCTCCTGCCGCACCTTGGAAAGCTTTGCCAAGGAGGATGGGCTTTTGGAGGCTTCATCGGGTTGGACAGATATCTTTATCTATCCCGGTTACCGCTTTAAGTGTATTGACGGCCTGATAACCAATTTTCATCTGCCGGAAAGCACGCTGATCATGCTGGTTTCCGCGCTGGCTGGGAGAGAGCGGATTCTTAACGCTTACCGCGTCGCGGTTGAAGAACGCTACCGCTTCTTTTCGTTTGGCGATGCGATGCTGATTCTGTAAGGAGCGTGACCATGTATAAACTGATCAAGCAGGAAGGCCATGCCCGGCGCGGCGAACTCGAAACGCCGCATGGAACCGTACAGACCCCGGTTTTCATGAATGTCGGCACGCAAGGTGCGATCAAAGGTGCTCTTTCCGCCACGGATTTAGAGAAGATCGGCTGTCAGGTGGAGCTTTCCAACACCTATCATCTGCATGTCCGGCCAGGTGATTCACTGATTAAATCCTTGGGCGGGCTTCATAAATTCATGACCTGGGATAAGCCCATCCTTACTGATAGTGGCGGTTTTCAGATCTTTTCCCTGGCCAAGCTGCGCAAGATCACAGAGGAGGGTGTCAAATTCAACTCCCATGTAGACGGCCGCCATATCTTTATGGGGCCTGAGGAGAGCATGCGTATTCAGGCAAATCTTGGCTCTGACATCGCAATGGCCTTTGATGAGTGCATCAAGATCCCGTCACCGAAGGATTACGTCCAGCGCTCCTGTGACCGTACCTACCGGTGGTTGCAGCGCTGCAAGGCGGCCTTGGCGGAGTATAACGCCATGGATGATGCGGTTAACCCGGGGCAGATGCTTTTCGGTATAAACCAAGGGGCTGTGTTTCACGATCTGCGCATTGAACATATGAAGAAAATCGCGGAGCTGGAGCTGCCCGGCTATGCAATCGGCGGCCTTGCGGTGGGGGAGAGCCACCAGGAGATGTACGATACCATTGAGGCAGTCGAGGAATATATGCCCAAGGACAAGCCCCGGTATTTGATGGGGGTTGGTACGCCCGGTAATATCATCGAGGGCGTTTATCGCGGCGTGGATTTCTTTGACTGCGTCATGCCTGCCAGAAACGGCCGGCATGGACACCTCTTCACGTGGGGCGGAATTATCAACATTAAAAATGAAAAATATGCGACGGACGAACTGCCTATTGATCCGCAGTGCGACTGCCCCGTCTGCCGCCGATACTCCCGGGCATATGTCCGTCATTTGTTTAAAGCCGAAGAGATGCTGGCCATGCGTTTTGCTGTCACGCATAACCTTTATTTTTACAACAAGCTTGTCGAACGGATTCGCAATAGCTTGGATGCCGGAGAATTTACAGCGTTCAAGAACAAATATTCGGAAATTCTCGACAAACGTATCTAAGCATCTTGAATTTTTTTGAAGCAGACAGTATAATAAAACCACTTTAAATTCGGAGGTCACCCAGAATGAATTTGATTCTTACTACCAGCACGGCCAGCGCCGGCGGCTCTACCCTTATCTTAATGCTCGTCATGTTCGCCGTTTTCTATTTCTTCTTTATCCGTCCGGAGAATAAGAAAAAGAAGGCCGTTGAGGAGATGCGCAGCGCTCTGAGCGTCGGCGATGAGATCACGACGATCGGCGCCATCACGGGCAAGATCGTTCAGGTTACGGAAGATACCGTTACCTTTGAGACCGGCGAGGACAGAGTGCGCATCCAGATCAAGAAGTGGGGCATTTCCACCACGGCTAAGATGGAAGCTGCAGAAGCTGAGGCACGTGCTGCCAAGTCCAGAAAGAAATAATTTCAGCAAGCTTGAATCAATTCACCCTCGGAGCAATATGATTTACAAATCATGTTTGTTCCGGGGGTGTTTTTATGCTGAAATCTGTTAAAGGCGATTTTTTTGACTCGGGCTTCCTTCTGAGCGCCGTTGTAACCTGGTTTCTGTCGGCAGTACTCCTTCTGCTGCTGTCGTCGTTTGTCCTTCATAAACTTGCGGCGGGGGAAAGAAGTCTTGCTTATGCCAGCTCGGTGATCAGTTTTCTCGCGGCTGCTTTTGCGGGCGCTGCGGCAGCAAGGAAACGCAAGGGCGGAAGCTTTTATACCGCCTTGATCAGTGCGGCGGTCATTGTGACGGCCCTGCTGACGGTTGGCTTTATCATAGAGGGGAGTCGGCTGGATCCATCCGGCGTACTCAGTGTCGTAAGCTTTACCTTTGCCGGGTGCGTAGTTGGTGCGATGCTTTTCGGCGGAAGAAATCGAGTAAAAAAGAAATATTATCCAAAACCGTAGCTTAACATAATTGTCGTAAATAAAACGGGATCACTTATTTATTCTGACGTGTTTTCCGCAAATTAAAACGCACGAATTGTAACGAGAGTTGACATAAACGAAAAATTTTTTAAAAAATCTTAAAAAAGGACTTGATTATTTTGCGAGTTTGTAATATATTGTTACAGAAATCAATTATGTTAATCACAAAATTATTTGAAACGGTTACAAAAAGCTTGCTGCTTATGTTACCGTCTCATGGCTAGAGGGCGTTATGCCGCCCTGCTCCTGGGGCTGTACCTGCTGGGCGTGATGCTGGCACTGGTAAATCCGGCATTTATTGCAAGCCGATTTCCGGCTCTTGATCAGCAAATCATACCCGCAGCGGCGCTGCTGCTGACTGTCGACGGCGTATTGAATTCCTCGGTCTGCGCGGCCCCGCTTCTTCCGGTATGCAGTTTGCTTTTCGGCGTGCTGTCTGCCTTGGAAGCGCAAAGGATCCTCGAAAAGCTTACGGTGCCGGAAGCAGGGGGGTGGTTGCATGCGGCCGCTTTCTCCGCGGTGGTTGTGGTGCATTTTGTCCTATGTGGCTTCGGCATGGATAACGCGTTTCGCCTGCGGTCGGTATTGCGCAGAAACGGGCAATTGAACAGGGACTTTTTAATCCCCACCTACACATGTATGCTGACCGGAATTTCAGCGGGTTTGCTGCTGATTCGGTTCATCATGAGATTATAGATACTTCAACGGAAAGGAGGGCGTTTGAATGCAAAACAGCGAAGTAATTGAGATGTTTGAAAAATATCTTACCGAGGATAAAAAAGCATCCGCAAACACCCTCAGCTCTTATTTGAGAGACATCAGGCAATTGAGTGAATATCTGGATTCACACAGCGACCATGGGATCGTGGACGCAACGGCAGAAGATCTTTCGGCATACATCGCGATGCTGCGTGGAGGGGGGAAGTCTGTTGCCACTGTCTCCCGTTCAATTGCTTCTATCAAATGCCTGTACTCCCATCTGTTTATCAAGCAGCTGATAACCGTCAACCCGGCTCAGGGGCTGATCCCTGACAAGAATACGCAGAAGCTGCCGGAGATCCTGACCAGCAAGGAGGTTGAGCTGCTGCTCGATCAGCCGCAATGCATCGATCCCAAGGGCTACCGCGACAAAGCCATGCTGGAGCTTCTGTATGCCACCGGTATTCGTGTAACGGAGCTGATCGACCTGAACATTGGCGACGTAAACCTCAGCGCAGGGGTTATTCGCTGCCACAGCCGAAACAAGGAACGTTTTATTCCTATGTATCCCGCAGCGGTAAAGGCTTTGAGCGATTACATCACCCTTGTCAGGCCACAGATGATCCTGCTGCCGGATGAGCAGTCGCTTTTCGTTAATGTCAGCGGCGAGCGCATGTCCCGTCAGGGGTTCTGGAAGATTGTCAAGCACTATCAGAAGAAGGCCGGGATCGAAAAGGATATCACGCCCCACACGCTGCGCCACTCCTTCGCGGCGCATCTGTTGGAGAACGGCGCGGATATACACGCCATCCAGGAAATGCTCGGTCATGCCGATATCTCCTCAACTCATATGTATTCCCAGCTGGTAAAAAAACAGCTCAAGGACGTATATAACAAGGCTCACCCCAGAGCGTGAACATAGACCGGCCCGTCTGCAAAAGAACAGACGGGCCGGTTTTATGTGTTGCTATCGGCCGGGAAATATGATAAAATTCTCTCCGGGACGTGATACTATGCGGATATTGGGGATCGACCCCGGAATTGCCACCATCGGGTTTGGCGTACTGGACTCTGACCGGAACAGCCATAAGCTCGTCAAGTGCGGTGTGATTACCACGCCGGCACATACCAGCCTGTCCAGCCGCTTGGAACAGATTTATGACGATATGCTCAGTATTCTGGAGCTGTTCCAGCCGGACGCGGTTTCCATCGAGGAATTGTTTTTTAACACAAATATCACAACGGGTATTGCGGTAGCGCATGGCCGCGGCGTGATTTTGCTTGCCTGTCGGAAGGCCGGGGTTAAGGTCTATGAATACACACCGTTACAGGTCAAGCAGTCCGTGGCCGGTTATGGCCGCGCCGAGAAGCGGCAGGTCATGGACATGGTCAAACGGATCTGTCAGCTGCCGGCGGCACCCAAGCCGGATGATGCCGCCGATGCAGTGGCGTTGGCCATCTGTCATGCACGCAGCTCAACCTCATTACTGTATAGAGGAGATCGGGAAGAATGTTCTACCATTTAGCGGGAATCGTCAGTGAACTGGAGCCGGGACTGGCAGTGATAGAGTGCGGCGGGATCGGCTTCGCGTGCAATGTGACGATGAACACCCTGTCCGGTCTTCGCCTGGGGGAAAAATCGAAGCTCTATATCTCCGAAGCAATCGGAGAGAGCAATTTTGATCTCTATGGCTTTCTTGACAAAAGCGAGCGGCGATGCTTTGAAATGCTGATTTCCGTATCGGGCATCGGACCGAAGGCGGCGCTGTCCATTCTTTCCCATAACACGCCGGAAGGCTTGGCGCTGGCAATCATGAGCGGCAATGAGAAGGCCCTTACCGTGGCGCCCGGGATCGGAAAGAAAATTGCACAGCGCGTGATCCTGGAGCTCAAGGACAAGGTCAGCAAGGAATTGAACAGTACACAGACGCAGCTGCCGGTTATGGCTCCCGCAGCGGCTGGCACAAGCTCGGCAGTCAACGACGCGCTGGCAGGACTGAGCGTACTGGGCTATTCCAGCTCGGAAATCGCGCCGGTCTTGAAGAAGCTGGATACGGATGTCATGACGGCCGAACAGATCATCAAGGCCGTCCTGAAGCAAATGGTGAAGTAATAGGGATAAGTCATGAGCATTAATTTTTCTGACGAAGTAAACGACGAAATCATTACAACGACCGCAAGTCTTCCGGAAGATAACGCGGAAGGTTCCCTGCGCCCCAAAACGATCCGAGAGTATATTGGGCAGGAAAAGGCGAAGGACAATCTTTCTGTTTTTATCAACGCTGCCAAGCTGAGAGGGGAGTCCTTGGACCATGTGCTGCTGTTCGGCCCGCCGGGACTGGGCAAGACGACGCTGGCCGCCGTTATCGCCAACGAGATGGGCGTCAACATGCGCATCACCTCCGGCCCTGCTATCGAAAAGCCCGGGGATCTGGTCGCCATGCTTACAAATTTAAACGAGGGCGACATCCTTTTTGTGGATGAAATCCACCGCTTAAATCGCGCCTACGAGGAGATATTGTATCCCGCTATGGAGGATTATGCCATTGACATTATCCTCGGCAAAGGGCCATCAGCCAACTCGATCCATCTGGATCTACCGCGTTTCACACTGATCGGTGCCACCACACGCTCCGGGCAGCTGACCGCGCCGCTGCGGGATCGCTTTGGTGTTTCCCTGCGATTGGAGCTGTATTCTCCGGAGGAACTGCAGCGAATCGTCATTCGCTCGGCGGGAATTCTAAATGTTGAGATTGTACCGGAAGGAGCTTATGAGATCGCCTCGCGTTCGCGCGGCACGCCGCGCATTGCAAACCGGCTGCTGCGCCGCGTTCGTGATTATGCGCAGGTTCGCGCCAATGGCGTGATTACGAGAGAGGTCGCGGACAAGGCGCTATCCAGCCTGGAAGTTGACAAGCTCGGACTGGACGCGTTGGATCGCCGTATGCTCCGCAGCATCATTGATTTCTACGGTGGGGGTCCGGTAGGACTGGAAACCCTGGCCGCGACAATCAATGAAGAAGCGGTAACTTTGGAGGATGTTTACGAGCCTTATCTGCTGCAGAGGGGCTTCCTCACCAGAACGCCGCGCGGCCGCTGCGTCACCAGAAAGGCTTACGAGCATCTGGGCCTGGAATACGCGGGTCAACAGCAGCTGGAATTATAAACAGTTCCGCTCCGATATACAACAAAATGTACAAAAAGGTATTGACTTTAGCGCCCGGTGTTGTATAATACTTGACGTATAAATGGTATTTGACCGTGATGATATGACAGATTACGCATCATTTGACGATCACAAGCTGCAGCAGATGGCTGTAGCGGGAGACCGAACCGCGGAGGAGATACTCGCAGAAAGGTATCTTCGCATGGTGAAGGCCTGTGCGCGGCCGTTGTTCCTTGCCGGCGGAGACAGCGAGGATTTGATTCAGGAGGGGACCTTCGGTCTGCTTTCCGCAATCAAGAATTATGATCCGGCCTGCGGCACTTCATTTAAAACCTTTGCCGAGCACTGTGTTCGTATGCGCCTTCTGTCTGCGGTCAAATCCGCATCCCGACTAAAGCATTTTCCCCTTAATGACGGCATTTCCCTTGAACAACTCTCAGAAGATCCCAGTGCAGATTTATCGGCTCTACCCGAGATGTTACGGCAGAATCCGGAAGAACTTGTCCTGGCTAGAGAAAGCCGGGAAGAACTTTACGAGATTTTTTCCCGTAGCCTTTCCAAGTTCGAAATCAAAGTGCTTGACCTTTATTTAGAGGGCTTGTCATACAGAGAAATTGCAGAACGACTTTGCAAAAGCGCAAAGTCTGTTGACAACGCCGTGCAGCGCATCAGGCACAAGCTGGCGCGGGATATTTACTCAGGCGATATCAGCGAAAGCTGAACGCAAATATAGCCGATAGGCACGATCAAAAGAGAGGATTCAAGATGTACGAAGACAAGACTTTAGTATGCAAAGAGTGCGGCAAAGAGTTCGTATTCACCGCAGGCGAGCAGGAGTTCTACGCAGAGCGCGGCTTCCAGAATGAGCCCCAGCGCTGCAAGGCTTGCCGCGATGCCCGCAAGAATGCGGCCCGTGGTCCCCGTGAGTTCTTCACCGCAGTCTGCGCTGCTTGCGGCGGCGAGGCCAAGGTTCCCTTTGAACCCAAATCCGACCGTCCTGTTTACTGCAGCGAGTGCTTTGCTAAGATGAGAGAGCAGGCTTGATCCGCCTGATCGAAACGTAAAGGGACACTCCGGTGTCCCTTTTCTTATTATCACAGGGAGGTGTTTACCATGGAAATTAATCGTGAAACTCTGATTGCCGAAGTCGTTGAAAACTGTCCCGAGGCTATGCCTGCTTTTATGGCGATCGGTATGCATTGCATGGGCTGTGCAATGGCAAGCGGCGAAACGATCGAGCAGGCGTGCTGCGCGCACGGTGTTGATCCTGACGAGTTTCTGACGTATCTCAAGGCTTTTCTTGAGACCGCCTGATGAATTGCAGCGCTGAAAAGCCGGACATCCGTCCGGCTTTCGCTGATTTGGAGGAATTATGAATCGACGCTTGTCCGCGATTATGAGGCTGATCGATTCTCAAGTCGGTGTGATCGATGTGGGAACGGACCACGGTTATATTCCCGTCGCACTGGCTCAACAGGGCTTCGGCGGCAAACTCTACGCCTCTGACATTCATGAAGCGCCCTTGAACACAGCCCGTAAAACCGCCGCAGATGCCGGTGTTTCAGACCGGATAAGCTTCCAGCGCTGTGACGGACTGACCATGTGCCCGCCGGAGGAAGTCGATTGTATTGTCATTGCCGGGATGGGCGGCGATATGATCGTCAAAATTCTGGACGAGGCCGAGTGGTGCATGCAGCGGCGTTATCAGCTGGTTCTACAGCCGATGACCAAGGCCGAGGTCGTCCGTTACTGGCTGGCATATAATGAATTTACAATTGAAAAAGAGTGCCTGGTCGAGGATGCAGGGACCCTGTACCAGGTGATTGTGGCGCGCTTTGGGGGTCAAACCATTTTGAGCGACGCTGAGCTGTTCATCGGAAAGCAGACACTGCACGAAGACAAGGATTTGTTTGCCCGGTTTTTAAACCAGACGGCAGGCCGCTTTGAGAAGATGCTTGAAGGCATGTCAACGGGAGATGGAAGCCCTGACGGACGTGAGCACCTGTATCGGGCGATCTTAAAAGAGCTGTATGAAATGAGAGAAAAGTCATGACGAAGGTACGCGATATCTATGCACATTTGTGCCAGCTTGCCCCGCTTGATCTGCAGATGAAATTTGACAATTCCGGTTTCCAGATCGGGCATGAAGAGGATGAGGTACAACGGGTTCTGCTTGCACTCGATGTTACAGATGCGGTAGTGGAAGAAGCGATTGCATGCAAGGCGGAACTGATCATTTCACATCATCCACTGCTTTTCCATGCGCCTCGATCCATTACGGACCGCGACCCGGAGACGGCCAGAATCCTTCGTCTGGCCGAGCATCGGATCGCCGTCATTTCTATGCACACCAATCTGGACATTGCCGGCGGCGGCGTCAACGACGTGCTCATCCGTCTGCTTGGCGCAGAGCCTGAACGTGTGCTGGACGACGATGGCTGCGGCCGGATCGGAACGCTGGCAAAGCCGATGGATTTGGATTCTTTTCTTCAGCTATGCCGGGAGGTGTTGCATGTGGCGGGACTGCGCTATGCCGCCTCCGGAAGGCCGGTCCATCACCTGGCGGTTATGGGCGGGTCCGGCGGTGACAGCTTGGAAACAGCATGTGCGCTCGGCTGTGACACCTATGTTACCGCTGATGTAAAGTATCATCAGTTCCTGCGCGCACAAGAGCTGGGGATTAATCTGATCGATGCCGACCATTTCTGCACAGAAAACCCGGTTATCTATGATTTAAAAGATCGCCTGTCCGAGGTATTCCCGTCTGTGCGCTTTGATATCAGCTCACGGCATGGGCCGGTGATCGAATTTGCATAAGCTGCGGCATAATAATCCTCCGCTTCTCATAGACTCGAACAAGCGAGAACATGAGAGCGGAGGCATTTTTATGACCGATTCTACAATCTACAACGATATTGCTGTCCGTACCGACGGCGCCTTCATGCTTGGTGTGGTCGGGCCGGTGAGAACGGGGAAATCGACATTTATCAAGCGCTTCATGGAGATCCTGGTAATTCCGCGGATCGAGAATACCTATATGCGGGAGCGCGCAAAGGATGAGCTGCCGCAAAGCGGCTCCGGGCGCACAATCATGACGGCCGAGCCGAAGTTTGTACCGGAGAACGCGGTTTCGGTTCAACTGGGTGAAAACGCGGAAATGTCCGTACGCTTGGTGGACTGCGTCGGGTACATGGTTGATGGAGCGGCCGGACAATTTGAAGACGGGAGCGAACGACTTGTTACGACTCCGTGGTTCGATCACGAGGTCACCTTGACCGAGGCGGCAGAGCAGGGGACCTATAAGGTCATCACCGAGCATTCAACGGTTGGAATCGTTGTGACAACGGATGGAACGATCTGCGATATTCCACGGGAGAAGTATGAGGCGGCAGAGGCACGTGCCATTACAGAACTCAAAGCAATCGGGAAGCCCTTTGTTGTCCTGCTCAACAGTACCGATCCGGAATCGGAGGCTGCGATTGATCTCGCGCAGTCCATTGCCGAACAGTATGATGTTCAGTGCATTCCGATCAATTGCCTGACGATGAAGGAGGAAACGATTTCTCAAATCGTTCGCTCCGTTCTGGAGGAATTTCCACTCCAATCCGTCGGCGTATTCTTACCGGAGTGGCTGGAAGCACTCCCAGAAGAAAGCCCCCTGCGTCAGCAGATATACACCGCATTGCTCAGTTCCGCAGAGAATGCGGAAAAAATCAAGGACTGCAATTTGATTATGAGCCGATTAACGGACTGCGATATTATCAGTGCGGTCAACATGGAGGAAAACAACCTGGCCTCCGGCACTTCTGCCTTGTCAGTGAGCCTGCCGCGCGCGCTGTACTACCAGACGATACAGGAGCAGACCGGGATCGAGGTAAAGAACGACGGGGATCTGATTTCTGTACTGACGGAGATCAGCGCGGTCCGAGAGGACTACGATCGAATCCGAAATGCGCTGGAGGATGTACGCACGAAGGGTTACGGTGTCGTGCTGCCGGACTCGGATCAAATGCAGTTGGAGGAACCGCAGATCGTTCGGCAGGGCGGAAAATACAGCGTCAAGCTAAAGGCGAACGCACCGGCCATCCACATGCTGATGACGAATGTGGAGACGGAGGTCACGCCGGCCATCGGCGGCGAAACGGCATCGGAGGAAATCATCAATTTTCTTTTGCAGGGCTTCGAGGGCGACGTGAACCGCATTTGGCAATCCAATATCTTTGGCAAGTCCCTCAATGACATTGCCGAGGAAGGATTGACGGCCAAGATCGAATCTCTGCCCGAAAACGCAAAACAAAAGCTGCAGGAAGCGTTAGAGCGCATCATAAACGAGGGGAGCGGGGGACTGATATGCATCCTTCTTTAATGTTTGACTTGATGGCAGGGAAGGCATATAATCAAGGCGCTGAGAGCCGCGTCGATCGGGGAGGAGTCTATGCGCGTTAAAGGCGGGATTAAGAGCCGAAGGCTGATTATTCTGCTCGGCCTGATTTTCGCGGCGGCGTTTATCTTATTACTGGTGTTTCACGGAAAGAAAGAAGACGCGTTTTCCCAGGGCGAGAATATTACAACCCTGGTAATCGATCCCGGTCACGGCGGCATCGACAGCGGTGCTGTGGGCGCCGACGGTACACGGGAGAGCGACCTGAACTTGGCAATTGCCTTGCGAACACGGGCGCTGGCAGAGTTATACGGCTTGGAAAATGTCTTGATCCGACAGGATGACACGACAAAATGCGACACCGAAAGCTACAGCGAACACAGAGACTTGGAATGCAGAACGGCCATGGTAAACGATGCAAAAAACCCAATTTACATCAGCATCCATCAGAACAATTATCCGACCGGACAGCCAAGCGGCGCACAGGTGATATACTCCACGGGGCAGGGAAGCCGTGAGCTGGGACAAATCACCCATCAAAATCTCCTGGAGGCATTGTATCCCGACAGCCGACGGCTGGCGGAGCCGAGCACCAAAAAACTCTATATTCTATCGCATGTAGATTGCCCGGCCATCCTTGTGGAGTGTGGCTTTATGTCAAACACCATCGATTTGGAGAACCTGAAAAGGGCGGGCTTCCAGACATCGATCGCTGCGATTTTGGTCGGTTCATACCTGCAATACAGCCAAAATGCAGAACGTATATAGTTTATACAAACTGTTATACATAGGAGAAGGTCATGGCAAACAAACAGAAAACCATTTATTGCTGCTCTGAATGCGGAAACGAAAGTGCTAATTGGGCGGGAAAATGCCCCGCCTGCGGCGCCTGGAACACCTTGATCGAGGTAACGCTGGATAAGTCCTCCGCCGGAAAGAAAGGCGGGTATTCCCGAACGGTTGTCGGAGAAAAGCCGCGCCGGTTGGCGGAGCTGGATATCACAGAGGAGATTCGCTTTTCCACGGGTATCTCCGAATTTGACCGCGTTCTTGGCGGCGGAGCTGTCCAGGGCTCTCTGGTGCTGGTCGGCGGCGCACCGGGCATCGGTAAATCGACACTGCTGTTGCAGATGTGCGCACTTACAGGCCAAGAGAAACGGGTTTTATATGTCACCGGCGAAGAAAGCCAGCGGCAGCTCAAGCTGCGTGCAAACCGCCTTGGTGTCAGCGGGGGCGATATCTACGTTTTGGCAGAAACCGATCTTGATCAAATCCTGGGTGCAGTCGAAGAATTAAAGCCTGATATCGTTATCGTTGACTCCATCCAGACCGTCAGCGACGCATCCATCAGCTCCGCCCCCGGCAGCCTTACGCAGGTTCGTGAGTGCACCATGCGGATCATGCGGCTGACCAAGGAGAAGGGCTTGACGGTTTTTGTTGTCGGCCACATCAATAAAGAGGGGAGCATTGCCGGCCCAAAGGTTTTGGAGCACATGGTTGACTGTGTCTTGTATTTTGAAGGAGAGCGCAGCACCAGCTTCCGCATTCTCCGTGCAGTCAAGAATCGTTTTGGCTCCACCAATGAGATCGGTGTCTTTGAGATGGTCGATAACGGTCTGGCCTGCGTGGAGAATCCTTCCGAAATGCTGTTAAGCGGCCGACCGGAGAATTGTCCGGGAACCTGCGTTGCCTGTGTTATTGAAGGCACGCGGCCCATCCTCGCTGAGGTACAGGCGTTGGTAACGCCATCCGCCTATAACGCCGCGCGCAGAAGCAATGGGGTAGACTACAATCGCGCGGCCATGCTGCTGGCTGTGCTGGAGAAGCGGGGCGGGCTGTCGGTTGCCGGATGCGACTCCTATATTAATGTCATAGGCGGGCTATCCCTGGTGGAGCCTGCGGCGGATCTGGCAACCAGTCTGGCCGTGGCGTCCAGTTTCCTTGACCGTCCGCTGGGCGGTGACCTGGCTGCAATCGGAGAGGTCGGATTGTCGGGCGAAATCCGCAGTGTCAGCGCCCTGAATCAGCGGCTTTCGGAGATCGCGCGGCTTGGCTTTAAACGTTGCGTCGTCCCGGCACACGGGCGAGACGAAGCAAAGCAGTTTGCCGGCTTGAAGCTGATTCCGGCAGGGAACATCAGCGAAGCGATTGCGTCAGTCTTGGCAAGAGAATCATAAGATTTTTAAGAAGCGGCGGTGATTTCACCGCCGCTTCTTATGTCTCCTGATCCAAATCCGCTTTTGTTTTGCGCCCGATCGGGTTGGCCATAGCCGCCTCATGCAGGGCAGCGTTATCCAAATGCGTGTAGATCTGTGTGGTGTTCAGATTGCTGTGCCCCAGAACCTCCTGCAAAGCGCGGGTATCAACACCGTTTTTCAGCATGAGCGTTGCCGCTGTGTGCCGAAGCTTGTGCGGCGAATAGCGCGTTGCGTCCAAATCGGCCGCCAGGAGTTTGTTATTCAGCATATATTGAATGGCACGTGCGCCCATTCTGCACTTTTTTTGACTGATAAACAGCGCATTTTTGTCAGATTCCTTTAAATCCTCACTATTTCTGACCATTAAATAATCATCGATCGCTTCGCGGCAGCCATCGGCAAAATAGACCATACGCTCTTTATTTCCTTTGCCCAGAACACGCAAATGGTCTTCATAAATATCTGTAACATTGAGAGAGACCAACTCCGAGATGCGCAGGCCGCAAGAGAGAAAGAGCATTAGAATACAATAATCACGCAGCGCATACGGGCCATCGCAGGCCGCTAAGAGACGTTCGCATTCTGATTCCTCCAGATATCGCGGCAGCGAAGCCTGGCGCTTTGGCATGTCAAGTTCTTGACAAACATTGTGATCCAAGAGATGGCGCTTGGTCGTCAGATAATTAAAGAAGGATTTGACAGAAGAAGTGCGGCGGCAGCGGCTGGCGGCCGAGAGAGAATTCGATGATTCCGGCGAGAAGGATTGATATCGGTATAATTCTTCAATTTTAATCGATTTGATAAAGTCCAGATCAACATCCGTAATATCAATCTCACTAAACGGCAGATCTCTCGGAACCAAATGCCGACGTCGTTTTAAAAAACGAAAAAGAATTTTCAGGTCGTGATAGTAACCGGACACTGTCAGATCAGAGTGACCGCGAACAGTCGAGTGATATTCCAGAAACTCCATTACAATATCCGGGACGTCGGTGATTTGATCTAAGTTCATTGGATTTCTCCTTTCTCTATTGGCAAAATGTCGTTTAATTTATATTATACGACATTTATTGTTTTTAACTAAGGGGAACGACTTTCCGTTCCCTGTTTTGCATTATACAGATTTTAGTGCGAAAGTCAATACTTTTCTGTAAACCAAACAGGATGACCACAGAACTGTGGTCATCCTGTTTGGTTTATCGTCCGAATTTGTATTTCAAATTCTTCCGAATGGATTCGCTTGTGATGCGGATTGTATTGAGCACCGTAGCAACAGCCGTGGCAAAGTCAATGACAATCGCAAACCAAAGATTGCAGTAACCGATAATACTGAGGAAAATCAATACTGCTTTGACAATGAACGCAAACAGCGCATTTTCAATGCAGATCTCGCGGACACGTTGAGAAACCTGCTTGGCAAAAGGCAGACTCTGAAGATCCGCCGCAGAAACAATCGCGTCGGCATATTTGGCCCGCCGGCTTACGCGAATATCCACAGCAGCCTCACTGTGCGTATCGATCCCACCGGAGTAAATAAAGAGCACGGCACCTTTGGTTTTTCTTACAATATCGCTGACGACTCTCAGCTTTTTGCCCGTATCGCACTGGGCATACATTTCTGAGAAATTCATCGCTTCCGCAAATTGCTGGCCAACCTCTTTGCTGTCCTCACTCAAAAGCACACAGCGCGTTATTCCGGCCGATTTCATTTCCGGTACGAGAGCTTCCAAACTCTGATTGACATCCGAAGAGATAACGACCTTACCCATGGGACGCCCGGCCACAAACATATAGAATGTCTGGCCGACGTCGGCCTCCTGCTCGGGCAGCTCTACTCCCCTGCTGCGGAAGAAGTCACCGGTAGCAAAGGTAACCTGAATACCATCAATGGAAAGCGCGACACCATAGCCCGGAATTTCGCGGAAATCCTTGATGACGTCAAGCTTATACTCCTGATCATAAACGGCGGAAATCGCGTTGGCAATCGGCTGCTCCGAATAGTAAACCGCATGCGCAACAAAATTCAAAAAGGTATCCGAGTCGAGTACGTCGGAATGCATCGCGATAATACGCGGGCACTCTTCCGTAAAGATACCGTTTTTGTCAAAGACGGCAACGGATGCGTCCGCCATGGCCTCCATACTGTAGGCGTTGTTAAACACAACTCCATGCTGCGCATTACGGCACAGGCCAACGATGGCGGCGATGGGAATAGAAACAACAACCGACATCGGGGTGGCAACGAGGAGGATCATCAACGCACGATGGATGGATATACGGAAACTCAGGCTGGTGGCAATAGGCAGCGCGATGGCATAAACGATGGCAAGCAGCATGGCAAGCTTCAAAATGGAGCCAGCACTGGTGCCCATAACGCTGCCGATAGCCATGTCAGCATTTTCCTCGTCTTGGATGATTCCACGCATATAGGAAACGATCTCATCATCCTGATCCTGAACAAGATCCAGAGCAACTTTTTTGGTATAATCCTTGGCAAAATTCAGCAGCAGCAGGCCGATTTGATACAGCAAAATAAGCGCGGCGCCTTCAATGGCAAAGCCAACAAAAAACGCCAGAACCGCAATCAGCACCACGACAACAGGCTGTGCAAGGAAATCGCCATTTTCGACAGAGTCAATTGCTTTGATGATAATATCATATCCAGCCAGAGCAGAAGCAATCGCCAATAATAAGATGCTCAAAAACTCCGGCATGCTGATAATCAGTGAAACAGCGAAGACAACGCAGGCTATAACCAGCCTTATAACCAAAGAATTATTAAGTGTGGCGGAAAACTTGCCCGGCTCACCCTGAGCAGGCTTGGAGAGTATATGTTTCTGGCTCATTCTGCCACCTCCCTGATAATCTTGGCGGGGATAGAAATCAGGCCTTGCCGTCGGAACCGAGAACGTGAACGATCTTATGAGCAACCATATCCTTCACAGCCTGACGCGCGGGCTTGAGGTACTGGCGCGGGTCGAAGTGATCGGGGTGCTCAGCAAAGTACTTGCGGATATTGCCGGTCATGGCCAGGCGAATATCGGAGTCAATGTTGATCTTGCAGACGGCAAGCTTAGCCGCCTCACGGAGCTGATCCTCGGGGATGCCGATTGCATCGGGCATATTGCCGCCGTACTGGTTGACCATCTTCACAAACTCCTGAGGAACAGAGGAGGAACCGTGCAGAACAATGGGGAAACCGGGCAGGCGCTTAATGCACTCTTCCAGGACGTCGAAGCGGAGCGGGGGCGGAACCAGAACACCGTCAGCATTACGGGTGCACTGGGAAGCCTTGAACTTGTATGCGCCGTGAGAGGTGCCGATCGCAATAGCCAGAGAGTCACACCCGGTGCGGCTGACGAACTCCTCAACCTCCTCGGGACGAGTATAGCTCTCATGACCGTGCTCCACAGAAACCTCATCCTCAACACCGGCCAGGGTGCCCAGCTCAGCCTCAACAACGACGCCGTGATCATGCGCATACTCAACGACCTGACGGGTCAGGGCGATGTTCTCCTCAAAGGGCTTGGAGGAGGCGTCGATCATAACAGAGGTAAAACCGCCGTCAATGCAGGATTTGCACAGCTCAAAGGTATCGCCGTGGTCAAGATGAAGTGCGATGGGAATATCGGGATTTTCAATAATCGCAGCCTCAACCAGCTTGACAAGATAGGTGTGGTTGGCATAAGCGCGGGCACCCTTGGACACCTGCAAAATGACCGGGCTTCTCAGCTCGCCGGCAGCTTCGGTGATGCCCTGGACGATTTCCATATTATTGACATTAAAAGCACCAACGGCATAGCCGCCATTGTACGCTTTTGCGAACATTTCTTTTGTGGTAACAAGTGGCATGATAAACAATCTCCTATCATTTTCTAAAAATTTGTTAAAATAGCACATTTACAAATTTCCTCTAATATTATATCCTCATTCCATGCCATAATCAATAAGTACTTTTTACAAAAAGAAATATTTTTTGAAATTGTTGGAGGATTCATTATGTCTGAAAAATTAATTGGCTCTTGCATTTTTGGTCAGTCCGGCGGCCCGACTGCGGTTATCAACGCCAGTGCCTACGGCGTGATCAAGGCGGCTCTCGACGCCGAGGAGATCACCAAGGTATACGGTGCTTTCCATGGGATCAAGGGCGTTCTGGATGATAAGCTGTTTATTATGGACGAAGAAGATCCGGAGGAACTGAAGCTTCTGCTCAACACCCCCTCCTCCGAGCTTGGCTCCTGCCGTTACAAAATTGCCGATCCTGAAGATGACGATACCGATTACAAACGGATTCTGGAGATCTTTAAAAAGTATAACGTCCGCTATTTCTTCTATAACGGCGGCAACGACTCTATGGATACCTGCAATAAGATCAGCCGTTATATGGAATCCGTCGGTTACGCCTGCCATGTGATGGGCGTTCCCAAGACCATCGATAATGACCTGTTTGGCACGGACCACTGCCCCGGCTTTGCCAGCGCCGCCAAATATATCGCGACCTCCTGCATGGAGATCAACAAAGACGCCCGCGTTTATGACAACGGTATGATCACCGTGGTGGAAATCATGGGACGCCATGCCGGTTGGCTTGCTGCCAGCTCTGCCTTGGCCACAGCCTATGGCTCCGGCCCCGACCTGATTTACTTGCCCGAGTTGAACTTCGACATGGACAAGTTCCTTGCAGATGTGGATCGACTGTATAAGGCGAACGGCAAGGTATTTGTTGCGGTGTCTGAGGGCATTCATTATGCTGACGGCAGCTTTGTTTCCGAGGCGAAGACCTCCGCAACCGATGGCTTCGGCCATGCCCAGCTGGGCGGGCTCGCCGCTACGCTGGCTGAAATCGTCAAAGCGCACACCGGCGCGAAGGTCCGCGGCATTGAACTGAGCCTGCTGCAGCGTTGTGGGGCGCACCTGGCTTCCGCTACGGATATCAATGAGGCTTTTGAAGCCGGTCAGGAAGCTGTTCGTCAGGCGGTCAAGGGTGTTTCCGGTCAGATGGTCGCCTTTGAGAGAGAGTATATCGATGGCAAGTATCACTGCAAACTGGTGCTTCTGCCCCTCTCCTCCGTTGCCAATTACGAGAAAAAGGTCCCCTTGGAGTGGATCAATGAGGCGGGTAATGGCCTCAAGCAGGAGTTTATCGACTATGTTCTGCCCCTTATTCAGGGCGAGCCGGAGCTTCCGCTGGTCGATTCTCTGCCCCGGTACGCCAGGCTCAAGAAGGTCCTGGCCAAGTAAATCAGCCGCTTCAAAGAAGGTACGGTTTTTTCCGTACCTTCTTTTTTGCAAAGAAAAACAAAAAAGGGATTCCCGCG
>JAFTGE010000043.1 GCA_017458085.1 Oscillospiraceae bacterium
CAGACTGTCCGAAAAGAGGGCGAGATATGGTATAATTGAAGCAGGAGGGGGCGGAGCAGATGAAGTATATGGAGAAGCGGGATCGTTCGCAGATCAGTTTTCTGCCGGAGTGCGTGGAGGACTATATCGACGAGGAAAACCCGGTGCGGGTAATCGACGCGTTTGTGGCTTCTCTGGACATGGAAGCGCTCGGGTTTCAGAAAGCCAAGCCGGCGCAGACAGGCCGTCCGGCCTATGACCCGCGTGATCTGCTGAAGCTGTATCTGTACGGGTATCTGAATCGGATCCGTTCCAGCCGGATGCTGATGCGGGAGTGCAGGCGGAACATTGAACTGTTCTATCTTTTGGGCGGCTTAAAGCCGGACTTCCGGACGATCGCGGATTTCCGCAAGGACAACGCCACAGCCATCCGAAATACCTTCCGCGCCTTTGGGAAGCTGTGCGTGAGACTGGGTCTGTACAACAAGGAACTGCTGGCCGTGGACGGGACCAAGATCCGGGCTGTGAACAGCAAGGATAACTGCTACAACCAGGAGGTATTGGAAAAGAAGCTGGCGCACATCGAGGAGAAGATAAGCGCCTATCTGGCAGCATTAGACGAGGAGGACAAGGCGGAAAGAAAACCCGAGACAGACTCGGAGAAGATAAAAGCAGCCATCGAGGAACTGCGTACCCGGCAAGAGAAATACGAGGGAATTTTGCAGGAACTGCTGGAAAGCAGAGAAACGCAGATCCTGACCACAGATCCGGAAGCGAGGCGGATGCATTCGAAGGACGGCTTTCACTGCTGCTACAACGTGCAGACAGCCGTGGACAGCGGCAGTCACCTGATCGCGGAATATGAGGTGACGAACCACAACACGGATCAGGGGCTTTTGCAGGAAGTGACGGCCAAAGCGAAAGAACAGTTGGAGGTAGAGACGATCTCGGCGGTGGCGGATAAGGGTTATGAGAGCCGGGCGGATATTCTCAACTGCGTCTATGACGGGACAGCGCCGACGGTGGCCTTGAAATACGACAAGGAAGAGAGAAGCTACGAGCTGCCCTATGAGGAAGCGGAGATCACAGAGGAAGAACGCAGTTCAACAAAGCGGGAAGCCATAGAGAAATGCCTGAAAGCCGGAGTTCTGCCGAAGATCTACGAAGGAACAGGAATCTCTGTGGAAGTGCAGACGAAGGGCGCAATCAGTTGTTTTCTTCGGGATGAAGAAGGAAACGTGAAGTGCCCGATGGGGCATGTGCTGCGGTATTCGAGAAAGCGCGGGAAGTGTATCATCTACAAGGACAAAGAATATTGCAAATCCTGCAAGAACAAATGCACCAACGGAGAGCATAAAGAAGTGAGCTTTGGACCGGAAACGGACTGTGTACCGGTGCGGATGTTTGGGATTTTGAGCAAGCCAGTGCAGAAGATTCCACAAAACGCGAAGATCAGCCCGAGCAACCACACGCTGGACACGGGGCATGTGCCGAAAAAGAAAGTTGTGTTGCGGATACAGGACGACAAAGAAAAGATAAAGCAGCGAATGTGCCTGTCGGAACATCCGTTCGGAACGGTGAAATGGTACCGAGGCGCGCATTACTTGCTGTGCAAGGGAAAGACGAAAGCCGCAGCGGAGCTGGGGCTGAGTTTCCTTGCCTACAACCTGACAAGAGCGATGAACATGGTGGGAGTCAAGGCCCTGATCGCAGCAATGTGAGAGGGATCCTCTCACATTTTTACTATAAAACCAAAATAAACAAACAAAAATGTCCGAAAACTCGCACTCAAAACGAGTTTTCGGACAAATTGTGGCGGAGATGGAGAGATTCGAACTCTCGAGGAGCTTTTGACCCCTACACGATTTCCAATCGTGCGCGCTCGACCAACTACGCGACATCTCCGTGTTGCTCAAGGAATCTGCATGTTCAATTCACAGCTTGGTCATTGTAATACAGATAAGGAATAAAGTCAAGGATTTTTTTGCCGCTTTCCCGACTGACGCATAGTCACCGCAGGGCGGCAGATACTAAGGGAAAACAGGGGGGCGCGCCGCCGAAAACACGGCGCGGCTTCATGAGAAACGAAAGGGGCGCATATGCTTTGAATATGACCGACGACGAATACCGCCGCTATACCGAAACCCACATGCCCCGCTCTCCGGTGGGCAAGCATGTGCTGGGCGCATTCCTGATCGGCGGGCTGATCTGCTGCCTGGGCCAGATGTTTTTCGACCTGTACCGGGGCTTCGGCCTGGAGGAGCAGGCGGCGGGCACGGCCGAGTCCGTCACGCTGGTGTTTCTGGGCGCGGTACTGACGGGCTTCGGCGTCTACGACGATATCGCCCGCTACGCGGGGGCGGGGACCCTGGTGCCCATCACGGGCTTTGCCAACTCCATCGCGGCCCCGGCGCTGGAGTTCAAGACCGAGGGGCTGGTCACCGGCATGGCGGCCAAGATGTTCGTCATCGCGGGGCCGGTGCTGGTATTCGGGCTGAGCAGCAGCGTGGTGTACGGCCTGATCTTGCTCCTGTTCGGCCTTGTCTAGGGAAAATGGCAAAGAAGCGAAAAAAGCAGACGCCCCCGCCGGTGCCGAACGGCCTGGACCGGCGGGGCGAGGAGCGCGGCAGGGGAGAGGAGGACACGGCGCAGGCACCGGACGGCGTCAGCGGCAGCTGGAGTTGAGCCGCCGCTCCTCCGATACAGGGGCCTCAGCCCTTGTACATCGCCGCGATCACGGTCTCGGCGCACTTGACGAAGCGGCGGATGTTCCGGTCCGAGGTGCGCCGCTCGCTCATGGCGATGCCCAGCCAGCGGGAGAC
>JAFTGE010000024.1 GCA_017458085.1 Oscillospiraceae bacterium
AATAGTATTACTTGATCAGACGAGCTCGATCACAGCGACCTCGGCTGCATCGCCGCGGCGAACGCCGACGCGGGTGATGCGGGTGTAGCCGCCGTTGCGGTCGGCGTACTTGGGGGCCAGCTCATCAAAAACCTTCTTCGCCACGTCTTCGCGGGTGATGAAGGCCAGAGCCTGACGGTACGCGGCCAGATCCTTCTGCTTACCGAGGGTGATCATCTTCTCGGCCATGGGAGCGATCTCCTTGCAGCGGGTGACGGTGGTCTCCATGCGGCCGGTGTCCAGGAAATCGGTCACCTGCTGACGGAGCATCGCCATGCGCTGGGAAGTGGTCTTGCCGAGCTTTCTAGTTCCAGGCATAATAGCATTTCCTCCTAATTACTGGTTGTCGTCGCTGGCGAGTGACAGACCCATCATGGTGAGCTTATGCTCGACCTCTTCAAGGGACTTCCGGCCAAGGTTACGAACCTTGATCATCTCATCCTGGGTTTTGCTTACCAGATCTTCGACCGTGTTGATGTTTGCGCGCTTGAGGCAGTTGAAGCTTCTCACGGACAGATCCAGCTCTTCGATGGTCATCTTGAGCATGGTGTCGGGCTCCTTGTCGACCTTCTCCACGACGGTGGAGTTGGAGCCGATGGTGTCGGAGAGGTTGGTGAAAAGCTCAAAGTGGTCACAGAGGATCTTCGCGCCCAGGGAAACGGCGTCCCTTGCGGTCATGGTCTTGTCCGTCCACACCTCGATGGTCAGCTTGTCAAAGTCGGTCTGATTGCCGACGCGGGTGTTTTCCACCGTGTAGTTGACCTTGAGAACGGGGGTGTAAATGGAGTCGACGGGAATGGTGCCGATGGGCATCTGGGGATTCTTGTTCTTGTCAGCGGAGACATAGCCGCGGCCATGATCAAGAACCAGCTCCATGCTCAGCGCGCCGTCGGGACCGAGGGTTGCAATGGGCTGCTCGGGGTTGAGGATCTCCACCTCGGCGTCGGGCTTGATGTCGCCGGCGGTGACAACGCCCTCGCCGGAGGCTTCAATGTAGACGGTCTTGGGGCCGGTCGAGTGAAGGCGGGCAATGATGCTCTTGACGTTGAGGACGATTTCCGTCACGTCTTCCTTCACGCCGGGGATGGTGGAGAACTCATGCTGAACACCGGCGATCTTGATGCTGGTGCAAGCGATGCCGGGGAGGGACGAGAGAAGAACCCTGCGCAGAGAGTTACCAAGAGTTGTTCCGTAGCCGCGCTCCAGAGGCTCTATGATATACTTACCGTAAGAGCTGTCTGTGGGAGTTTCAATGCACTCGATCCGCGGCTTTTTAATTTCGATCATATAGTTTACTAACCCTCCTTATGAATTTGCGCCCGATACGGGGCAGTGCGGTGATTCAGCTTACCAATTTGAGGGTGTCTTTATTACTTGGAATACAACTCGACGATGAGGTGCTCTTCCACGGGGAAGTCCACGTCCTCTCTCACGGGTGCCGCGACGACCTTGCCGACAAGATTCTCGGCGTCGAAGCTGAGCCACTTGGGAATCACGTGGTAGGCATTGGCCTCGACGTTATTCTTGAAGCGCTCGATGCTGCGGCTGGACTCCTTGAGAGCGATGACCATGCCGGGCTTGACCTGGTAGCTGGGGATATTGACCTTGCGGCCGTTGACGGTGAAGTGGCCGTGGTTGACCATCTGGCGGGCCTCACGGCGGGTGGCGGCGTAGCCGAGACGGAACACGACGTTGTCCAGGCGGCTCTCCAGCTGGATGAGGAGGTTGTCGCCGGCCTTGCCGGGCATGCGGACGGCCTTCTCATAGTAGCCGCGGAACTGCTTCTCCAGCACGCCGTAGACGAACTTGACCTTCTGCTTCTCCTGCAGCTGGGTGGCGTACTCGGACTTCTTCTTTCTGGTCTGGTTGTTGCTGTTTCTGCTGGTGTTCTTACCGCTCCAGGACTTGGAGGGATCAGCGTTATAGCCCATGACGGCGGGGCTGATGCCCAGCGCCTTTGCGTGCTTGGCAATGGGCTCTCTGTTCTTAGCCATTACAGTCTATCCTCCTTCTATTATACGCGACGACGTTTCGGAGGACGGCAGCCATTGTGAGGAATGGGGGTCACGTCCTTGATCATCGTAACTTCGAGACCGGCGGTCTGGAGGGCGCGGATGGCGGCCTCACGGCCCGAACCGGGACCCTTGACAAAGACCTCGACGGTCTTCAGGCCGTGCTCCATGGCTGCCTTGGCGGCAGTCTCAGCGGCGGTCTGAGCGGCGAAGGGGGTAGACTTCTTGCTGCCACGGAAACCGAGACCGCCGGCGGAAGCCCAGGAAAGGGCGTTGCCCTGCGTGTCGGTGATGGTAACCATGGTGTTATTGAAGGAAGAGCTGATATGAACCTGGCCCTTTTCAATGTTCTTGCGCTCTCTTCTGCGCGTTCTGACTTTCTTCTTAGGTGCTGCCATAATTCATATCCCTCCTTACTTCTTCTTATTCGCGATGGTGCGTTTCGGGCCCTTGCGGGTGCGGGCGTTGGTCTTGGAACGCTGGCCGCGCACGGGCAGGCCGCGGCGATGACGCAGGCCGCGGTAGCAGCCGATCTCGGTCAGGCGCTTGATGTCAAGCGCGGTCTGACGGCGCAGGTCGCCTTCGACGATGAAGTTGTGGTCAATGCACTCACGCAGCTTGGACTCTTCCTCATCGGTGAGGTCCTTCACGCGGGTGTCGGGATTGATTCCGGTCATGTCCAGAATTTTCTTTGCGCTGGTTCTGCCGATACCGTAGACATAGGTGAGACCGATCTCAATTCTCTTGTCCTTGGGCAGGTCAACGCCGGCTATACGTGCCATATTATACGATCATCCTTTCGATAATTGTTTCCGCATGTTTCGATGCGGGGGACTTATTCCCGCCGGAGGGAGTCCCTCGTATCCATGCGGGAGTTTATTTAGGACAGGTTCGGGCTTTTGCCCTTTCCTCGTCACTGCTGATGGTTGTGGGGCGTCACCCCTGTGCGAAACCCTGTTCTGCTCAAGTCTGGGCGTTTCAACTTTCACTCGATCCAGGCGCGTCCCTGTTTTTCCAATGCAAAGCGTCTGCTTTGCATTGGGGAGGAAAACGGAAGGAGCGGATAAGGAGCTTTTTCGGCTCTTCAAAACCGAAAAAGCGGATTGGAGCGAGTTTCGTTTGACGTCAGCCCTGTCTCTGCTTGTGCTTGGGGTTCTCGCAGATGACCATGACTTTACCCTTGCGCTTGATGATCTTGCACTTCTCGCACATGGGCTTCACGGAAGGTCTTACTTTCATTTGTTATACCTCCTACTTACTTCTCCAGACGATACGGCCGCGGGTGACGTCATAGGGAGACATCTGCACGGTGACCTTGTCGCCGGGAAGGATCCTGATAAAGTTCATCCGGAGCTTGCCGGAAATATGCGCCAGAATGATGTGGCCTTTGCCAATATCCACCTGGAACATGGTGTTGGGCAGGGATTCGACAACCGTGCCCTCGAGTTCGATTACATCGTCTTTTGCCAAAGTCGCATTCCTCCAAAGTCTGACTCAGAGATCATCTGCCATCGTCAGGATCTCCGGTTCCCCATCGGTGATCAGCACCGTGTTCTCGTAGTGCGCGCCCAGCGAATGATCCGCCGTAACCACAGTCCAGCCGTCCTTGAGGACGTTGACATGCCAGTCGCCGGCAGCGACCATCGGCTCGATGCAGATGGTCATGCCCTTGACCAGGCGGGGGTTTGAACGGAACATGCTGCGATCCGGCCGGTAGTTGGGCACCTCAGGCGCCTCATGCATACTGCGGCCGATGCCGTGGCCCACATAGTCGCGCAGCACGGAGAAGCCGTGGGATTCCACGTACTCCTGTACCGCCGCGCCGATATCGAACACACGGTAGCCGGGCCGGGCAAACTGCAGCCCTTCAAAGAAGGCCTGACGGGTGACCTCGATCAGCTTTTTGGCTTCCTCGCTCACCTCGCCCACCGGGTAGGTTCCGGCGCAATCGCCCACAAAGCCCTTGTAGGTTGCGCATAGATCGACACAGACAATGTCGCCGTTGTGGACGACACGCTTGCCGGGGATGCCGTGGATCACCTCGTCGTTGACGGACACGCAGGCCGCAGCCGGAAATCCCCCGTAACCGAGGCAGCTGGGCGTAGCGCCGTTTTTGACGATGTACTCGTGCACGGCTTTGTTGATCTGCTTTGTTGTCATGCCGTCCTTGACGGCCTGACGACCCATCGAACGTGCACCGGCGGCGATTTTGCCGGCCTGGCGCATGATTTCAATTTCGCTTCGGGACTTGATCGTGATGACCTCGGACATATCAGATACCCAAAGCCTCTCTGATAACTGCGGTGGTCGCTTCCACGCCGGGCTGATTGTTCACCGTGACCAGCTTGCCGCGCTCGGCATAGAAGGCCTTGAGCGGCTCGGTATCGCGGTGATAGGTGACCAGACGGGCCTTGACCGTCTCGGGCGCGTCGTCCTTGCGGATGCTCAGCTCGCCGCCGCACAGGTCGCACTTCCCCTCCACTTTGGGGGGATTGCTGACCACGTGGAAGGTGGCGCTGCAGTCCTTGCAGGTTCTGCGGCCGGACATACGCTCAACGATGACCTCGTCCTCAACCTCAATGGAAAGGGCGCA
Source organism: Oscillospiraceae bacterium (assembly GCA_017458085.1). GTDB lineage: Bacteria > Bacillota > Clostridia > Oscillospirales > Oscillospiraceae > Limivicinus. The sequence continues at coordinate 4,645 of JAFTGE010000024.1, forward strand.
GTCGATCTCGACTCCCATTGCTTCCATGGTCTCAGCCTGGGGAATGGTCCGGGGCACACCGTCGAGGATGTAGCCCTTGGCACAGTCAGGCTGAGCCAGTCTCTCCCGGATGATGCCGATGATGACATCATCCGGAACCAGTTTGCCGGATTCCACATAGCTCTTGGCCTTCAGACCAACCTCAGTGCCGGCCTTCATGGCGGCGCGGAGGATGTTGCCGGTCGAGATCGTGGGGATGTCCAGCAGACGACTGAGTATCTCTGCCTGAGTACCTTTACCTGCGCCGGGGGCGCCTAACAGGATCAGTCTCATACAGCATTCTCCTTCAATTAATCAAGAAAGCCCTTGTAGTTGCGCATGAGCATCTGGGCCTCGAGGGCACGGACAGTCTCAAGAGCAACGCCGACAACGATGATAATGGAAGTGCCGCCCAGGGAGATACCCGTGAGAGCCGCCGCATTGGAGAAGTGGGCGATCAGAATGGGGACGACCGCGATGATGCCCAGGTAGATGGCGCCGAACAGGGTGATCTTGTTCAGGACCTTCTGGATAAACTCGCTGGTCGGCTTGCCGGGACGGAAGCCCGGGATATAACCGCCGTTCTTCTTCAGGTTGTTGGCAACCTCAATGGGATTGAACTGGATCGTGGAATAGAAATAAGCGAAGAAAATGATCAGCAGCAGGTACACAATCGCGTAGGGGATGGAGTTGGTGCCGAACCAGGTGTTGACCCAGCCGTCCGTCTTGCCGGTGAAAGCCGCGATGGTCGCGGGAACAGAGGCGATGGACTGCGCGAAGATGATGGGCATAACGCCGGACATGTTCACCTTCATGGGCAGGTGGGTGCTCTGGCCGCCGTACATTTTCCGGCCGACCACGCGCTTGGCATACTGCACGGGGATGCGGCGCTCGGCGTCGTTGACGTAGACGATCAGAATGATGATCGCGAGCGCGCCCAGGAACATCAGCACAGCGACCCACCACTGGAGCTGGCCGCGGATGATGTTGGAGATGGTGGTGATGATGCTGGTGGGGAAGCGGGAGATGATGCTGGCAAACAGGATCATGGAGATACCGTTTCCGATACCGAACTCGGTGATCTGTTCACCCAGCCACATGATCAGGGCGGAGCCGGAGGTGAAGGTCAGGATGATGACGATCGCCGCGACGACGCTGCCCTGCGCTTGGGCGTTGAGCAGACCGTAGTTACGGATCAGCATGTAGAAGCCGAAGCCCTGCAGCAGGCCGATGGCCACAGTAGCGTAACGGGTGATGGAGGCGATCTTCTTGCGGCCTTCCTCGCCCTCGTCCTTGCTCATGCGCTCCAGCGCCGGGATCGCGATGCACAGCAGCTGGATGATAATGGAGGCGTTGATGTAGGGCTGGATGGACAGCGCGAAGATGGTGGCGTTGGAGAAGGCGCCGCCGGACATGACGTTCAGCAGACCGAGAACGGTGTTCTGCAGGGAGCTGAAGTACGCCTGGAGGGCAGCGACATTGACGTAGGGAACAGGGATGGCGTTGCCAAGACGATAAAGCAGAATGATGAGAAGGGTGAAGAGGATCTTTTTACGGAGCTCTTCGATGTTCCAAGCATTGCGTAATGTCTGAAGCACTTAGACCACCTCTGCCTTTCCGCCGGCCGCCTCTATCTTCTGTTTTGCGGTTTCGGAGAAAGCAGCAGCTTTAACCGTCAGCTTCTTGGTAACCTCGCCGTTGCCAAGGAACTTGACGCCGTACTTGCACTTGGAGATGATGCCTGCATCCAGGATGGCCTGGACATCGACGACAGCGCCGTCCTCGAACTTGTCGAGAACAGAGACGTTGAGCGCATCCAGAGGCTTGGCAAAGATATTGTTGAAGCCTCTCTTGGGGATGCGGCGCGCCAGAGGCATCTGGCCGCCTTCAAACCCGATGCGGGTGCCGCCGCCGCTGCGGGCCTTCTGACCCTTGTGGCCGCGGCCTGCGGTCTTGCCGTTACCGGTGGCGTGGCCTCTGCCCTTGCGCTTGTCGACATGGGTGGAGCCGGCTACGGGAGAAAGATCGTTGATATACATTCTCAAAGCCCTCCTTATTCTTCGGTGACCTTGAGCAGATAGCCGATCTTGGCGATCTTGCCGCGGGTCGCGGGGTTGTCGGGCTGCACGGTCTCATTGCCGATCTTATGCAGGCCGAGGGAATAGGCAGTCGCGATATGGCTGTCGAGTCTGCCGTTGAGGCTCTTTACGAGCTTGATTCTGAGATTAGCCATCTTACGCCCTCCTTAGCCCTGAATCTCTTCAGGAGTCTTGCCTCTGACAGCGGCGACCTGGGAAGCGTTGCGCAGAGACTTGAGGCCTTCCATGGTGGCGGCGACGACGTTGGCGGGGTTGTTGGTGCGCAGGCACTTGGTACGGATGTTGCGAATGCCGGCTGCCTCGACCACGGCACGGACAGCGCCGCCGGCGATCACGCCGGTGCCTTCGGGGGCGGGCTTGAGCAGGACGCGGCCGGCGCCAAACTCGCCGATGACCTCATGGGGAATGGTGGTACCCTGCAGGGTAACGGTGCAGATGTTCTTCTTGGCGTCCTCAAGGCCCTTGCGGATGGCCTCGGAGACTTCGTTGGCCTTGCCCATGCCGAAGCCGACGCGGCCCTTGCCGTCGCCCACAACGCACAGCGCGGAGAACTTAGCCACACGGCCGCCCTTGACGGTCTTGCTGACGCGGTTGAGGGAAACGACCTTCTCGATGAACTCGGAGGGAGCCTCTTCGCGATTGCGGCGCTCTCTTCTATCGTTATTGTAAGCCATGATGTGTCCCCCTTCCTCAGAACTTCAGGCCGCCCTCACGGGCGCCCTCAGCCAGTGCCTGCACGCGGCCGTGATAAATGTAGCCGCCGCGGTCAAACACGACTTCCTCGATGCCCTTCTGCAGAGCACGCTCCGCGATGGTGGCACCGATCTTCTTGGCGGCCTCGATGTTGCCGCCGTTGCCTTCAAAGCCCTTCTCCACGGTGGAGGCGGCGACGAGGGTGTTGCCCGCCACGTCGTCGATGATCTGGGCATAGATGTTGTTTTCGCTGCGGAATACGCTCAGGCGGGGTCTCTCGGCGGTGCCGGAGATCTTGCCGCGAACTCTGTTGTGGCGCTTGATGCGCTGGCCTCTGGTATCAGGTCTCTTAATCATTCAGGCACACCTCCGTTTACTTAGCGCCGGTCTTGCCTTCTTTGCGGCGGATGACTTCGTAGTCGTACTTGATGCCCTTGCCCTTGTAGGGTTCGGGGGGTCTCTTACCACGAACTTCCGCGGCGAACTGGCCGACCTTCTGCTTGTCGATACCCTTGATGGTCACGTGGTTTGCGTCGGGAACGTCGATCTGGATGTCCTCAGTCTCGGGGACGATGACCTGATGGGAGTAGCCCAGGTTCATGACCAGATTCTTGCCGTCCTTCGTCGCACGGTAACCGACGCCGTTGATCTCCAGCTTCTTCTCAAAGCCCTGGGTAACACCGATGACCATGTTGTCGATCAGCGTACGGGTCAGGCCATGGAGAGAGCGGTTTTCCTTGGTGTCGTCGGGACGGGAGACGTGGATGACGCCTGCGTCAACGTCGACCTTCATCTGGGGCACGAGCGTGCGCTCGAGGGTGCCCTTGGGGCCCTTGACGGTGATGTGGTTGTGCTCGTCGACCTTGACCTCAACGCCGGCGGGAACCGTAATGGGAGCTCTACCGATTCTAGACATTGTGCACCCTCCTTACCAAACGAACGCGAGGACTTCGCCGCCGACATGCTCTTTGCGAGCCTGCTTGTCGGTCATGACGCCCTTGGACGTGGAGACGATGGCAATGCCCAGACCCTTCAGAACGCGGGGCAGCTCGTCGGCACCGGCGTAAACACGCAGGCCGGGCTTGCTGACACGGCGGAGGCCCTGGATCGCCTTTTCCTTACCGGGGAGGTACTTGAGGGTAATGCGGATGATGCCCTGGGTGCCGTCATCAATCACCTGGAAGTTCTTGATGTAACCCTCGTTGAGAAGGATCTCAGCGATCGCCTTCTTCATCTTGGAGGCGGGGACATCGACGGTTTCATGCTTCGCGCTGCCGGCGTTGCGGATGCGGGTCAGCATATCTGCAATGGGGTCTGTGATCTGCATGGATTTTTATCCTCCTTGTTTAGAGTTACCGGGAAACCCGGTTGACGTCCTGAGGTTCCATGCCAATACATGATTGGCCACGGCCTTTCAGGACGGGTGGAAAGCTCGCTCCGCTCCCCTTCCGCGGGTCGGCAGAGCGCGTTTCGGGGCAACAACCCGAAAACAGCGCTATGCTCCCCCCTTCTTCCTCGCTTCTGTAATCGGGCGGAAAGCCCAAATTATCAGGGGTTTCGAGCAAGACGGACAGGGAGTTTCGCTCACTTTTTTATCTGCTCGGAGGGAGTGATCAGTTCCCGCCGGACAAATCAATATTTTACAGGATTGTAACCAAGTTTGTCAATCCTTTTTTGGCATTTGCGCCGATTTTTTCCGGAAAATTTTGTGAATGTTTCACGAAAATGAAATCCGGAAAAAATCGGACGCATTTGCCGGAGGAACTGGGTTCCTCCTTCTCCGCCGGATCTGCATCCAGCCGGCGGACACACTAATTTTTTTAGGCTGGGCGGTGAGGCCTTTACCTATTTAACAGCGCACAAATTTTTCGTCAGGCTTTCCCCGATTGAAAGCCCAGCGAAGCGGGTTTCAATCGGGAAGGAAGAAGAATGCTGTCGGTCGATGCCGTGCCGCTCGCGGTGCGGCATGACCTTACAGCGTTCTTCTGACGCAATTAGAAGCTGGCCTTGCGCACGCCGGGGATCTGGCCCTTGTAAGCCAGCTCACGGAAGCAGATACGGCAAATGCCGTAGTTGCGCAGATAGGCGTGGGGACGACCGCAGATCTTGCAGCGGTTGTACTTGCGGGTGGAGAACTTCGCAGGAGCCTGCTGCTTGAGGATCATAGATTTCTTAGCCATAGTTTACTCCTCCTTAGCTCACGAAGGGAGCGCCCATGAGCCTGAGCAGCTCGCGAGCCTCTTCGTCGGTCTGGGCGGTGGTGGTGATCGCGATGTTCATACCGCGCAGCTTCTCGATCTTGTCGTACTCGATCTCGGGGAAGATGATCTGCTCCTTCAGACCGAGGCTGTAGTTGCCGCGGCCGTCGAAGGCGTCGGCGGAGATGCCGCGGAAGTCGCGGACACGGGGCAGCGCCACGTTGAACAGACGGTCGAGGAACTCCCACATACGATCCTGGCGGAGGGTGACCTTGACGCCGACCTTCATGCCCTCGCGGAGCTTGAAGTTAGCGACGGACTTTCTCGCCACAGTAGCAACAGCGTGCTGACCGGTGATGGCGGAGATGTCCTTGATGACGGCCTCAAGAGCCTTGGCGTTATCCTTGCAGTCGCCGCAGCCGACGGAGACAACGATCTTGTCGATCTTGGGGATCTGCATGGTGGACTTGTACTGGAACTTCTCCATCAGAGCAGGAGCAACTTCCTTCACATACTTTTCTTTCATTCTGGTCATGTCAGTTTACTCCTTTCTCTCAGATTTCCGCGCCGCACTTCTTGCAGACGCGAAGCTTCTTGCCGTCCACGAACTTGTGGCCGATACGGGTGCCCTTGCCGCACTTGGGGCAAACGAGCTGAACCTTGGCAGCATAGATGGGGGTCTCGACCTTGATGATGCCGCCGTCCTGGCCCTGACGCTGGGGCTTCTGGTGCTTGGTGGCGACGTTGACGCCTTCCACGATGACCTTCAGACCCTTGGGATCGGCAACGAGAACCTTACCCTGCTTGCCCTTGTCCTTACCGGACAGAACAACGACCTTATCGTCTTTCTTAATGTTCATTCTCTGTGCCCTCCATTAAATCACTTCGGGAGCCAGGGACAGGATCTTCATGTATTCCTTGTCACGCAGCTCACGGGCGACGGGTCCAAAGATACGGGTGCCGCGGGGGTTCTTATCGGTGGAGTTGATCAGAACGGCCGCGTTCTCGTCGAAACGGACATAGGTGCCGTCGGCACGACGGACGGGCTTGACGGTGCGGACGACAACGGCCTTGACCACGTCACCCTTCTTGACGGAACCGCCGGGAGCCGCCTTGCGGACGGAGCAGATAATCACGTCACCGATACTGGCATACTTGCGCTTGGAGCCGCCAAGCACGCGGATGCACTTTAATTCCTTGGCGCCGGTATTGTCGGCGACCTTCAGATAAGTTTCCTGCTGTATCATTCTGGCGCCTCCTTACTTAGCCTTCTCAACGATCTCGACCACGCGCCATCTCTTGTCCTTGGACAGGGGGCGGGTCTCCATCACGCGCACGATGTCGCCGACACCGCACTCGTTATTCTCATCATGGGCCTTCAGCCGGTAGGTGCGGCCGATGATCTTCTTATAGGTCTTGTGGGCAACACGGTCCTCGACGATGACGACGACGGTCTTGTCCATCTTGTCGGAAACGACCTTGCCAACACGGGTCTTACGGGAAGTAGTTCTAATTTCGTTCATGATTCCTTACCTCCTCAGTTCTGCTTCTCGCGCAGCACGGTCTTGACACGTGCGATGTCACGACGGGTTGCAGAAATCTTGGTGGGGTTGTCAAGATGATTTGTGGCATGCTGCATACGGAGCATGAACAGATCCTTCTTCAGGTCGACGAGCTTGCTTTCCAGCTCCTCGACGGACATGGCGCGTATTTCGTTTGCCTTCATCTTATTCACCACCGTTCTCAGACTCGTTGTCCTTCGCGACGATCTTCGTCTTGATGGGCAGTTTGTGGCTGGCAAGGCGGAGAGCCTCGCGGGCGGTCTCTTCGGGCACGCCAGCGATCTCGAACATCACCCGGCCGGGCTTGACGACAGCGACCCAGTACTCGGGGGAGCCTTTACCGGAACCCATACGGGTCTCAGCGGGCTTGGCGGTAACGGGCTTGTCGGGGAAGATCTTGATCCAGACCTGACCGCCACGCTTGGTGTAACGGGTCATGGCGATACGGGCCGCCTCGATCTGGTTGGAGGTGATCCAGCCGGGCTCCTGCGCGGCCAGACCGAAATCACCGTAGTTGACGACGTTGCCGCGGGTGGCTTTGCCCTTCATGCGGCCGCGCTGTACTCTGCGGTATTTAACTCTCTTAGGCATTAACATTAGTTGTTGCCTCCTTCCTGGGTACCGGCGGCGGGACGGGGTCCGCGGTTGTAGCCGCCCTGACCGGCAGGTCTGCTGCCGTAGGGCTGACGGCGCTCACCGTTCTGGGGGGCGCGGTTGTCGCGGTTGTAGCCGCCCTGACCGTTGCGGCGGTCATCACGGCGTCCGCCGCGGCGGTCGTCACGGCGACGGCGCTCACCGGCGGGCTTGGACAGATCCATGGTGCGCGGGGTGGTGCGCAGCGTCTGGGAGAGGACCTCGCCCTTGTAGATCCAGACCTTGACACCGATACGGCCGTAGGTGGTGTTGGCCTCGGCAAAGCCATAGTCGATGTCGGCACGGATGGTCTGCAGGGGGATGGTGCCCTCGTGGTAGCACTCGCTGCGGGCGATCTCGGCGCCGCCGAGACGACCGCCGCACTTGACCTTGATGCCGCGGGCGCCCATGCGCATGGCACGGCCCATGGCGTTCTTCATCGCACGGCGGAAGCCGATGCGCTTCTCGAGCTGCTGGGCGATGTTCTCAGCGACCAGCTGAGCATTGGTGTCGGGCGTGCGGACCTCAACGATGGAGAGGGCGACGGGCTTGCCGATCATCTTCTCGACCTCGAGGCGCAGCTTCTCGATCTGCTCGCCGCCCTTGCCGATGACGACGCCGGGTCTGGAGCAGTGGATATAGATGCGGACCTTGGCGGAATCGCGCTCTATCTCGATGGTGGGGACACCGGCGGAATAGAGGGTCTTCTTCAGAAACTCACGAATCTTGTAGTCCTCGACGATCAGATCGCCGACCTTGTCCTCGCGTGCATACCATCTGGAATCCCAGTCCTTGATAACGCCGACGCGCAGGCCGTGGGGATTAACTTTCTGTCCCATAATTCTGCCTCCTTCCCTTAGTCTCTCTCAGCCACGGCGACGGTGATGTGGCTGGTGCGCTTGTTGATGCGGTACATACGGCCCTGAGCTCTGGGCATGCCCCGCTTGAGGATGGGGCCGGCGCCGACATAGGTCTCGGCGACGTAGAGCTTCTCGGGGTCCATCTCAAAGTTGTTCTCGGCGTTGGCCATGGCGCTCTTGAGCACCTTGATCATCAGCTCGCAGCCGGCCTTGGGGGTGTTCTCCAGCAGGGCCATGGCGTACTTGGCGTCCTTACCGCGGATCATGTTGCAGACGATCTCGACCTTACGGGGAGAAATACGGGCGTATCTGTGCTCGGCCCGGGCAATTTTCTTTTCGTCCATTGGTTCTCCTCCTTACTTACCGGTCTTGCTGCCGGCGTGGCCGCGGAAGGTACGGGTGGGGGCGAACTCGCCCAGCTTGTGACCGACCATATCCTCGGTGACGTACACGGGAACGTGACGGCGGCCGTCGTGAACGGCGATGGTGTGTCCGACGAAGGACGGGAAAATGGTGGAGGAACGGGACCAGGTCTTAATGACCTGCTTGTTGCCGGTCTTGTTCATCTCATCGACTCTCTTCAGCAGCTCGGGAGCGGCGAAGGGGCCTTTCTTAATGCTTCTGCTCATTTACGTTCCCTCCTTACTTAGCGTTGCGGCGCTTGACGATGAACTTATCGGTGCGGTTCTTCGTCTTGCGGGTCTTGTAACCGAGTGCGGGCTTGCCCCACGGGGTCACAGGGCCGGGACGGCCGACAGGGGACTTGCCTTCGCCGCCGCCGTGGGGGTGGTCATTCGGGTTCATGACGGAGCCGCGGACGGTGGGACGGATACCCATGTGGCGTTTGCGGCCGGCCTTGCCGATGTGGATGTTGGCGTGGTCGATGTTGCCGACCTGACCAATGGTGGCGAAGCAGTCCAGACGGACCTTGCGCATCTCACCGGAGGGGAGGCGGACGGTAGCCATGCCATTTTCCTTGGCCATCAGCTGCGCGGCGACGCCGGCGGAACGGACGAGCTGAGCGCCCTTGCCGGGGTAGAGCTCGATGTTGTGGATGACAGTACCGACGGGGATGTTGGCCAGAGGCAGGGCGTTGCCGGGCTTAATGTCGGCAGCGGCGGAAGCCATGACCGTGTCGCCGGCAGCCAGGCCCACGGGGGCGAGGATGTAGCGGCGCTCAGCGTCGGCATACTCCACCAGCGCGATGAAGGCGCTGCGGTTGGGGTCGTACTCCAGGCGGAGGACCTTGCCCTCGACGTCCAGCTTATTGCGCTTGAAGTCGATGACGCGGTACTTCTGGCGGTTGCCGCCGCCCTGGTGACGAACGGTGATGTGGCCGTAGCTGTTGCGGCCGGCGTGCTTCTTGAGAACCTCAACGAGGCCCTTCTCGGGCTTGACGTGCTTTTCGACGCCGTCGAAGCCGGAAACGCTCATCTGACGACGGGCAGGAGTAGTCGGTCTGTAGGTTTTAATAGACATTCTGTTCTTCCTCCTTATGCCATGCCTTCAAAGAGCTCGATGTTCTTGGAATCGGCGCTGAGCTTGACAACGGCCTTTTTCCAGGAAGCGGTCTTGCCCGCGGGGTAGGCGCCCTGGCGCTTGGCCTTGCCGCCGACGTTGATGGTGGTGACCTTGATCACGGTGACGTCGAAGATCTCTTCGATGGCCTTTTTGATCTCGATCTTGTTGGCGTCCTTGGCGACCTCGAAGGCGTACTTCTTAATGTCCAGGTCTTCCATGGACTGCTCGGTGATGATGGGGCGGATGATGACATCGTATGCGGTCTTCATCAGGCGAACACCTCCTCGATCTTGGCAAGGGCGGCCTTGTCGACGACCATCTTGCCGTTGGTGAGAATCATATAGGGGTCGAGGATGTTGGCGAAGGTGGTGGTGACGCCGGCGATGTTGCGGGCGGACTTGACCACGTTCTCATCCACGTTCTCGGTCACGACGAGAGCCTTGCCCTCGACGCCGAGCTTGGTCAGGAAGGTCTTGAAGGTCTTGGTCTTGATCTCGTCCATCTTCAGGCCGTCAATGACATAGATCTCATTGTTGGCAGCCTTGTCAGACAGGGCGGACTTGAGGGCCAAACGGCGAACCTTCTTGTTGAGGGTGTAGCTGTAATCGCGGGGCTTGGGGGCGAAAGCGACGCCGCCGTGAGTCCACACGGGGGAGCCGGCGTAGCCGGCGCGGGCACGGCCGGTGCCCTTCTGACGCCAAGGCTTACGGGTGGTGTAGGAAACCTCACCCTTGGTAAGGGCGCTCTGGGTACCCTGACGGCAGTTGGCCAGGTGGTTCTTGACCACGTCGTGCAGGACGCTCTTGTTCGGCTCGACGCCGAAGATGGCCTCGGAGAGCTCGATCTCGCCGATCTTCTCGCCTGCCATATTAAATACGTTCGCAATAGGCATTTATGCTGCTCTCCTTTCTTTACTTGGTACGGGCGGAAGCCTTCTGCGGGTTGACACGGGCGGAAGCCTTCTGCGGGTTGAGGGAGATGCCGGCGGCCTCGCCCTTCTTGACGGGCTGGACCTTGACGGTATCCTTGATATAAACGATGCTGCCCTTCGGGCCGGGGACGGCGCCGCGGATGGCGATGAGGTTCAGCTCGGCATCGACCTTGCCCACGTCAAGGTTCTGCACGGTGACCTGCTCAACGCCCATGTGGCCGGCCTGCTTCTTGCCCGGGAAGATGCGGGAGGGATCGGTGCTGGAGCCCATGGAGCCCGCGTGACGGTGAACGGGACCACCGCCGTGGCTGGTGGGGGTACGGCCCTGGCCGAAGCGCTTGACAACGCCGGCGTAGCCCTTGCCCTTGCTGGTGCCGGTGACGTCGACCTTGTCGCCCTCGGCGAAAACGTCGGCCTTCACGGTGTCGCCGACTTCCAGCTTGCTGCTGTCCTCAAGGCGGAACTCCTTGAGATGCTTGACCATGCCCACGCCCGCCTTCTTCAGGTGACCCTGCTCAGGCTGGGAGAGCTTCTTGGCGGCTACTTCCTCGTAACCGAACTGGACTGCTTCGTATCCTTCCTTTTCCTTGGTCATCTTCTGCACGACCACGCAGGGGCCGGCCTCGATGACGGTCACAGGAATGACCTTACCAGTCTCGTCGAAGATCTGCGTCATGCCGACCTTCTTGCCGATGATGGCTTTCTTCATGATATTTCCTCCTAATGGTTATTGGTTGCCTCGCTTACGGCTGTGCCCAGAGGCTGGCAACTTAACCCCGTCCGCACTCGCAAGCTGCGGACTATGGGTCATTTACTTGTGTGGGTCCGGTCCTCCGACCGGCGGGTTTTGTATCTGCCCGAGGCAGACGATGGTGAAGACGCCGACAGCAGATTCCGAAGGGATTTTTCACCGGAGCAAGGCGCTTTCTCGCAGGAATACTTTGTGTATTTCAAGAGGAAGCAACGCCGCGCCGGGGAAAAAGCGCCGGAAGATGCCGAGGCGGATTCACCGGAGTTTGCCTTAAAGCTTGATCTCGATCTCGACGCCGGCGGGAACCTCGAGGTTCATCAGGGCCTCGACCGTCTTCTGGGTGGGGGCGATGATGTCGATGAGGCGCTTGTGGGTGCGGCGCTCGAACTGCTCACGGCTGTCCTTGTACTTGTGGACGGCGCGCAGGATGGTGACGATCTCGGTCTTGGTGGGCAGGGGGATGGGGCCGGAGACCTTGGCGTCGGTGCGCTTGGCGGCCTCGACGATCGTCTCGGCGGCCTTGTCGATGAGCTGATGATCATAGGCCTTGAGGCGGATGCGGATCATGTTTTTGCTGGTGCTTGCCATGTGGTTTTCTCCTTTTCGTACGTTTTTTCGGCGGCATTGGCTCCACCTTCCTTATGCGTACGGATGAAACCCAGATTTCCTATACACACAACCGTGCGTATCAGGCCGCGTCCGAAAAACAAACCGGCTGTTTAAGGCCGGTTCCGTCCTCCGTGCGCGCGATATACGCGTGTATCGGAGAGGTTTCAGCCGCCCGATTGCGTGTTGAAAACGATCAACACCGGACATACTCCACGGAAGTTACCTCGGAACTCCGAGCAATCTCCCGCTTCATCGCATAATGCGCCCGTGCTCGGCACACGCGCTCCATTAATATACCAAGGCGTCCAGCATATGTCAAGAGAAATTTTGTGATTTTCGGAGAAATTTTTTCTGCATTTTTGTCAGGGTTTCACAAGTTTGTTTTTCACTCCGGCAAAGCGTTGTTTTCGAAGCGGTTACAATCGCAAAAAGAGGGAGGGGCGCAGCCCCTCCCCTACTATATATAGATGTTGCTTACCTGTGGTACAGCTTCTTGGCCTGATACTTCGGCTCGAAGGAGACGTTGACGCCCAGCTTCTTGAACAGCTCCTCGTCCACGTGGGAGAGGATGACGGTCGAGTGCGCCTCGCAGCCCTTGAGCTTGTCCAGCTGATCCAGCGCGAGGTCGGCCATGGGATTGGTGACGGCGCAGATGGTCAGGGCGATGAGCAGCTCGTCCATGTGCAGGCGGGGGTTGTGGTTGCCGAGATGCTCCACCTTCAGGTGCTGGATGGGCTTGATGACGCCGGGGGCGATCAGCGGCAGCTTCTTGTCGATCCCGGCCAGCGCCTTGAGCGCGTTGAGCAGGCAGGCCGAGGACGCGCCGAGCAGAGACGTGGTCTTGCCGGTGACGATGCGGCCGTCGCCCAGCTCCAGGGCCACAGCGGGGCCGCCGGATTCCTCCGCCTTTTTCAGCGCCGCGCCCACCACGGGCCGGTCGTCGGCGGAGATGCCGCAGGAGTTCATGATCAGCTCGATCTTGCGCATTTCGCTCACATCGGACAGGCCCTTACGCACCGAGCAGGCCGCGGCGTAGTAGCGGCGGATGATCTCCTGCCGGGAGGCGGCGATGCATGCCTCGTCGTTCGAGATGCAGTAGCCCACCATGTTCACGCCCATGTCCGTGGGGGACTTATAGGGGCTCTCGCCGTAGATGCGCTTGAACATGGCGTCGAGCACGGGGAAGATCTCCACGTCGCGGTTATAGTTGACGGTGGTGACGCCGTAGGCATCGAGGTGGAAGGGGTCGATCATGTTCACGTCGTCGAGGTCGGCGGTGGCGGCCTCGTAGGCCAGGTTCACCGGATGCTTGAGCGGCAGGTTCCAGACCGGGAAGGTCTCGAACTTGGCGTAGCCGGCGGAGATGCCGCGCAGGTTCTCATGGTAAAGCTGGCTGAGGCAGGTGGCCATCTTGCCGCTGCCGGGGCCGGGGGCGGTGACCACGACGAGGCTGCGCTCGGTCTCGATATAGTCGTTTTTGCCGAAGCCGTCCTCGGAGACGATCAGCGGGATATTGGAGGGATACTCGGGGATGATGTAGTGGCGATAGACCCGGACGCCCAGGGCCTCCAGCCGCTTCTTGAACTGATCGGCAATGGCCTGGCCGCGGTAATGCGTGATGACCACGGAGCCGATATACAGCCCGATGCCGCGGAAGGCGTCGATCAGGCGCAGGGTGTCGTCCTCGTAGGTAATACCGAGGTCGCCGCGGCGCTTGGAGCGCTCGATGTCGTCGGCGGAAATGGCGATGACGATCTCCGCCTCGTCCTTCATCTCCAGCAGCATCTTGACCTTGCTGTCCGGCTCAAAGCCCGGCAGCACGCGGGACGCGTGGTAATCGTCAAAGAGCTTGCCGCCGAACTCCAGGTACAGCTTGCCGCCGAACTTGCCGATGCGGTCGCGGATATTCTGGGACTGGAGCTTCACATATTTGTCGTTGTCAAAGCCGATACGGTTCATACTGACTCTCCCCTCTCCAAAGCAATACACTAACGAAATGGTATTCTATCACACAACAAAGGAAACGACAAGACGACAAGATAATACTTTTTTTATTCATATTCTTGTGGTATAGTATAGCTTGTATTGGTATCTCTACTACTTGCATTTTAGAAAGGCAAACCGACCATGGGACTTTTTGACAAGCTGTTCGGCAGCTATACAGACCGTGAGCTCAAGCGCATCACCCCGATCGCCGATCAGATCGAGGCGCTTTCCGACGAATACGCCGCCAAGAGCGACGAGGAACTGCGGGCCAAAACCGACGAATTCAAAGAACGCCTCAACGCGGGCGAGACTCTGGACGACATTCTGCCCGAAGCTTTTGCCACCGTGCGGGAGGCCGCCTGGCGCGTGCTGGGCATGCGCCCCTTCCGGGTGCAGCTGATCGGCGGCATCGTCCTGCACCAGGGCCGCATCGCTGAGATGAAAACCGGCGAGGGCAAGACCTTGGTGGCCGTGCTGCCCGCCTACCTCAACGCTCTGACCGGCGAGGGCGTGCACATTGTCACCGTCAACGACTACCTGGCCAAGCGCGACAGCGAATGGATGGGCAAGGTGCACCGTTTCCTGGGCCTTTCCGTGGGCCTGATCGTCCACGGCCTGTCGAGCGAGGAACGCCGCGCCGCCTACAACTGCGACATTACTTACGGCACCAACAATGAGATGGGCTTTGACTATTTGCGCGACAACATGGCCCTCTACAAGGAGGACATGGTGCAGCGCGGGCACGCCTTCGCCATCGTGGACGAGGTGGACTCCATCCTCATCGACGAGGCCCGGACGCCGCTGATCATCTCCGGCCAGGGCGATGAGAGCACCGACCTCTACCGCCAGGCGGATGACTTTGTCTCGCGCCTGAAGAAGGTGGTCTACGCCTCGGTGGACGAGAAGGAGGAGGAGAGCGAGGATCTCGACGCCGACTTCGTGGTCGACGAGAAGGCCCGCACCGCCACTCTCACTGCCCGCGGCATCGCCAAGGCCGAGCGCGCCTTCGGCCTGGAGAACCTGGCCGACATGGAAAACGCCACGCTCTCCCACCACATCAACCAGGCGCTCAAGGCCCACGGCATCATGAAGCGCGACATCGACTACATCGTCAAGGACGGCGAGATCATCATCGTCGACGAGTTCACCGGCCGCCTCATGCTGGGCCGCCGCTACTCCGAGGGGCTGCACCAGGCCATCGAGGCCAAGGAGCACGTGGACGTGCAGAAGGAGAACAAGACCCTCGCCACCATCACCTTCCAGAACTACTTCCGTCTTTACGGCAAGCTCTCCGGCATGACCGGCACCGCCGCCACCGAAGCGGAGGAGTTTGCCGCCATCTACAAGCTGGACATTATCGAGATCCCCACCAACAAGCCCGTGGTGCGCAAGGACCACCCGGACGTGGTGTATAAAAACGACAACGGCAAAAACCGCGCCATCATCGACCAGATCGTCGCCTGCCACGAAAAGGGGCAGCCGGTGCTGGTGGGCACGGTGTCCATTGAAAAGAGCGAGTACATCTCTTCCTTATTAAAAAGGAAGGGCGTGCCCCACACGGTGCTCAACGCCAAGTACCACGAGAAGGAGGCCGAGATCGTCGCCCAGGCGGGTAAGCTCGGCGCCGTCACCATCGCCACCAACATGGCCGGCCGCGGCACCGACATCACCCTCGGCGGCAACGCGGAGTTTCTGTCCAAGGCCGACATGCGCAAGGCCGGGTACTCGGACGAGCTGATTGCCGAGGCCACCGGCTACGCCGAGACCGATAACGACGAGATCATCGCCGCCAGGGAGTACTTCCGCAACCGCATGGACCTGCACAAGAAGGAGACCGACGCCGAAGCCGAGCAGGTCAAGGCGGCCGGCGGCCTGTTCATCCTGGGCACCGAGCGGCATGAGTCGAGACGTATCGACAACCAGCTCAGAGGCCGCGCCGGTCGTCAGGGCGACCCGGGCGAGAGCCGGTTCTACCTCGCCATGACGGACGACGTCATGCGGCTGTTCGGCTCCGAGCGCGTGATGAACATGATGGAGGCACTCAACGTCGACGAGGATACCCCGCTGGACCACAAGATGCTCTCCGGCGCCATCGAGCAGGCGCAGAAGACCGTCGAGAGCCGCAACTTCCAGACCCGTAAGGTCGTGCTGGAATACGACGACGTCATGAACCAGCAGCGCAACATCATCTATGGCGAGCGGCGCAAGGTGCTCGACGGCGAGGATCTCCGCGGCCAGATCATGAGCATGGTGCGGGAGTTCGTGGCCTCCACCGTTTCCGACGGGCTGGCCGGCGCCCCGGCGGAAAATCAGGCGCAGCTGGACAATGCGCTGCAGCCCTTTGAAAAGCTCTTCATGCCCCACGGCGCCTTCACGCTCGAGTCCTTCCGCGGCCACGCCACGCCCGACGCCGTCACAAAAGCGGTGCAGGAGCTGGCCGAGAAGGTCTACACCGCCCGGGAGGAGGCCTTCGGCCCCGCCCCCAACGGCACCCCCATGATGCGGGAGCTGGAGCGCGTGATCATGCTGCGCGTGGTGGACGAATACTGGATGGATCACATCGACGCCATGACCGAGCTCAAGCGCGGCATCGGCCTGCGCGGTTACGGCTCCGTCAAGCCCATCGACGCCTACAAGCAGGAGGGCTTTGACATGTTCGAGGCCATGGTCCACGGCATCCGGGAGGAGACCGTGCGCAGGCTTTTCACCGTGCGCATCCGCCGTGAGCAGAGCATTGAGCGCAAGGCCGTGGCCAAGAACGCAGCCGAAAACGCAGGCGGGGAGCCGGTCAAGAAAAAGCCGGTCAAGAAGGTGCCCAAGCCGGGACGCAACGACCCCTGCCCCTGCGGGAAGATGAAGGCCGACGGCAGCCGCCGCCTCAAATACAAGGAGTGCTGCGGCAGAAACGAAAAATAGTTTGGAGTTTGCAGGGTGGAGTTTGGAGTTATGGTGCGCCTGCGGCGCAATTTGAATCCGTCCGCGAAGCGGACACATTCACTCCACACTCCACACTCCACACTCAATTGAGGCAAACATATGGCATTTATCGAAGAAAACAACAACGGGCTTGTGTACATGCGCTCCTCTATCATCGGCGCAAAGCACGCCTTCACCACCCGCTTCGGCGGCGTGAGCGAGGGTATCTTCTCCAGCCTCAACCTCGGCTCCAACCGGGGCGACGACCCGGAGGCCGTGCGCGAAAACTACCGCCGGGTGCTGGCCCTCTTTGGGGTAGGGCTCGACGACGCGGCCGTGACCAACCAGGTGCATAAAGCCGAGGTGCGCATCGTGACCGAGGCCGACCGCCACAGCTGCCTCGGCCCGGTTCCCTACGAGGCCGACGGCATCGTCACCGCGGCACGCGGCCTGCCCATTTTCTGCTTTACGGCCGACTGCGTGCCGGTGCTGCTGTGCGACGAAGCGCACGGCGTGGCCGGGGCGATCCACTGCGGCTGGCGCAGCTCCGTGGGCGACATTCTCAAAAACGCGCTGGACGCCATGCTCTCTCTTGGGGCCGAGCCTGCGGGCATCCGTGCCGCCATCGGCCCGGCCATCGGCCGCTGCTGCTTTGAGACCGACGACGACGTGCCCGAGGCCATCGCCGCATGGCTAGGCGACACGGACGGCCTCTTTACCCGGCGCGCCGACGGCAAGACCCTGGTCGACCTGCGCGCGGCCAACGCCCGCCGGCTGATTCAGCTGGGTGTGGCCCCGGCCAGCATTGACATCTCCGGCGAGTGCACCTACTGCCGCCACGACAAGTACTGGTCGCACCGCTATACCAAGGGCAGACGCGGCAGTCAGGCCGCCGTCATCATGCTTTGAAGGAGGCGCTTATGAAGAGAAAGATTTGCGCGCTGCTCCTGCTTTCCTGCCTGCTGCTTGCCGGCTGCGGCGGCTCCGTTCTCAGCACCGGGGACAGTATCCCCCCCTCCACCGCCGGCAAGGACGTGACCCGCGCCAAGGCCGCCGACAACCTGTTCTCCCTCAACTGCAACGAGGAGTACAGCTTCAACCCCATCATCGCCACCAACCACTCCAACCAGCTGGTATGCGACCTGGTTTATGAGAACATGGTGGAGCTGGACGACAACTTCAACGTCATCCCCAACGTCCTGGACGAGGGCCTTCCCAACGAGGACGCCACCTACTGGATCTTCGACATCCAGCCGGGCCACACCTTTCACGACGGCAGCCCCGTCACCGGCGCGGACATCCGCTACTCGCTCGAGCGCGTGGTCGCCACGGCGGACCGCTTTGCCGGGCGCTTCTCCAGCTATCAGGGCTCCGGCTATGACGAGGCTCACTTCTACGTCACCCTCGGCATCGGGGACACCCAGTTTGCCAAGCTCCTGAACATTCCCATCATCAAGTCTGGCAGCATGGACGAGAAGTACCCCCTGGGCTCCGGCCCCTATACATACAACGAGGACTACACCGCTCTGGTCGCCTATGAGGGCTACCCCGGCTATGAAAATCTGCCGGTGGACACCGTGCATCTGGTGCACTACTCCACTGCCGACGCCATCCTCTCCAACTTTGAGGACGGCGTGATCGACGCGGTCACCAACGACCCCTCCAGCTACACCAACCTCGGCTACTCCTCCTCCAACGAGATCCGCAACTTCGCCACCACAAACCTCCACTACATCATGTTCAACGAGGAGGGCATTCTCGGCCGCTACAGCGGCTTCCGTCAGGCCATGGTCTTTGCCTTCGATCGGAATAATTTTGCCGAGAATCTGATGCACGGCAACGGCGTGGCCGCGGCCGTGCCCATGCACCCCAACTGCGCCGACTACCCGGCGGAGTACGCAGCTTCCCTGGCCTACAACCTGGACACCGTGCGCGTCGTACTGGAAAACGCCGGTATCCGCGACTACGACGACGACGGCTGGCTGGAATACATGTCCGGCACGGCCCAGGACATTGACGTCAACTTCATCGTCTGCTCCGATTCCAGCGCCAAGACGGGCGTGGCCCGGCGCTTTGCCAGCGACATGGAATCCATCGGTCTCAAGGTCACGGTGCGGGAGCTGACCTGGGACGAGTACCGCACCGCCCTGGAGGAGGGCGATTTCGACATGTACTATGGCGAGGTCAAGCTCCGCAACAACTTCGATCTGACGGAGCTGGTCGATCCCGACAGCAGCCTCAACTTTTCCCGCAGCATCGATACCGGCGTCATCAACATGATCAACAACTATCTCTCCTGTGCCGCCGGACAGCGCAGCGCCGTCTACCAGCAGCTTATGGAGTACATCAACTCCACCGGTCAGATCATCTCCATCGGCTTTGAGGATCAGCAGCTCATCGTCCACCGCGGCGTCATCCGCGGCCTGAACCCCAACATCGGCAACCCGCTCTACGACTTCCAGAACTGGGAAATTCTATTAGACTAATATATATGAAAGGGAGAAATACCATGACCGACAGAGAGCTTTTGTCCAAGGCCAAGGCGGCCTCCTTAAACGCCTATGTCCCCTACTCCCGCTTCGCGGTCGGCGCCGCGCTGGAATGTACCGACGGCACGGTTTTCACCGGCTGCAACGTGGAAAACGCCGCCCTCGGCAGCACCATCTGCGCCGAGCGCACCGCCTGCTGCAAGGCCGTCAGCGAGGGGCACCGCGAGTTTCGCCGCATCGCCATCTATGCCGACAGCGAAAACTGGTGCACGCCCTGCGGCGCCTGCCGCCAGTTTTTGGCGGAGTTTTCGCCCGACATGGAGGTGCTCTGCGCCAAGGCCGGCGACCGCTACGTCAGCTATAAGCTGTCGGAGCTGCTGCCGCACACGTTCAACTACTGAAACATCGTTCCATATGCCGGAGGGCGGGCCGCGTTTTGCGGCCCGCCCTCAATGTGTCGACAAACCTCAAAAAGAGCGTCATTCCGAGCCAGTGCTCACACTGGCGTGGGAATCCGCTCTCCGGTAAAGTGCTGGAAATATGCGGCTTTCGGGGAATACGGATTGCA
>JAFTGE010000107.1 GCA_017458085.1 Oscillospiraceae bacterium
GCCGCTGGGACCCAGGATCGCGCAGATCTGCCCCCGCTCCACGCCGGTGCTGATGCCGCGCAGGACCTGGGCATAGCTGCTGCCCTCTCCGTAGCTTTTTTTCAGATTCTGTATCTCTACATACATGGTTGTTTCCTCAGACTTTCTTTGCCCCGGCCGCAGGCAGCCGGGCAAAAAAATAGGGTGAATATCGCGTCGCGCCCACAGCAGGGACAGCGCCCGACATTCACTCTATTTTAGTTAGCGCAGCCTAACTTGTCAATAGCTTCCAGTTTTATTTCTCCAGGAACTCCTTCTCCGTCATGACCGGGATGCCCGCGTCCAGCAGCAGCTGGGTGCACACCCCGTTGCCCGCCGTAAGGCCGCCGTCAAAGCGGCCGTTATGGATCAGGCCACAGCCGCAGGAGGGGCTTTTGGATTTCATCACCGCCGCGGTGCAGCCGGACTCCCGGCAGATGCGCAGGACCTCCTGCGCGCCGCGGGTAAAGGCTTCCGTCACATCCTCGCCGGCGGCGTTGACCACGCGGCCGTCCACAATTTCGCTGGGTGTCCGCGGCGTCGGCAGGCCGCCCAACACCTCCGGACATACAGGGACCGCCTGTCCCTCGTCCACCAGCTTCTTGATTTCCGGGATCAGCTTGCTTTTGCCGTCCATGCGGCAGTTCACCCCGGTCAGGCATTCGCTGACAAGAATCATGCGCAGTCTCCCTTCTTTCCCGTGTGCTGCAAACGATTATACTATGCGCCAAAGACGTTGTAAAGAAGCGCAGGATTTTGCGCGCATCGCTTTTCAAATCGGACCCGACGCCCCGCGGGTCCGCACGCCGCCGCTTTCTCGAGGTGAGCTTGAAATTCGGTGAAAAGGAGAACGGATTGCCACGACAGTGTGCGCACTGTCTCGCAATGACAGACTCGGCGTTCCCCCAACAGCTGCCGGACTTCTGTTCACAGACGCTTTTCTTACGTCGAGCTTGAAAGACGCGGCGATGTATACTATAATATCCCTGCTTCCCCACCGACAGGCCGCATGCTCTATTCAATCAAAAATCAACCATGGGCGGCGCTTGGATCAGGTTTTTATGGAGAGAAATCAATGGGATCGTCGGTGATGGGATGCGTGTTGGCTGTGACGAAGCTGCGAACAGTCAATTCACTACGGATAGGCAGGTGGAATCATGTTGGACCGTGTTGCGCGTATTCAGGAAATGGAAGCGCATCTGGATCGCGCAAGCGCCGTGCTGCGAAACGCCGACGCCGCGCCGTCCGAGCTTCTTGCCGTGCAGGATAGCATACGGATTCTTTCCGATTATTACGCCAGCCCCCGATGGCGAGAAGACTTTCAGGCGGACGAGGCAGGACTGCTGCCAAAAGCGCTGAAGCGCGGCGTTCTCTCCGAGGATGCCATCTATAACCTTCTGACCGAGAATGACGAACTTCTGAAAATGATGGAAAGGACGATCAAAATGAATGCACCGCTTGACAGCATTCTATAAACGATATATGTGCTGTGTACAATAACCCCGCTGCTCGGATCGATTTGCACAGCAAATTTGCTGAAGAAAAAAGCCAGCTCATTTGAGCTGGCTTTTTCTGGAGCTGCTACCCAGATTCGAACTGGGGACCTCATCCTTACCAAGGATGCGCTCTCCCTGCTGAGCGATAGCAGCAAAGTATATGCCCCTTAGGAAGGGGCATATGTGGCGACCGAGAAGGGACTTGAACCCTCGACCTCCGGCGTGACAGGCCGGCGTTCTAACCGACTGAACTACTCGGCCACGGCTTGATTATAATAGCAGACCGCGCCGTATTTGTCAAGTATGAATTTCAAAAAATTCCAAGCTTTCGACACCGTCTTTTTCTCTGCCCGGGACACGGAAAAGCAGCGCTCTCTCAAGCGCTGCTTTTTCTCTGTATAGCCAGTATCAGCCGTTGCAGGCGTTCTTCGCCAGGTTGCACAGGGCGGTGAAAGCGGCGGGGTCGTGAATCGCAGTCTCGGAGAGCATCTTGCGGTTCATGTCGACGCCGGCGAGCTTCAGACCGTGCATGAGGGTGGAATAGTTCATGCCGTTGGCCTTGCAGCCTGCGCTGATACGGGTGATCCACAGCTTGCGGAAGTCTCTCTTCTTCTGCTTGCGGCCGACGTATGCATAGCGGCCGGACTTCATCAGCTGCTCATTGGCCATCTTATAGTGACGGGACTTGTTGCCCCAGTAACCCTTTGCAAGACCGAGAACCTTGTTTCTGTGCTTGCGGGTCATCATTGCGCCTTTAACTCTTGCCATTACCTTATCCTCCTAATCTAACGTCTGCCCTTATTTGTAAGGGATCATTTTCTTGATGGTTGCCTCGTTGGTCGCGTCGGCATAAGCCCCGGAACGCAGACGGCGGCAGCGCTTGGTGTCCTTTTTGGTGAGGATATGGCTCTTATACGCGTGTGCACGTTTTACCTTGCCGGACTTGGTGAGATTGAATCTCTTTTTGGCACCGCTGTGGGTCTTCAGTTTGGGCATGATTGTTTCTCCTTCCGTAACTACTACAATACAGGCAATATCCTGCTGTATACAAATTATTCCGCCGCGGCGGGCGCATCCTCCGCCTTGGGCTGCTTGGGTTTGGCCGGCTTCTTGGCCGGAGCCTGCGGTTTGGGAGACAGGAACATGGACATGTTGCGCCCCTCAAGCTTGGGCGCCTTATCCATGTTGGCAATCTCCGCGCACTTGGCCGCGAAGTCCTTGAGCAGGACGGCGCCGATCTCGGTATGGGCCATCTCCCTGCCGCGGAAGCGCACAGAGACCTTGACCCGGTCACCGTCGTTTAAGAACTTCTGCGCGTTTTTCAGCTTGGTGTTGAAGTCGTTCGTGTCGATGCCGGGAGACATGCGGATCTCCTTGATCTCGATCACGCGCTGGTTCTTCTTGGCTTCCTTTTCCCGCTTGGTCTGCTCAAAACGGAACTTGCCGTAATCCATGATCTTGCAGACCGGAGGGTTGGAGCCCGGAGCGATCTTGACCAGATCCATATCGCGCTCGGCAGCGATCTCCAATGCCTGTTCGACCGACATGATGCCAAGCTGCTCTCCCTGGTCGCCGATCAGGCGGACCTCCCTGTCAAGGATCTCTTCGTTGATTTGATGAACAGCGTTTGCGATGGTTAACACCTCCGAAAATAAAAAGCTCGGATGCACGGCATCCGAGCGTAAAAACACAGTTGCGCCCCACAGGGGCGGTGCTTTTATTGACCGCAGCTGGCTCACGGGCCGCCGGGTGAGGTTCGGGGATGCCGCACCTTCTTTGTTTTAGCTTATGTAATATAACAGGTCAAAAGCCCAATGTCAAGAACTTTTTTCTTTGTCACGTCCGGCGCACTCATCTTTCCCCGGTAACCGGCAGCAACACATTCTGTTTAAGCTCCCCGGTCGAAACGTCCGCGTCAAGGCCGGTAAAAAACACGCCGTCAGGGTGAACGGCGGCAATGAGCCGATCAAGTTCAGCCGCCTGAGCGTCCCAATCGTTTGCCTCAGCATCCGCTTCAAAGAACACAAGGGAATTCGGCGCGCTGAGAAACTGAAGGCAGGCTCTCTCCTGTCCGGGAAGTTCAAAGCTGTCCCCATAGACGTACAGATACCGGCCGACCGGCGCCCCGTCACATGCGGAGAGGAATGCCTCATTTTTCGCGGCAACATACTGGCGGGCCGCAAGGGTCTGTTCCACAAGTCCGCTGTTGTTGACAACCCGGTAATACACCGTCCAGAGGCAGGTGCAGGAGAGCGCCAGCAGGAAAAAGACGCCGAGCGAGATACGTCTTGCCCAGTTCGGCCGGCCGGAAGCATAACGTTGGAACAGAAACAGCAGAGCGCCCAGAGACAGGGGCTGGCCGTAGCGGGAGCAGGAAAGGATCATATTCTCCGGCTCGAAATACTGTGTCTCCCGGAAGACGAAGCAGTGCATCAGCAGCAAGCCTGCAAAAAAGGCGATAAGCATTCCGGCAAAGTATATCCCAAGCCAACGGCCGGACCGTACCGGCAGCCGTCCGAGCCGTACCGCGGCACAGCCGAGCGCAACCGTAATCAGCAGCAGGCACACCAGCGGGAGATCCAAGATCCCGTCATGGGTATTGTGCGCGGGAACCGAAACAAGCGCGGCAAGGAAGCTGCGCAGATAGGGCAGGACATACGCATTCCAGGTGCCGACCGTTTCCCCGGCGGCGCCCGTGGAGACCGTAAAGTAGCTGCTCCTCCCCATAAGGACACAATAGAGGACCCACACCGCCGTGGGAATGGCCGCGCAAAGCGCTGCCAGCCAGGTTCCGGCGGGTCGCAGGGCGGTCAGCAGGCTGTCCGTCCCGGCGCTGTCATCCGCCGCCTTCCGCACCAGGCAGAAGAAGATCAGAATGGACGCCGCGTACAGGATCCCCGTCGCCTTGAAGAACATCATAAGGAAGCCATAGGCCGCAAGCTGCGCTTTTCCCGCCCTTCGGTTCCGGGAGAAGAGCGTGATCCATGCGCCGGCAAAAGCAGCGCTGATCAGCGGTTCGGCGCTGATGCTCAGATAAGTCATGTAGTCATAGACGCCGGGCAGGAGAAGCAGAAAGCCCCCACCCAATACGGCGACAACCGGCGAGAGCACCAGGCCAAAGCGGAAGCAGGACAGGATCGGCGCAAGCAAAATCACAAACAGCCACGCAGAGCCGACCGCGAGCAATCCCTCCCGAAACGTGGGGGCAAGATGGCACACCCACCAGCGAAAAAGGGTGGCGCCGGGGAAATAGTTTCCATAAGAAACCGCGGCGTTTTGATATCTGGGCGCAAAGCCGCCGTAATACCAGATGCTTTTGGCTTCAAGCGCCCAGCAGCCCAGATCGTCGCTGGCCGAAATCAGCGTCCGCCGGAACAGGAACCAGGCCAAGAACAGCATAAGATAGACCGCAACCGCCCGCGGGGAACAGACGATCCGCACAAAGCAGCGCAGCGCGTCTTTCCCGCATCTGCGCCAAAAGCCCCACGCGCAGGCAAGAATGGCGACGACACAGAGCGCGTCGATCAGCCAAAGCCACCGGAAAAAGGCCAGCACATACAGTGTCAGGATCAGAAGCGAAGCCGCAACAGGCAAAAGCTGTACCAGCTCGTCCTCAAAAAGCAGGGCCAGAAACGCTGTAAGGCTGAGAAAGGCAAGGATATTCAAAATAGCTGTCACGAAATAGCTCACTCCCGATCACTTTTCTTACGGCCGATTCCCGCGGGCTAGTGCTCCGGCTGCAACAGAAAGCCGCGGCCGAGCGGCTGCTCGGCATAGTCCAGCCACCGCAGTCCCTCCAGCAGGATTTCATTGGCCGCCGGGTCCTCCATGTCGATCACGATGACGTCCGGAATACGGTCCGGGAAGATTTCCCAATAAAGGCGCAGACGGGGCAGATTCTCCGTCACCGACACGCCGGGGAACCACGCGGAGAACACACCGCAGCGCTTGCCGTCGTCCAGATACTGTCCGGGGATCTCGGTGAGGTAAGCAACCGTCCCCTCCGCTTGCTCACGGACGGGCGCCGTTGCCGCCCACGCATCCTCATAACGCGCCCATTCCTCCGGCTCCGCCATCATGCCGCGCAGCGAACCGTGCGCCACTTTCTCCGTGCCGGCGGCGGTGGGCCGCATCGGAAAGACGGTATTGACCCGGCACTCCAGCAGCAGGCCGAACTGGGCGACGACAGCGAGAATCATAACGGTCGCCGCCGCTTTTTTCAGCGCGCCGCCCTGATGCAGCGACGGCACGGCGGAAAAGATCAGCATGACGCTTGCGATCATATTGAGGGTGGAAACGGAAGAGATGTTGATAAAGCCGAGGTTGGAGGCCGCGGCGGAGCACACCCAGCACAGCAGGCCGGGCAGATACACAAAGAAGAACAGCGGATCGCGCCGGTCATCCGCATACAGCCAGGCGAAAAAGCCCAGGATGTTCACCGAGAACATGTAAAAGTTCAGGCTGACATGATAGTATACGCGAAACCAGAACCCGTAGCAGAGACTGAGCAGCGACGCGATCAGCAGATAGAGCGCCCTGTGCTCCCGCCAGTTTCTGTCCAGAAGCAAGGCGAGGCAAAGCCCCACGCTGACCACCAGCGTCGGGATGAACAGGCCGTTTTTATGGAAGGTGGCCCAGATGCCATACAGGATTCCCGGCAGGGATCGGGCGGGGTGCTCGGCAGTATCCCCGTACAGGATGGCCGGGATCGTGCGCGTAAACACGGCCAGCTCCGTATGCAGGACGACATAGAGCAGGACCAGCAGCGCCACCGCTGCCCCGGCCCCTGTCAAACGCAGCCAGAAGGCAGGCCGGAGGCAGGGAGCGCCGTTGGTCCGGCGCAGCGCCAGGATAAGCACCGCGCCGGCGTAGACCAGATACAGGACAAAATAATAGGGATTGCAGAGCACGGCCCCCGCAAAGCAGAGCCCGCACAGCACAGCCTCCCAGGTCCTCCCGACACTGAGGGCAAGCGTAAGCAGCGTGATTGCCAGCAGGCCGATGCCCATGGTGTTGTAAGACAGGGCCGGAACATTGATCGGCGCATAGATCAGATACATCAGCGCCGCGCACAGCGCACCCGGCAGCGAACGCCGCCGGAGGCGGAGGTAGAGATAGGCGGTGGTCAGCGTATGGAAGAAAAGATAGATCCCGCGGAAGGCCAGCAGGATGCCCTCGGTACTGCCGACAATGCGAAGATACAGCCACACCAGCGGCAGCAGCAGGACTGAGGACGGCTGGGTGACATGCCACTCATGCAGCAGAAGGCGGTCCCCCTGCAGGAGGCGATAGGGGATGGAGAGATAGAGCGCCTCGTCGGTCGTCGCCATCCCATACGGGAGCTTCCAAACGCTGACGGCCAGGCAGAGCGCAAGCAGGAGCAACGAGATCAGCTCCCACTTCCCCGCGTTTGCGGCCCCGGCAGGCCCGCTCTTTGCCGGA
Organism: Oscillospiraceae bacterium; assembly: GCA_017458085.1. Lineage (GTDB taxonomy): Bacteria > Bacillota > Clostridia > Oscillospirales > Oscillospiraceae > Limivicinus. The sequence continues at coordinate 6,957 of JAFTGE010000107.1, forward strand.
CGTGAGGACGGCAGCCCGTCACGCGGCGCGGATTGTGCGTTATTCATGGCGGCCACTTCCCCCTTCTCAAGCTCGCGCTTCCATCCGTCCTTATTCTCCGGTCTGCGGATTTGTACCATAAATTCTGTCAAAGCCGTAGTAATCGGCCATATAGCTGTTCGGCCAGTTGTCCGGCTCGAACCGGTCCAGATCCTTCGATTCAAAGAAGGGACTGTACTTTGTGGCATAATAGATCCTGGAGAGCGTAACCTCGCGCTCCCCGGCATCCAGCGCCCGGGCAATGATGGCGTCCCGTTGGCGCTGCTGATACCAGGCCGAACCGACATCCCCCACGCCATAGATCAAATTCACCGCAAAAGCAGCGCTCAAGACGGCGACGGCAGCCCGGCAGGAAAGGCCGGACGCGGTCTCCAGCAGTTCCGGCAGGAGCATCACACAGGCCAGAATCAGAAAATACAGCGCGGTGATCTTGCACCGGTGGGGATAGTTCACGGCGACGATCAGCATATAGTTCGATGCCAGAGCGCCCAGCGCAAAGCCAAGGGAGGCAAAGCGTCTGGAGAAGGAAACCTTCCGTGCGACCGCCAGCACCATCAGCACGATCCACGCCGTGCACAACACGCCCAAATCCTTCTCCAGCACCTCGGTCACATCGGGGATCTTTCGCAGCAGCGTCACAAGCTCCAGGCCGCCCTGCTTGGTGTGCTCCGCCGGCAGACTGTGCAGCACCGCATAGCCGATCACTGCGGCAAGGATCGGCAGCCACAGCCACCGGGCTTGTCCCTTGCGTCCGCCGTTTTTCATGCAGTAAAGCAGGATGCCGATTGCAATCAGAATGGCAACAAAGGAGGTGATCTCCGACCACGTACCGAAAAGGAAGGCTGCTGCGCAAAACAGCAATCTCTGCCACCAGCGCCCTGGCATGCGGAACCAGGAGCCGCTCTCCGGTCCGAAATAGAGCGTGAGATACGGGCGCAGGAAAAACATGCCGAACGCAACCGCCCACAGATAATTGAGCGCGCCCACCTGCCAAAGGCAGACTTGGCCGAAGGCCGGCACAAAGTTCCAAAAGCACATTACAACAACGGCATAGAGAAGGGCACTGCGCTGTTTTCCCGCGTTGCAGACACAATAGCCGGAGAGCATCAGCCAAAGGAAAACGCCGCTGTTGAACAGATCGAAGACTGTTTTCGGCATCAGGTTAAAAACCTGCTCCAAAGCATGGGGAAGCAGACGGCCGTTCATGGTATAGGCATGGTTAAGCATAGACGGCACGATATCCCCCAGGCCACGCAGCCGCTCGCCGGTGGCAAAGCTGAACATATAGCAGAAGTCATCCGAAATATACGGCGTCATCGCATTTAAAAGAAAGAAAAGCAGAAAGCTGAGTCCCGCCGCAATGCGCAGCGTGACGGAGGAAGCATTCCACGCTTTCAATTTGTCCATAGGTATCCTCCTATCAGTCGGTTTCCTCCGATGCACCGGCGCGCTTCTTTTGCGCCTTGGCCGGCTTCCCGATCCGGCCGGACGCCGAAGGGACGCTCACCGCGTATAGATTCGGCCCGACGGCCGCAGCGTCTCCATATCCTCCGCCTGACCGGTCTGGATATATTCCTCAAACCGGGTGATGTCCCGCCAGTCGTGACGCAGGAAACGGCGCTCGCGCGTCTGTCCCGCCTGCCAGTCAAAGCAGTCGCCGCCCGGCGCGCCGTCCAGCAGCTTCCGGAAAGCGTCCACGATATCCTCATGGGAGACCGGCGCGTTGTTGACGGCGAAGGGATGCGATTCGCCGCGGCCCTTGATCAGCAGCAGCGGATGCTGATTATAGTTGGTATCGTCGAGGGCAGGGTTATACCCGTGGTCGGCCATGAAAACAAGGACCGCGTTGTCGTATGCGCCGCAGGCCTTCATCTGCTCGATCAATCGCAGCGCGATGGTCAGGCTGGCCTCGATGCCGCTTTTATAGGTGGCGTTTTCACTGCGGGTAACATCCCGGAGATAGACAAAGGGGTTGTGCGCGCCCTCAAGCTCAATGTATTTGAAGGTTTTCTCCGGCCGCAGACGGATCGGCTCCGACTGGTTCAGGCGGCTGTAGAAGCCCTCGTTCGACCAGTCGTAATAGCCGAGGTCCCCGCCCTGACGAAATTCACGGAAGGTTTGGAGGCGGCGCTGCAGATTATAGCCGGGGCGTTTAAGGTCCCAGGGCGCATACTTGACCAGCGCCATGCGCACGACCATCACCGCCATCTCCTTTTTCGAGCCGATGACCGGATCGTCGGGGCGCATATTCTCAAAACGGCCGTCGAACAGATCCATGGAAAGATAGAAGTTGTCCATGTCGTAAAGCCCGAGCCGATAGCCCTTCTCCTCCAGCCGCCCAAGCAGCGGCGAGGCCGCCATGGCCTCATTGACAAAGCTGTCATAGTCCTGCTGCGCCTCATACCAGCGTCCGGTCAGGATCAGCGGAACGGAGCACTTGGTGTTGGGGTAGCCACTGGTGGTATTGTCGTAATAGGTAAAATCGGCAAAGGCAGTCTGATAAGTGGGATCGGCGGCGATGATCTCCTCAAAGGCGCAGGCATCGACCGCGTCCAGATGGACAACGATGAAATTCTCCTGCTCCGACATGCTCAGCAGTTCCTGATCGGTGGAGGCCAGAACCTCATGCCGCCCCGAGCCGCCCGTCAGTACCAGACCGACCAGCGTCAGCGCCAGCAGCAGCGTCATGCCGCCGCCCAGCGCACCTGCCGCAAGGCGAAAACGCACCTCCCGCAGGCGCCACAGCAAAAGCCCCGTCACAAGCGCACAGCCGAGCCAGCACAGCACGGAAAGCAGGCGCTGCTTCGGATAGGCGTTCCAGTCAATGAGCGCCCCGTTCAGCCCCGGCAGACCCGCGACCAGAAAGTTCCCCTGCACATAAAAGCCCAGCACCAGAAGCATCAGCGCCGCCGTAGCCAGCGTCAGCACGCGCGCGCCGAGTCTCCGCGCCAGCAGCAGAGCCATTGAACACACCAGCAGCCCCGCCGCAAATAAAACCAGCGTATAGGGGAGCATCTGCCCGGCGGAGAACCAGAAATCATCCCGGTTGGTCAGCAGCAATTCAAACGGCGCATAGACAAAGAGCATAAAGCACAGCCCGAGACTCAGCAGCAGCCCGGGCAGGAGGCTCCGAAGAAACGCCTTTTTCTCGGACTTCATGCCTGCTCAGCACTCCTGCTCCATGGCAAGCTTGACGATGCGGCTGGTGCCGAGACGCTCGGCGCCGAGATTGATAAAGTCCTCTGCGTCCTGCAGAGAAGAGATGCCGCCGGCGGCCTTGACCTTCACAGAGGGAGCGCAGTTTTCCCGCATGAGCTTCACGTCCTCACGCGTAGCGCCGCCCTTGGAAAAGCCGGTGGAGGTCTTGATGTACTCCGCGCCGGATTCGGAAACGATACGGCACAGGTGCAGCTTCTCTTCCTCGGTCAGCAGGCAGCACTCGATGATGACCTTGAGGAGCTTGCCGCGGGTGGCCTCGCGCACGGCGCGGATATCGTTTGCCACGTCGACCCAGCAGCCGTCCTTGACCATGGAGAGATTGATGACCATGTCGATCTCGTCGGCGCCGTTCTTGACCGCGTCCGCAGCCTCAAACGCTTTCGCGGCGCTGGTCATGTAGCCGTTGGGGAAGCCGATGACCGTGCAGATGGTGAGCTTGTCGCCCACATAGCGCTTGGCGCCGGCCACATGGCAGGGCGGAATGCAGACGCTGGCGCAGTTGTAGCGGATGGCCTGGTCACACAGGGTGCGGATCTCCTCACTCGTGCAGTCGACACGCAGCAGGGTATGGTCGCATTTTTCAAGAATTTCTTTCATATCCATGGAATTACTCCTTTTTTCTCTGCAAAATGATGCGTCTATTATAACCCGCCCGGCCGTCATATTCAAGTACGGAACCGGAATATGATGGACTATCTCACGAAAAGGACGGCTTGACCATGGACATGAACTTTGAGAACAACCTCATCCAACTCTGCGGCGTGATGGGCGCGGCACCGGTATACTCTCACGCGGCCCGGGGCGAGCGCTTTTACACCTTCCCGCTGGTGGTGGAACGTCTGAGCGGCAACAGCGACACGCTCAACATCGTCCTGCGCCGGGAGCAGCTGGAGGCCGTGGAGGTCAGCGAGGGAGAAAAGCTCAGTGTCCGGGGCCAGCTGCGCAGCTTCAATAACCGCCGCGGAGAAGGCGCAAAGCTCGTCATCACGGTGCTGGCCGAGGAAATCGTCCTCTGCGACGAGCCGGACGAAAACCACGTATGGCTCACCGGCACGCTCTGCAAGGCGCCAAACGTGCGCGTCACGCCCCTGGGTCGGGACATCTGCGACCTGATGCTGGCCGTGAACCGGCACTATGGCCGCTCGGATTATCTGCCCTGCATCTGCTGGGGGCTTCAGGCGCGGCAGGCCGCCCAGTGGTCCGTGGGCACACGGCTGCACCTGGAGGGGCGCTTCCAGAGCCGCCGCTACATCAAGATGAGCGAGGACGGCCCCATCGACCGTGTCGCCTTCGAGGTCTCAGTCACCGAGGTTGCCGCGCTCAGCGAGGCGGAAAGTCTCGCTTGATACGAGCTTTTGGGAGCTTTTGCCGAAGCCCTTGACCGCCGCCCATTCTTGCGTTATGTTAACTTTCGGAGGTGGTCTTATGTGGAAAAAATCGGTCTTGCTCCTGGCGGCGCTTGCCCTGACGGTGAGCGCCCATCTGCAGCCCAGCTGCGACTTCACCGTCGCGGGAGAGCGCATTGCCGTCGGCTGTACGCCGGGCGCGGCGCGTCGGGCAGAGGCGGCGGCCCTGGCCGCAGCGGAAGAAATCTGCCCCGAAGCGGCGGTTCTGCCGGCGGTCAGACGGCATGTGCGCCTGACGCTGCGCAATCCCGGTACAGACGCGGCCCGTCTGTCAGACGCGCTGCTGCGCTCTACGCCCGGCGTTACCGTCAGCGACGGGGTCTATGTCGATGGGACACGGCTGGGCAGCGTTCGAGACGGCGCGCTGTTCTCCGCGCGGCTGCGCCGCTACATCGTCAACACCACGCCAACCTGGGCGGTCTCCGGCATGCTCAGCCAGAAGCTCACGGTGCAAACCGAGTACTGCCGCGCGGGGCATGAGGTTACGGAGGACGATATGGTACTGCTGGTCACCGGCGCGGCCCCGGTCTTCTACTACGATCTCAGCGGCAACACCGCCACCGCGTAAAAAAATCACCTGTGATCAAAGAATCACAGGTGATTTTCCATATAGACCATCAGCACCGAGATGTCCGCCGGGGACACGCCGGAGATGCGGCTGGCCTGGCCGAAGTTTTCAGGGCGGATCTTTTCCAGCTTCTCCCGCGCCTCAAGGCGCAGGCCGGTGATGGCCGCGTAGTCGATGTCAGGCGGGAGCTTCCGCCGCTCCATGCGGGAAAACTCCTCCACCTGCCTGAGCTGGCGTTTGATGTAGCCGTCGTACTTGAGGCGGATCTCCACCTGCTGCGCCACAGCCTTGGGCAGCGCCGGGCGCTCCGGGTCAAAGGGCGCGGTGTCGGCATAGCTGATCTGCGGACGGCGGATGAGCTCCGCCAGAGAAAAGCCCGAGGCGATGGGCGCGGTCCCCTTCCCGGTCAGCATGGCGTTGAGCGGCTCAGACGGCGCAAGGTGCGTATGCTCCAGGCGGTCAAGCTCCGCGTCCACGGCGGCATACTTGTCCAGCACCCGCCGATACTGCTCCTCGCTCACAAGGCCGAGGTCCCTGCCCCTGGCCGCCAGGCGCTGGTCGGCGTTATCCTGCCGGTGCAGCAGGCGGTATTCGCTGCGGGAGGTCATCATGCGATAAGGCTCGTTGGTGCCCTTGGTGACGAGATCGTCGATGAGCGTGCCGATATAGCCGTCACTGCGGCGGAGGATGAAGGGCTCCCGCCCCAGCAGCCTGAGCGCGGCGTTGACCCCGGCCACAAAGCCCTGGACCGCCGCCTCCTCATAGCCGGAGGAGCCGTTGAACTGCCCCGCGCCGTAGAGTCCGGGGATTTTCTTGCTCTCCAATGTGGCGTAAAGCTCGGTGGGGTCGACGCAGTCATACTCGATGGCGTAGGCGCAGCGGGTCATCTCCGCATGCTCCAGCCCCGGGACGGTGTGCAGCATCTCAATCTGCACCTCCTCCGGCATGGAGGAGGAAAAGCCCTGAATATACAGCTCCTCCGTGTCCAGGCCCATGGGCTCCACAAAAAGCTGATGCCGGGGTTTATCGGCAAAAGTCATGACCTTGGTCTCGATGCTCGGACAGTAGCGGGGGCCGACGCCCTCGATCACGCCGGAATAGATGGGACTGCGGTCCAGGTGGGCACGGATGATGGCATGGGTGCGTTCATTGGTATAGGTCAGGTAGCAGACCGCGCGGTTGCACGGCGCGGTTTCGGTGGAAAAGGAAAAGGGCTCGGGCTCCACGTCGCCGGGCTGCAGCTCCATTTTGGAAAAGTCCACCGTGCGGGCATTGACCCGCGGCGGCGTGCCGGTCTTAAACCGGCGCATGCTCAGACCCAGCTCCCGCAGGCGCTCGGCCAGCGGCACCGCCGCGGCCAAGCCGTCCGGCCCGGAGGAACGCAGCACCTCGCCCACGAGGGTGCGGCCGTCGAGATAGGTCCCCGACGCGACCACCACCGCGCGGCAGCGGTACACCGCGCCCGTGTGCGTCGTGACGGAGCAGACCGCGCCCTGATCGTCCAGGCCGATGTCCACCACCTCCGCCTGCTTGAGGCGCAGGTTCTCCTGCTTCTCCAGCCGGTGCTTCATCACCTGCTGATAGCGGCGGCGGTCCGCCTGCGCACGCAGGGAGTGCACCGCCGGGCCCTTGCCGAGGTTGAGCATGCGGTATTGAATGCACGCCTCGTCCGCGGCCTTGGCCATCTCGCCGCCCAAAGCATCCAGCTCCCGCACCAGGTGGCCCTTGCCGGTGCCGCCGATGGCAGGATTGCAGGGCATGTTGCCCACGCTGTCGAGGTTGACGGTGAAGCACACCGTGTCCAGCCCCAGGCGCGCGGCGGCAAGCGCGGCCTCGATCCCGGCGTGGCCCGCGCCGATGACGGCGATATCACATTGTCCGGCGTTGTAGGTAATCACGGCTGTTCTCCTCTGTTGTCGGTTTCATACTACGAGATTTTACCATTCCCGGAGGCGGCACGTCAAACACAAGATATGTGAACACCAAAAAAATCCGCACAGGATTTTGTGCGGATTTTACTTGACCCGGCGGCGCGGGAATACTATAATGTTTACATAAGACAAAAATCGCCTGTTCTCGCGGGAAAGGAGTGCGGAAATGAGCATACGCGTCAAACGCCTGTTGACCGGCCTTCTGTGTCTGTGCATCGGCATCTCCCTCTGCGGCCTTGTTCCGCTCAGCGCCTCGGCGGATGAGCAGGATATCACCAAGGTGCTCACAACCACTAGTTACACCCCCGTGGCGCTGATGGAGCTGAACAATGTCACCGCCGCCACCAGCACCCCGGGCTGCTATATCACGGAGTACGGCTGGTTTTCCAACGGCAGCCGCGTAACCGATCACTTCGGAACGGATATGACCAGCGTGCAAATTACCCTGTGCGCGCAGGAGGGTTACCGCTTTGCCGACGGCGTCGCCGTGTATCTGAACAACTCCCCCGTCGATTTCGTCATCAGCGCCGACCACCACTATCTGACGCTGGAGCGCAGCTATGCGCCCGAGATCTGGACGCCGACCATTGTCAAGCAGCCCGGCGACGAGACCGTGGACATCGGCGGCAGCGCCTCCTTTATGGCCTCGGCTATCTACATCCGCGGCTTCCAGTGGCACTTCTACGACCCCGAGACCAAAACGGATTACTCCGTTGACGAGCTGCGCGACACCTTCAACGTCAATGTCGGCAACGATGGCGACGCACGGATCAACATTCATGACGTCCCCGCCTTCATGGACGGCTGGCACGTATACTGCAAGTTCATCGGGGCCAGCTGGGCCAGCGCCACCTCCAATTACGCGCTGCTGAAGGTCCGCGGCGCGGCGGAATATCTGGCTGCCCAGGCTGAGGCGGAAGCCGCGGCCGAGGCGGAAGCAGCAGCGGAAGCCGAGGCAAAGGCACGGGCAGAGGCAGAGGCGGAAGCCGCAGCGCAGGCCGCGGCCGAGCCAACGCCGGAGCCGTCGTCCGAGCCGTCACCGGAGCCGACGCCGGAACCCACGCCGGAACCGGTCCATGTTCACGCCTTTTCCCCGGACTGGGTCTACAGTGAGCAGCGCCACTGGCACGAGTGCAGCTGCGGCGAGCACGCCGACGAGGGCGCCCACGATCTGGTCTGGACCGTGACCGAGCGGCCCACGCTGCGCAAATCGGGCGTGGAGACAGGCGTGTGCAGCGTCTGCGGGTATACGACCTCCCGCGTGATCGGCGCCAGCACCGGAGATTTCCTCCGGGTAACGGTCATTGGCATCGCGGGATTGACCCTGCTGACCTTGATCGTCCTGGCAGTGGACTCCATCCGCGACAGGCGCCGCCGCAGGAAAAAGAAGAAAGCCAGATATCAGAGCAAGCATTAAACCAAACGGACGCCGGGTGACCGGCGTCCGTTTTTCAATTCTTTTGGATTACAGGCGCTTCATGACACGCATGAAGAACTCGACGGCTTTGCCGATCTCCTCCAGACGGATGCGCTCGTTATTGCCGTGGATGGTATGGCGTTCCTCGGCGGTCATGTGCATGGCAGAAAAGCGATAGACCTTGTCTGAAATCAGGCCATAGTGACGGCTGTCGGAGCACTGGACCATCAGATACGGGGCGACAATGCAGCCGCGCCAGGTGCCCGCCGCAGCGTCAGAGACGATATCCCAGCCCTCACAGTCGGTGCGGGAGATGCGGCTCGGCTCCATGCCGTTGATCTTACGCAGCTGAATATCCTCGGCGCCGATGGTCTTTTTGATGTAGGCCATGGCTCCGTCAATGGAGTCGGCGGGGTTGAGGCGCAGATTGGAGACCATGGAGGCCGTGGGCGGGATGACGTTGGGGGCCTTGCTGCCGCTCATCTGGGTAAAGGCTACGGTGGTGCGCACCAGGGCGTTGAGCTCCCCGCCGGACTTCTTGGTCAGCAGGTTCAGCACCCAGCCGAAGCACCAGAGGTTGGCGAAGATGATGCGGTAGAGGAAGCTGGAATGGCGGCCGAGGGTATCGAACATCTCAAGCACCGGCTTGGTAAAGTGCATCTTGAAGGGATTGGCCTCCACCTTGGCGCAGGCCATCGACAGCCTGCCGATGGGCGTATGGGGCGCGGGCGCAGAGGCGTGGCCGCCGGCACCGCTGATGGAGTACTCCAGGTTCAGCATGCCCTTTTCCGCGATGCCGATGAGGGCACACGGCTCCTTGACGCCGGGGAAGACATCCTCCACCACGGCGCCGCCCTCGTCCAGCACCAGCTTGAGCTCAATCCCCTGCTCCTGAAACCACTTGACGATGTTCAGCGCGCCGGGGCCGTTAATCTCCTCGCCGCCGGAAAAGGCGAAGTACAGGTCGTTTTCCGGCCGGAAGCCCTGGCCGATCAGATTCTCCGCAGCAGAGAGTACGCCGCTGAAGGTGACCTTGGTGTCCAGCGTGCCGCGGCCCCACATGACGCCATCCTCGATGATGGCCTCAAAGGGCGGCTTGAGCCAGTTTTCCTCCTCCACGGGCACCACATCGTAGTGCGCCATCAGCACCGCCGGGTCACCGTCGCCCTTGCCCTTCCAGTGAAACAGCAGGCCGCGGTCGGGGAATCGCGTCAGGGTGCAGGTCTTGAACACGTTGGGGTAAAGCCCCGGAAGCTTGCCAATGAGCTTTTCAAACTCCGCGTCGTCCTCCAAAGACGGGTCGGTGTTGGAGACGGTCTTGCACTTGACAAGCTCCGAGAGCGCGTGCACCGCCGCGTCCCGGTCAAGCTCGATGTCCTCAAAGTCCTTTTTCTCGCTTGTCTTCGGCGTGAACATGGCAGCACGCGCCAGGATCACCACCAGGAAAACCAGCAGGATGTACAGAATAACCATGAACTTGCCTCCCTTTACAGCAGATTCTTTTTATACAAAATGCGGGAAACGCCCAGAGAAAACAGCACGCCCACCGGCACCATGATGCTCACCACCGAGCCGAGCGACGGGATGGCGATGAACAGCACCAGCATCAGCAGCACTGGGGCAATGGCGATCTTCCAGTTGCGGGAGATGTACACCACGCCCAGGCCGCCGAAGAGGGCGGGCAAAATCTGGTCAAAGGCCGGGGCCAGCACCGGGGAATTGAGCACCGGCGTCAGCGGCGTGATGAGCACGACGCCGAGAACGATGATCAGCGTGGTCACGATGCTGGACACCGCGATGGCGATGGTGGAGACGATCTCGCCCTCCTCGGTCTTGACGTCGGCATTCACCAGCTCCAGCGCGTTCAGGGCCGCCGGAGCCTTGAGGTTGGTGATGTTGCCGGTGACAAAGGCGAGGTAGGAGCCGCCCGCGCCCAGCATGGGCACATAGGTAAACACCTCGATCACGCCCACGGCCCAGTACATGGGCGCCGTGGCCAGCATGCCGAAGGCAAAGCCGCGCCAGTCGATCCCCGCGTGGAAGATCAGAGACACCGCCACGGGGAAAAGCATCAAAATGACCATCACGGAGAGGTTCCAGATGCGGCCGTCACGATGGACGGAGTCAATGTAAGAGAGATTCTTTTTCATCCCGGCACCTCCTCAGCCCAGCCACGCGGTGATGGGAATGGCGCTGACCATCCCCACCAAGAGACTGATGGGCAGGGCGTAATCGTTCATCCAGCGCCAGCCCAGCTTTTTCAGCGCCAGGGCGCACACGCCCATCATCGCCGCCGACACGAACATCACCAGCGGGGCGACGAGCCCGCTCAGATCCCCGTGGAAAACAGAGGACACATCGCAGAACACGTACCCCAGAAAGGCGGAGATCATGCCGAGGAACAGAGAGGCGGAGAAGATCTCGCCCCATTTTTTGTCCCGCTTTTCTAGGTTGATCATGCCGCCGATGAGCTTTTTGCCCACCAGGGGAACCAGCCAGATGCCCGTCATGATGCCGAGGGTCATGACCGCGGCCACGGTGACATACTGCGTGGCGGTCAGGCTCGTGACCTTGGCCCACTCCAGGCCCATGGCGCTGAGCGCGTTGGCGGCGGCAGGCGTCTCATAGGTGATGGCGCCCACCACGCTCAGCCGCATCCATGGCAGGGGGATACCCAGCTTTTTGGACAGGCTGATGACGCTGATGACAATGGCGGTGGCCGGGGCGATGGTGAACACCGCCGTACTCAGCACGATCCGCTTGAGCTTGTCCATGGGCATGCCGATCTCCTTGCCGCGCCGCCACGCCTTCACGAGGAAGTACACCGACTGCGCCAGGACGATCGCGACGATGATCCCAGACAGCAGAAACAGAATGGGATGGTTGACAGCAAATTCCAAACAAATTCCTCCTATCTATCTTTTATCTTTTCCTTACAGCTACGAACCGAGAGGGAAAAAGAAGCTGTTGCGGTCCCTTCGGTCAAACGCGGCGTTGTATTCCAGCAGAGAATAGGTATCCAGTATGTCCTTCTCCGCCCCGTCGGCTTCCGTGAGCGCCCGAATCTGCCCGTCCGCGGTGCGGTAACAGAAGGCGTTGATGGCGGGGATCGAGGCCTGCGCTTTGTCGAGGAAGCGGTTATAGGGCGGCAGCGGCAGCCCCGCCGTTTCCAGCAGCAGATTGGAAAGGTAATTGATGCTCGTCAGCTCCGGGGTCTTCTCCTCAATGTCATAGTTGGCCCAGATCAGATAGGGAATCTGATAGAGAAGCATCTGCTCCTCCAGCGTGTCAAAGCTTTTGCCGTGAAGCTCCTGCAGGAAGCTGTCCGGCATGGCGGGCTGGTGATCGCCATAGATCAAAAGGATGACCCGCTCGTCCGTGTTTTCAAAATACTCCACCAGACGCTGAAGGGCCCGGTCGGACGCGAGCATGCAGGAGAGGTAGACCTCCGCCTCATGGCAATCCGTCCCAAGAACATGCACCGGCTCGTCAAAGCGCACATCCTGGCCGTAGGCTCCATGGTTCTGCAGCGTGACAGTATAAATGAACTGTGGGCCGCTGCCCGCGGACTGCTCAAAGTGCCGGATGATATGGTCATAGACCGCGTCATCCCGGACAAAGTTCCGAAGCGTCTCCGCGTCGGGATAGTCCAGGTCAAACTCATACTGATCAAAGCCCAGCAGCGGATAAACCTTCTCCCGATTCCAGTTGACGCCGGCCGCCGGATGAGAGGCAAAGCTCTGATAGCCGAGGCTCTCCAGCCAGGTATTGAGCGACCAGATCGGCTGCCGGATAAACTGCATGAAGGGGATGGCGAAGGGCCGGATGAGGGCCATGCTGTTTCCGGTCAAAAATTCGTACTCGGAGTTTACCGTCATGCCGCCGTACACGGAGGAGAGGGCGAAGCCCTTGACCGTATTTTCCGTGAGCGAATCGGCGAAGGGCATAAAGGGAACATCGGTTTCCAGCTCTCCGACCGCGCGCAGATCGGCGTATGCTTCATTCATGATGACAACGATATGCGGCAGCGGCTCCGAAACGGTTTCATCGCCCTCGTACTGCGCTTCCAGCGCGGCAACCTTCGCGGCGCTGTAGCCGGCGGGCGGGGTAATGATGCTCTCGTTGATTTCGGTGAAAAAATTCAGGATGAAGCCGTTTATGCTGGCGCCGGAATTCTGCCATTGCCAGGAGTGGGGATCACCCAGCGTAAAGCGCAGGGTGATCGCAAGCACCAGCAGGGAAGCAAGCGTGCCCGCCCACCGAAGGCCGAGGGCCGGCAACGTATCCACCCGTATGCCCGTAAGAAGGAAGGCGGCCGCCGCAAACACCAGAACCGCAATCAGAATATGCGGCGAAAAGCTGAGCGTGTAATGGTCCAGCACATGCAGCGCTGTCGTGGCGCCGAGAAGATCGGTGGGAGAAAGCCCGCTGCCCCGCGTATCAAACGTATAGAAATTGACAATAGAGAGAAACAGCAGCAGCCCACAGGCGATGATTATAGCCGGACGCATGTCCTTTTTCAGGCAGAGCAGAAGAACGTGCAGCAGCAAAATCACAAGCAGCACACAGGCCGTGCCCATCACCAGCAGCTTCGGTGCGAGTAATCCGCGCAGACCGTTTGCCTCCTGCGCCAAAAACACGGTCAGCAGCGACGCAGCAAGCGCCAGCACCGGCATAACCAGCGCGCTCAGCCGCCCGGAGACGCGCACATTCCAAAAGCCGCCCGCCAGGAACAGCAAGCAGATCAGGAACGTAAACTTCCATGTGGCTTTCAAATACACACACAGGCAAAGCGCAAGCACGGCAAATATCACAGCGGCAAGCAGCCGCTTTTTGTTCAGGGAAAAAGAAAGCCTCATTTGCTCATATCCTTCCGTCAATCTATAGGCAACAGGGCGCCGCAGGCTATACCACCTGGAAAATGTAAAACTTCAAATAGTCCGTCTCGGGGACGTTCCATAAAATCGGGTGATCCGGGGCCTGCTGGCGGGCCTCGATCTGCCGCAGCTCCACCCCGGCGTCCAGCGCGGCGGACTTGAGCATTTTCACAAACAGCTCCGAGGGCATAAAGTGGCTGCATGAGGCGGTAGCAAAGTATCCTCCGCGGGGCAGGGCGCGGAGCGCCCGGAGGTTGATCTCCTTATAGCCGCGCTCAGCCCGGTCCACCGTCCTGCGGGACTTGGTGAAGGCCGGGGGATCGAGGATGATAAAATCGTAATCGCCCTTTTTGAGGTTCGGCAGCAGGTCGAAAACATCCGCCGCCACAAAGTCCATCCGCTCGGCCAGACCGTTGCGCCGGGCGTTGGCCTCGGCCATGGCGATGGCGCTCTCGGACACGTCCACCGCCGTCACGTGCGCAGCGCCGCCCTTCGCCGCGTTGAGGGCAAAGGAGCCGGTATGGGTAAAGCAGTCGAGCACCCGGCGGCCCTTGGCCAGCCGCGCCACCGCCAGACGGTTATATTTCTGATCCAGAAAGAAGCCGGTCTTCTGGCCGTTTTCCACATCGACCGCATAGAAAATGCCGTTTTCGCAGATCTCCGTCACCGGGCTTTCGGGCGGCGTCTCGCCGGGAAGCGCAAACCAGCCCTTCCCCTGCTCCAGCCCTTCCAGGCTTCGGATGGCCGCGTCGTTGCGCTCAAAGACGCCGTCAATGCGCTGCCCGTCAGCGCGCAGCACCTCCACGATCAACGGAAAGAGCGTGTCCTTGCGCTTCTCCATGCCGACGGAGAGCGTCTGCGTCACCAGAAGGTTGTCAAAGCGGTCCACCGTCAGGCCCGGAAAGCCGTCGGCCTCGCCAAAGATCACGCGGCAGCAGCCGAGATCCGCCGGCCCCAGCACCGTCTTGCGGTAGTCCCAGGCGTACTGGACGCGGCGCCGCCAGAAGGCCGCGTCAAAGCGGTCGTTGGCGTTGCGGGAAATAAGGCGCAGGCCGATCTTGCTGTGGCGGCTGTACAGCCCCGTGCCGAGGTATTTGCCGCCCTCGCTCACCGCGTCGCACAGCGCGCCGTTTTCCGGCTCGGCGCTTTTCTCCATGATCTCCTCCGCGTAGATCCAGGGGTGCCCCTGCTCGACCCAGCGTGTGCCCTTCTTCGTGATAACAAAGCGCGGGTATTCCCGTTCCAGCTTCATGCCGCTACCGCCTTCATGATGATAATATAGGTATTGTATCACATCAGCGCGTGAAAGAACAGTGCTTTTTTACGCGCATGGCGATTGACGGAACGGCACGAGCGTGCTATACTTACGGTTAACTTTATTATAAAGGAAGTGTTTATCCAATTATGGATGATGGCAGTCGATTGCCTTGGATTTGCGCGGTACTGCTGCTGTTTTGCGCCATGTACTTCGCCGTTGCCGAGACATCCTTTGCCTCCGCCTCGCGCACGCGCATCCGCCTTGCCGAGGATCGGGGAGACAGCCGGGCCAAAAAAGCCCTGTACGTGCTGGACAATTTTGATCAGGCCATCACGGCAATCCTGATCGGCACCAATCTTGTCCATGTCTCCACCGCCGCACTGGTCACCCTCGCGGTCACCCGCCGCTGGGGATTGAGCGCGGTGTCGGTCAGCACGCTCATTACCACCGGCGTGGTCTTTTTCGCCGGGGAGATGCTGCCCAAGAGTATTGCGAAAAAATTCAGCGACAAGCTGGCGCTGTCGTCGGCGGGGCTGCTGGTCTTTTTCATGACCGTGTTCAAGCCCCTGTCCAAGCTTTTGACCTGGATCGGTCAGGCCGCGGCAAAGCTGGCCCCCGGCGACGGGGAGAAGTCCGTCACCGAGGAGGAGCTGTACGATATCATCGAGGACATGACCGAGGAGGGCAGCCTCGACGAGGAGCAGGGAGAGCTGATCTCCTCCGCGCTCCAGTTCGGGGACGTGACGGTGGAAAACGTCCTTACCCCCCGGGTCGATCTGGTGGCGCTGGACATCAAGAGCAGCCACGAGGAAATCCTCGAACGCATCAAATCCACCAACCACAGCCGCCTGCCCGTCTACGAGGGCAGCATCGACAACATCATCGGCATCCTGCAGATCCGCCGCACCATCAAAGCCTACCTCCGTCAGGGGCAGGCGCTGGACATACGCCCGCTGCTGGACGAGGCCTTCTTCATCCACCAGTCGTCCAAGATCGACGAGCTGCTGCCCGTCATGTCCAGGCGTAAGCAAAGCATGGCCGTCGTCACCGATAACTACGGCGGCACGCTCGGCATCGTGACGGTCGAGGACATTCTGGAGGAGCTGGTGGGCGAGATCTGGGACGAGGACGACGTCATCGAGGAGCCTATCGTGGAGCTTGCCCAGGGCGTCTACCGGGTGGACGCCGACGAGTCCGTCAGCGACGTGTTCGAGCGCCTCGGCTATGAGGACCCGGAGGAGGATGAGGAGCTGATCAACACCCTCATGGGTGAATGGGCCTATGAGCAGTTTACCGCCATCCCCAGGCCCGGAGACAGCTTTACCTACCACCGGGTTTCCGTCGCGGTGGAGAGTATGGATCACAACCGCATCTTAAAGCTGCGCGTGACCCTCCTGCCCGAAGCGGAAGGAGGTGCAGACGCATGAGCACGGCGCTGATTCTGATCGGCATTGTCCTGCTGATCGCCTGCTCGGCCTTCTTCTCAGCCTCGGAGATGGCCTACTCCTCCTGCAACAGCCTGAGACTGGAAAACCTGCGGGACGAGGGTTCCCGCCGCGCCGCCATTGCGGTGAAAATCCTCAACCATTTTGACGACGCGCTCAGCGCGATTTTGATCGGCAATAACCTTGTCAACATCGGGGCCTCCTCCCTGATGGCGGTGCTGGTCATCCTCATGACCGGCGGCGACGGAAAAACCTGGATCGGCACGCTGATCCTGACCATCGCCATCATCATCTTCGGGGAAAGCATCCCCAAGATCTGCGCCAAGAAGGGCGCCAACCGCATGGCGCTCCGCTTTGCTTATGCGGTGCGCTTTCTGATGCTGCTGCTCTACCCCGTTGTGTGGCTGGTGGTGAAGCTGATAGCGCTGCTGACCTTCTGGATGAAAACGCCGGAGGACGCCGACAGCAGCGACGAGGCCGTAGAGGAGCTGCACTCCATCATCGAGACCGCCGAGGACGAGGACGTGTTGGACGAGGATCAGTCGGAGCTGGTGCGCTCGGCCATCGACTTTTCCGAGATCTCCGCGCTGGAGGTCATGACCGCCCGCGTGGACGTCTGCGCCATCGACATTGAGGACGACTGGGACGAGATCCTCGCCACGGTGGAGCAGGCCCCCTTCTCCCGCATCCCCGTCTACGAGGGCAGCATCGACAACATCATCGGCATTTTGTACCTCAACCACTTTCTCAAGGCCATGGCCGACGGCGGCCGGGCCGACATCCGCGGCCTGCTGATGCCGCCCTGCTACATCTACAAGACCATGAAGCTGCCCGCGGTGCTCAGCCAGCTGCGCAAGGCCAAGCAGCATCTGGCGGTCGTCACCGACGAATACGGCGGCACGCTGGGCGTGGTGTCCATGGAGGACGTGCTGGAGCAGATCGTCGGCGACATCTGGGACGACACGGACACCGTGGAGCAGGAGGTCGTGCGCCGGACCGAGGGCGAATGGGAGCTGGACGGCAGCATGATGCTCTACGAGCTGGAGGAGCTGCTGGGGCTGGACGAGGGCGAGATCGAGGCCGAGAGCAGCACCGTCGGCGGCTGGACCATCGAAAGCTTCGGCGGCTTCCCGAACGAGGGCGAGAGCTTTACCTGGGAAAACCTCACGGTCACGGTGCTGGAAATGACCGACGGCCGCCGCGTCGAGCGCGTGCTCGTCAAGGTGAACGACACGAAAAAAGCCGAAGAATAAATCATAACGATTCGCGGTTCCCTCTGCGCTGTGCGCGGAGGGAACTTTTTTGTCCCTTCAAAGCGCACAAAAAGCTTCCCGTCCTTTCCCGCCACTCTGTTCAGTTTGAATGAAAATGCAAAAAGAGCGAATATAACCTTGACTTTATCCAATTCAGGTAGTATAAATATACACAATCAATGCATAAATTGCTTCGGAGGACTTATATTATGAATAAAAATGAAATCAAGAAGATCGTTCTCGCCTATTCCGGCGGTCTGGATACCTCGGTCATCATCCCCTGGCTCAAGGAGAATTACAACGATCCCGAGATCATCGCCGTGGCCGGCAACGTCGGTCAGGTGGGCGAGCTGGACGGGCTGGAGGAAAAGGCCCTGGCCAGCGGCGCCATAAAGTTCTACGCGCTGGATCTCGGCGAGGAGATGGTCAACGACGTGATCATCCCCTCCATGCAGGCCGGCGCCATCTACGAGGACTACCTGCTGGGCACCGCCTTCGCCCGGCCCATCATCGCCAAGGGTCTGGTGGAGGTGGCGCTCAAGGAGGGCGCCGACGCCATCGCCCACGGCTGCACCGGCAAGGGCAACGACCAGGTCCGCTTCGAGCTGGCCATCAAGCACTTCGCCCCGGAGATGAAGATCATCGCCCCCTGGCGCGAGTGGAACATCAAGTCCCGCGAGGAGGAGATCGACTACGCCGAGGCCCACGGGGTGCCCCTCAAGATCAACCGCGAGACCAACTACTCCAAGGACAAAAACCTCTGGCATCTGAGCCATGAGGGGCTGGATCTGGAGGACCCCTGGAACGAGCCGCTGTACGAAAAGCCCGGCTTCCTGGAGATGGGTGTGAGCCCCCTGCAGGCCCCCGACGAGGCCGAGTACGTCACGCTGGACTTTGAAAAGGGCGTGCCGGTCGCGCTCAACGGCGAGACGCTCAGCGCCACGGATATCATCTGGAAGCTCAATGACATCGGCGGCAAGCACGGCATCGGCCTGCTGGACATTGTGGAAAACCGTCTGGTCGGCATGAAGTGCCGCGGCGTTTACGAGACGCCGGGCGGCACCATCCTCTACAAAGCCCATGAGGCGCTGGAGACCCTGTGCCTGGATAAGATGACCGCCCACAAAAAGCAGGAGCTGAGCGTGTGCTTTGCGGAGCTGATCTACAACGGGCTGTGGTTCTCGCCCCTGCGCAAGGCCCTGTCCGCCTTTGTCACCGAGACGCAAAAGACCGTCACCGGTACGGTCAAGCTCAAGCTCTACAAGGGCAACATCATCAAGGCCGGTATCAAGAGCCCCTACTCCCTCTACTCCGAGAACATCGCCACCTTCGGCGAGAGCGACTACGACCAGGCGCAGGCCGCGGGATTTATCAACCTCTGGGGGCTGCCCACCCAGGTGCAGGCGCTGATGGAGCAGGGGAAACTATAATCAACAAAATGCAAGCATTTTGTTGAGCTTGCAGCTCTCTGCGCGCACTCGCTTTGCTCGCACACTTGAGAGCTGAGAAGTGTTTTTTGTCAGGCACATGTCCTGACAAAAAACGGATTAGATTATTCGCAAGGCGAAAGGGAAAGGAACCGATATGAACAAACTCTGGGCCGGGAGAAGTGAACAGGAGACGGCGAAGCTCGCAGACGACTTCAACTCCTCCATCGCCGTGGACAGCCGCATGGCCCGGCAGGACATCACCGGCTCCATGGCCCACGCCGCCATGCTGGGCGCCCAGGGGATCATCAGCCAGACCGAGGCCGCCCAGCTCATCGACGGGCTGCAGGGCATCCTGGACGATCTGGACAGCGGCACCCTCGCCGTCGACCTTCAGGCCGAGGACATCCACATGTTCGTCGAGCAGGTGCTGACCGAGCGCCTGGGCGAGGTGGGCAAAAAGCTCCACACCGCCAGAAGCCGCAACGACCAGGTGGCGCTGGACTTCCGCATGTACCTGCGGGAAGAGGTCGACGAGATCACGGCGCTGACCGGGGCGCTCCTTACGGTGATCACCGACAAGGCCGAGGCGTACAAGGCCGCGATCCTGCCGGGCTACACGCATCTGCAAAGAGCCCAGCCCGTCACCTTCGGGCACCATCTGATGGCCTACTCGATGATGCTGCTGCGCGACCTCGACCGTCTTGCCGACTGCCGGGAGCGCATGAACGTCTCCCCCATCGGCAGCTGCGCCCTGGCGGGGACGACCTACCGCACCGACCGCCGCATGGAGGCCGAGGCCCTGGGCTTCGACGGCATCTGCCTCAACTCCATCGACGGCGTGTCCGACCGGGACTTTGCCGCCGAGCTCTGCGCGGCGCTGTCGATCGAGATGATGCACCTGTCAAGACTCAGCGAGGAGCTGATCCTCTGGTCGAGCTGGGAGTTTCAGTTTGTCACCCTGCCCGACGCCTACACCACCGGCTCCTCCATCATGCCGCAGAAGAAAAACCCCGACATGGCCGAGCTTGTCCGCGGCAAGACCGGGCGGGTCTACGGCGATCTGATGGGGATTCTGACGGTGCTCAAGGGTCTGCCCCTTGCATATAACAAGGATATGCAGGAGGACAAGGAGGGCGTGTTCGACGCCTGCGACACGGTGAAGCTGTGCCTTCAGGTGATGGCGGGAATGCTCCCCGGCATGAAGGCCAACACCGACAGGATGCTCGCCGCGGCACGCGAGGGCTTCATCAACGCCACCGATCTGGCCGACTATCTGGTGAGCAGGGGCCTCCCCTTCCGCAGCGCCTATAAGATCTCCGGGCAGCTGGTCGCCAAGTGCATCAGAGAGAGAAAGACGCTGGAGACCCTGTCTTTGGACGAATACAAGGAAGCCTCTCCGCTGATCGGGGAGGACGTATACGAGGCCATTGACCTCAACAACTGTGTGAATAAGCGCGTCAGCGCCGGCGGCACATCGGTGTCCTCGGTCGAGACGCAGATCGAAACCGTCCGCCAAAAGCTGGCGGACATGAAGGGAGAATAAACATGAAAAAAATGCTTGCTTTCATCCTTGCCCTGACCATGATTTTCGCCCTGGCCGCCTGCGGCGGCAGCGGCAAGAGCCAGGCCGCCCCGGCCTCCGAGGTGCTGACCATGGCCACCAGCCCCGACTTCCCGCCCTTTGAGGAGCTGCAGTCCGACGGCTCCGTCGTCGGCATCGAGGTCGACCTGCTCGAGCTCATCTGCGAGAAGCTGGGCAAGACGCTGCAGATCGAACAGATGGACTTTGACTCCGTGCTCCCCGGCGTGCAGGCCGGCAAGTACGACGTGGGCGTGTCCGGCATTTCGGTGACCGAGAAGCGCCAGAAGAACGTGCTGTTTACCGATCCCTACTGCCTGGCGGCCCAGGCCATCGTGGTGCTGGGCGGCAGCGACATCACCGGCAAGGCCGACCTCGACGGCAAGAAGATCGCCGTTCAGACCGGAACCACCGCCGAGAGCTTCTGCATGGAAAACGGCTATGAGGTCAGCTCCTTTGCCGCAAACTCCGACGCAGAACTCGCCCTCGTGACCGGCAAGGTCGACGCCTGGGTCATCGACGATCTGACCGCGGCGGAGATGGTCAAGGCCTACAACGCCGAAAACGGCGAGGTGCTGGTCATTCTCGGCGAGGCCATGACCACCGAGCCCTACGCCTTCGCCTTCGCCTTCGGCAGCGAGGAGCTGGTCGCGCAGATCAACGACATCCTCAAGGGCCTGGTCGAAGACGGCACCGTGGCCGCCCTCTTTGAGAAATACGACGCGCCCTACACCTCGCCCCTGAACTGATTGGAACGCAACCCGACACAGGCGCACACCCGATTGCTCCGGGTGTGCTGTCTGCGTATAAAGGAGACTGTCAATGAACGCATGGTTTATCAAGCTCAATGAAACCTTTATCGAGACCGGCTACTATAAGCTGCTGATCGAGGGCCTGGGCAACACGCTGGTGATGACCCTGGGCGCCCTCGCCATCGGCGTGCTGATCGGCACGCTGATCGCCGTGGTCAAGTACTTTGCCGAGGACGTGCGCGCCCTCCGGCCGCTGGAGATCCTCTGCGATCTCTACGTGACGGCGATCCGCGGCATCCCGGTGGTGGTGCTGCTGATGATCTTCTTCTACATCATCATGACCGCCGCCGACGGCATCTCGGTGGGCATCATCGCCTTCGGCATCAACTCCGGCGCGTACATGGCGGAGCTGATCCGCAGCGGCATCAACGCCGTGGACAAGGGTCAGATGGAGGCCGGACGCAGTCTCGGCATGAGCAAGGTGCAGGCCATGCGCAAGGTGGTCTTTCCCCAGGCGGTGCGCTACATTCTCCCCGCCATCGGCAACGAGATGATCGCCCTGTTAAAGGAGACCTCGGTGGCCGGTTACGTGGCGGTGGTCGACCTGACGCGGGCCGGCAACCTCGTGCGCAACAATACCTTCGACGCGGTCAACCCCCTGATGGTGGTGGCGCTGACGTATCTGCTGATGGTGGTGCTGCTGTCGGCGCTTTTGAAGAAGCTGGAAAGGAGGCTCGGCAAGAGTGATAAAGGTTAACAATCTCCGGAAGGTCTTCAAGGAAAACGAAGCCCTCAAGGGCGTCAGCGTGGAGATCCACAAGGGCGACGTGATGTGCATCATCGGTCCCTCCGGCTCCGGCAAGTCCACCTTCCTGCGCTGCCTGAATCTGCTGGAGCGTCCAGACGGCGGGGAGGTCATCTTCGAGGGCGACAATCTGATGGACCGCAAGGTAAACCTCAACCAGCACCGCCAGAAGATGGGCATGGTCTTCCAGCAGTTCAACCTCTTCCCCCATATGACCGTGATGGAAAACCTCACCTGCGCGCCCATGATGCTCAAAAAGCTGAGCCGAGAGGACGCGGAAAAGACCACCATGGATTACTTGACCCGCGTGGGGCTTTCCGACCGGGCCGACGCCTATCCCAACCAGCTCTCCGGCCGGCAGAAGCAGCGCATCTCAATCGTCCGCGCCCGGTGCATGCAGCCGGACGTCATGCTCTTTGACGAGCCGACCTCCGCCCTCGATCCCGAAATGGTGGGCGAGGTGCTGGACGTGATGAAGGAGCTGGCCGAGGACGGCATGACCATGGTGGTGGTCACCCACGAGATGGGCTTTGCCCGTGAGGTGGGCAACCGTGTCCTGTTTATGGACAACGGCCTGATCGTGGAGGAGGGTACGCCGGAGCAGATCTTCGACCACCCGCAGAGCGAGCGGCTGCAGTCCTTCCTTGCTAAAGTGTTATAAAGGAGAACGGAAAATGAGTATCAAAGGGAAAAGCTTTCTCAAGCTGCTGGACTTCTCCGCCGAGGAGATCAACACCTTTCTGGAGCTGGCCGCCAAGCTCAAGCAGCAGAAAAAGGCCGGCATCCCCCACAATATGCATGAGGGCAAAAACGTCGCCCTGATCTTTGAAAAGACCAGCACCCGCACCCGCTGCGCCTTCGAGGTGGCGGCCCGCGACCTGGGGATGGGCGTGACCTACCTCGACCCCGTCGCCTCCCAGATCGGGAAAAAGGAGAGCATCGCCGACACCGCGCGTGTGCTCGGCCGCATGTTCGACGGCATCGAGTACCGCGGCTATGGCCAGGAGATCGTGGAGGAGTTGGCCGCCTACGCGGGCGTGCCGGTGTGGAACGGACTGACCAACGAATTCCACCCGACGCAGATCCTGGCCGACTTTCTGACCATCAAGGAGCACTTCGGCCGTCTCAAGGGCATCAAGCTCGTTTACATGGGCGACGCCCGCTACAACATGGGCAACTCCCTCATGGTGGGCTGCGCGAAGATGGGGCTGCACTTTGTGGCCTGCGCGCCGGAGAAGTACTTTCCCGATCCCGCGCTGATCGAGACCTGTCAGGAGATCGCCAAAACGAGCGGCGCCACGCTGGAATTTATCACCGACCCCTTTGCGGCCGTGAAGGGCGCGGACGTGGTGTACACCGACGTGTGGGTCTCCATGGGTGAGCCGATGGAGGTCTGGGCCGAGCGCATCCAGGACCTCGCCCCCTATCAGGTCAACCAAGCCCTCATGGACGCGGCCGGTGAAAACGCCGTGTTCATGCACTGCCTGCCCGCGTTCCACGACCACAAAACCGTCATCGGCAAGGAGATGGGCGAGGCCTTCGGCCGCGACTGCATGGAGGTCACCGACGAGGTCTTCGAGGGGCCGCAGTCCATCGTCTTTGACGAGGCGGAAAACCGCATGCACACCATCAAGGCCGTCATGGCGGCCACACTGTAAAAGAGGCGAATACGATGTCCAAGCGCACCGATATCCATAAAATCATGATCATCGGCTCCGGCCCCATCGTCATCGGCCAGGCAGCGGAGTTTGACTACGCCGGAACGCAGGCCTGCATCGCGCTGCGCGAGGAGGGCTATGAGGTGGTGCTGTGTAACTCCAACCCCGCCACCATCATGACCGACACCTCCATGGCCGACAAGGTCTACATGGAGCCGCTGACCCTGGAGTACGTGGCCCGCGTCATGCGCAAGGAGCGGCCCGACGCCATCATCCCCGGCATCGGCGGGCAGACGGGGCTGAACCTTGCGATGCAGCTGGAGAAAAAGGGCATCCTCAAGGAGTGCCAGGTGGAGCTGCTGGGCACGCCCAGCCGCAGCATCGAGCGCGCCGAGGACCGCGAGCTGTTCAAGGAGCTGTGCGAGGAGATCGGCGAGCCCGTCATCCCCTCCCGGATCACCTACTCTCTCGAGGAGGCCAAGGCCGCGGCGCAGGCCATCGGCTACCCCGTCGTGCTGCGCCCGGCCTTTACCCTCGGCGGCACGGGCGGCGGCTTTGCCTACAACGAGGAGGAGCTGATCGAGGTCGCGACCAACGGCTTCAAGCTCTCCCCGGTGCACCAGGTGCTGGTGGAAAAGAGCGTCAAGGGCTACAAGGAGATCGAGTTTGAGGTCATGCGCGACGGGACCGATCACGTCATCACCATCTGCGGCATGGAGAACATCGACCCCGTGGGCGTGCATACCGGCGACTCCATGGTGGTGGCCCCCATCATGACGCTGAACGATCACGATCTGAAAATGCTCAACGACAGCGCGGTGAAGATCATCCGCGCCCTGGAGATCGAGGGCGGCTGCAACATTCAGTTCGCGCTCAATCCCCACTCCTCCGAGTATTTCCTCATTGAGGTCAACCCCCGCGTCTCCCGCTCCTCGGCCCTGGCGTCGAAGGCCAGCGGCTACCCCATCGCCCGCGTGACGGCCAAGATCGCCGTGGGCATGACGCTGGAGGAAATCAAAATCGCGGACACCAACGCCGCCTTTGAGCCGAGTCTCGACTACGTGGTGGCAAAGTTCCCGCGCTTCCCCTTCGACAAATTCGCCGACGCCTCCAACAAGCTGGGCACCCAGATGAAGGCCACGGGCGAGGTCATGGGCATCGGCTCCACGTTAGAGGAGTGCATGCTCAAATCCGTGCGCTCGCTGGAGACCGGGGTATGCCACCTGCACATGCCCAAGTTCGACGGCATGACAAAGGATGAGCTGCTCGCCTATGTCTCCGACTTTCGCGACGACGGCATCTTCGCCGTGGCGCAGCTGCTGCGCCTGGGCGTGGGTGTGGAGCAGCTGGAAAAGGTCACCGGCATCAACAGCTTCTTCCTCTCCGCCGTCAAGCACATCACGGACTTTGAGCCGGTTATCGCCGCGGCGCCCGGTTCCGTCGCGGTTTTGAAGCAGGCCAAGGTGCTGGGCTTCTCCGACAAGTACATCGCCAAGCTCTGGGGCTGCACGGAGACGGACGTGCTCGAGACGCGCAAGGCCAATGGCATCATGCCGGTGTTTCGGATGGTGGACACCAGCCACACCGGGGGCTATATCCCCTGCTTCTACTCCAGCTACACCGGCGAGGGCCGGGACATCGTCACCGACAAGCCGAAAAAGCTGGTGCTGGGCGCGGGGCCGATCCGCATCGGCCAGGGTGTGGAATTTGACTACTCCACGGTGCACGCGGTGCAGTCGATCAAGAAGGCGGGCTTTGAAGCCATCATTATCAACAACAATCCCGAAACGGTCTCCACCGACTATACCACCGCCGACAAGCTCTACTTCGAGCCGCTGACGGCGGAGGACGTGTACAACGTGATGGCCTACGAGGGGGCCTGGGACGTGATCGCCTCCCTGGGCGGCCAGACGGCCATCAATCTGGCCGAAAGCGTGGCCCAGCGCGGCGGCAACATCATCGGCACCGGCGTGGAGGCCATCGCCAAAGCCGAGAACCGGGAGCTGTTTGAAAAGCTGCTTTTAGAACTGGACATCCCCCAGCCCAAGGGCTGCGCCGTGACCAATATCGAAGACGGCGTCCGGGCCGCGGCCGAGATCGGCTACCCCGTGCTGGTGCGCCCCAGCTTCGTGCTCGGCGGCCGCGCCATGGAGATCGTGGCAAACGAGGCCATGCTGCGCCACTACCTCAAGACCGCCGTGGAGATCGACAGCGACAAGCCCGTGCTGGTGGACAAATACCTCGCCGGGCGCGAGGTGGAAGTGGACGCCATCTGCGACGGACGCGACGTGTTCGTGCCCGGCATCATGGAGCTGGTGGAGCGCACCGGCGTTCACTCCGGCGACTCCATGAGCGTCTATCCCCCCTTCTCCCTGTCCGACAAGGTCAAGGGCACGGTGCTCTCCTACGCCAAAAAGCTGGGTCTCGGCATCGGGATCGTGGGGCTTTACAATATCC
>JAFTGE010000001.1 GCA_017458085.1 Oscillospiraceae bacterium
AAGGAGAACGCCGGCATCTTCTGCCACAACAATCCCTGGATCGTCTGCGCCGAGGCAGAGCTGGGACACGGCGACCGCGCCTTCCAGGTCTATCGCCGCACCGCGCCCGCCTTCATTGAGGACATCAGCGACATTCACCGCACCGAACCCTACGTATACAGCCAGATGATTGCCGGCAAAGATGCCCCCAGCTTTGGCGAGGCCAAGAACAGCTGGCTGACGGGCACGGCGGCCTGGACCTTCCTGAGCGTGAGCCAGGCCATCCTCGGCGTCAAGCCCTGCCTGGACGGGCTGCTGATCGACCCCTGCGTGCCCTCCGGCTGCGGCGGCTACACGCTGACGCGGCGCTTCCGCGGCGCAACCTACAACATCACGGTTGAAAATCCGAACCACATGCAGCACGGTGTCGCCGCCGTCACCGTGGACGGCCAGGCGCGCGACAGCGCCCTGCTCGCCCCCGCTCCTGCCGGGAGCGTGGTCGATGTAAAAATCGTGCTGGGCTAATCAAAATAGATATAAAAAACGGCTTCCGGTTCAAAACCGGAAGCCGTTTTTTACAGGCGTTTGCAATTACCCCGCGCTCAGAAGGCTCACCGCGGCACGGGCAGCGGAGGCGGCGTCATCGGTATAGACGTCGGCGCCGATCTCGCGGCAAAAGCTCTCGGATATAGGCGCGCCGCCGACCATGATCTTCACGCGCCCGCGCACACCGGCTTCTTCAGCCAGGCGTACCACGGCGCGCATCTCATTCATGGACGTGGTCAGCAGAGACGAACAGGCAATCAGGCCGCAGTCGTGGTCGATGGCTGTCCTGACAAAGGTCTCGGGCGCGACGTCCACACCCAGGTCAATGACCTCCAGGCCCGCCCCCTCCATCATGATCTTGACCAGGTTCTTGCCGATATCGTGCAGGTCGCCCCGCACCGTGCCGAGGCAGACACGCCCGGCGGCCTTGGTCTGATCACCCACCAGACGGGGCTTTAACAGCTCCATGGCAGCGTTCATGCAGCGGGCGGCCATGAGCATCTCCGGCACAAAGGCGCGGCCAGCGGAGAAATCCTCGCCCAGCTTTGACATGCCGGACATGAGGCCCTTGGCCAGAATATCCTGCGGGCTGATGCCGGCGTCCAGTGCCTTCTCGCAGAGATTGGACACCTTCTTTTTCTGGCCGCGGATCAGTGCCTCGGCCATGGCGGTCAACAATTCGTCGGAAGCGGCGTCCGCAACAGAAGCCGTTTTGACCGCGGCGGTCTGCGCCGCATGACGGCGTGGCACCGGCGGCACAAACTGTGTCGGCATGTGCAGGGTGGAATTATACTTGTCGATCTCATCGTCGATAAAGGGGTCGACATGCTTAAAGACCGTACCCATGATCCCGTAGGTAATGCAGGGAATAAAGTGCCCGCCGGGGCAATAGGCCGCCAACTGCTCTCTGACGTAGGGACGGATCTCTTCCTCGGTTGCGTCGGGCCGGTCAATGGCCGCGCCGATGCCGCCCATGAGGATCATGCGGCCATCCAGTTGCTGCTGTACAGCGGGGATGTCGTTCTCCGGCAGTACCCCCTGCCAGCACTGGATGCCAACCTCGATCATATCCTCCAGGATGGGCACCAGGTAGGAGTCGGCATGGTGAATGGCGATGACGCCCTGGTCGCGGATATAGCCATAGAAGCGGCGGTAGGGCTCCTTATAAAACTCCCGCCACATGTCGGGCTTCATGAACAGGGCTTCCTTCGCGCCCCAGTCGTCATGAGAGAAGATGGCGTCGGGCTTGAGGCCCTCGATGAGCAGCTTGACATATTGCAGACGGTACTCAGTGATATACTCGATCAGCTCGTGCATCTCCTTCGGGTGCTCGTAAAAGCCGGTGAGGGTGTCCTCAAAGCCCATGAGGAAGTGCGTCTGCTCAAAAATGCCGGTGCCCATGAAGCCGCAGACCAGCTGCTGATCCCCGGCGATCTCGCGCGACTTTGCACGGCAGGCCTCCCAGCCCTCGCTGCAATTGGCAATCAGATCGGGCGCATGGACATAGTCGCGCCAATGGGTCACATCGGGACAGACCTTGTCGGTGGCGGTGATATGGGGCGTGGCGCCGGGGGCATCCTCCGGGAACAAAATGGTGGTTCCCCAGCGGTCCTTGCTGACGCTGCCGCGGACGCGATTGCCGCGCAGGTAGCCGTTGATCGGGTCGTACAGGGCCAGGTGCAGCGCCTCATACTGCTTGAGCTGACGCTCCGGCTGACCGTCAGGCTTCAGCATTTCCAGAAATATCTCTTTCGGCGTCATAAAATCAACCTTCTTTTGTCAATATGCAGGCGCTGTAGGTCAGCGTCCCGGGTCCGTAATAGTAAGGCAGGCCGGAGTTTTGGCATACCTCGCTCACCAAAAGGCCGTAGGCCTCCATGGAGGAGAGCATCTTTTGGGGGAAACGGCAGGGCTTGTCGGGGTAGGTGCAGGTGCGGCAGATGGTACAGCTGCCCGCGGTGAGGGGCAGACAGTCCGGGTAGAGCAGGCGGGCCTGCCGCGCGAGGGTGAAAAAGTGCTCCTTATGCAGCTTTTGCGCCCGCTCCATGGTCTCCACATCAAAGTCATCGGCCAGCTGCGCCGTGGTCTGCACCAGCACGCCGCCGGTATAGCGGCGCATAGCCGCCTCGGTCTCGGCCAGGGTGCCGCAGGCGGGCGGGCAGCTCCAGCTCCGGTCATAGCGCTGACAGCGGCCGCTGGCACACATGTCCCGCACCTCCGGCAGGGCGCGCAGCGCCGCCGCGTTCAACGGCGCGGCATGGGAAAAGCCCACCTCCAGCGCCAGCGTGACAAGCTCCGGCATGGCTCCCCCTCCTTGACAAATCGTGTCCGAGCTTTTAATATATTTCTCCAGTAGGTTATTGATAAATTATACAAAAGGAAAAGCCCGGTGTCAACCGAGCAGCGGCAGGAAGATGAGCAAAATTCGGATAGGCATCGGGGAGGCGGAACGGCAGGCGGAGGCCGGGACAGGCCAGACTCTGCTGGAGGTATTGCGTGAGGCAGGGGCGCCCATTGCCGCGCCCTGCGGGGGCTTAGGCCGCTGCGGAAAGTGCCGGGTACGGCTGACGGACGCGGCGGGTTCGCGCGAGGTGCTGGCCTGCCAGACGCTAGTGACCGGGGACGCGTGGGTCGAAACGGACGCGCCGGGCGGCGGCGCCATATTGACCGAGAGCGCCGACACCGCCGCTGTCGATCCCGGGGCCGAGGGTCTGGGCGCAGCGGTCGACCTCGGCACGACGACCGTGGTGGTGGAGCTGGTCGACCTCAAAACCGGGAAGCGCCGCGGCACGGAAAGCGCCTGGAACGCGCAGGCAGCCTACGGCGCGGATGTGATCACCCGGGCGCAGTACTGCATGGAGAAGGCCGACGGCCTGGAAACGCTGCACAAGGTGATTCGCGGGCAGGTCGACACGCTGCTGCGCCGCCTCGATTGTGAAAAGAAGGATTTGAAAGAGATCTTCGTCGCGGGCAATACGGTGATGCAGCATCTCTTTGCCGGGCTGGACCCCCGCTCCATCGCCGTGGCCCCCTTCACGCCGCTGACTCTTTTTGACGGGGACGAGCCGCAGGAGCCGGGTCTGGCCTATGCCCCCTGTGTGGCGGGCTACGTGGGCGGAGATATCACGGCGGGTCTACTCGCCAGCGGTCTGTATGAGCGGGAGGAGCGGTCGCTGTTTCTGGACATCGGCACCAACGGAGAAATGGCCCTCGGCGGCAGGGACGGCTTTCTCTGCTGCGCGGTGGCCTCCGGGCCTGCCTTTGAGGGCGCCGGGATCGCCTGCGGTATGACAGGCGTCGAGGGCGCGGTCAGCCATGCGCGTTTTGACGGCGCGCGGCTCAGCCTGGACGTGATCGGCGGCGGGAAGCCGCGGGGTATCTGCGGCTCCGGGCTGATCGACCTGACGGCGGCGCTGTGTCAAAAGGGCATCATCAGCGCCGGCGGTCTGCTGCTGGGCCCCGACGAGGCGCCGGAGGAATTTGCCGATACGCTCGGTGAGGACGAAAACGGCAACGGCATCTTCTATCTGACGGAGGATCGCAGCGTCTATCTGACGGCGCGGGATGTGCGGCAGCTGCAGCTGGCCAAGGCAGCGGTGGCCGCGGGGATTCAGGTGCTGCTGCAAAAGGCCGGACTGACCGTGCAGGATGTGGGCAGGCTGTATTTGGCGGGAGGCTTCGGGTCCTACATGGACGTTTCCAGCGCCGCCGCCATCGGGATGCTGCCTGCGGCCTTGGTACAAAAAACGGTTCTGCTGGGCAACGCCTCCCTCACCGGAGCGCGCATGGCCCTGCTCGATCACACCGCGCGGGAAAAGCTGCGGGCGATCCAGGGCGCATGCCGATACCTTGAGCTCTCCGGCGACGCCGACTTTAGCCGGGAATTCCCCGATAATATGTACTTTTACGAGGAGGACGAGGACGAATGGAACTGATTTTCCCCCTGATTCTGGACGGCGCGACCGGCACCCAGCTGCAAAAGCGCGGCTTCACCGGCGGCGAATGCGCCGAGCTGTGGACCCTGGAGCACCCGGAGGTCATTCAGGAGATCCAGCGCAATTACGTGGAGGCGGGAAGCAAGGTGGTTTACGCCCCGACCTTCGGCGCCAACCGCACCAAGCTGGAGGCCCACGGCATTTTCAACCAAGTCGCAGATTTCAACAAACGTCTGGTCGCCCTGTCGAAAGAGGCGGTAGACGGCCGCGCCTATGTCGCGGGCGATATCGCGCCGACGGGCCTGTTCCTCTATCCTTTGGGTGACACCACCTTTGACGAGCTGGTGGACATTTACACCGAGCAGGCCCAGGCGCTGGAGGAAGCCGGCGTCGACCTGTTCGTGATTGAGACGATGATGACCGTGGCCGAGGCGCGCGCTGCTGTCCTGGCCGTACGGAGTGTCAGCAAAAAGCCCGTGTTCGTGTCCTTCACCTGCGACGAGCAGGGCAAGACGCTCACCGGCTCCGACATCGCGGCGGTATTGCAGATCATGCAGGGCATGGAGGTCGACGCGTTCGGGATGAACTGCTCGGTCGGACCGGACGGTATGGTCCGGCAGCTCAAGCGCCTGCACGAGATCGCGCGGGTGCCCCTGATTGCCAAGCCGAACGCCGGTGTGCCGGAGGTCCACGACGGCGAGACGGTTTATAACTGCCCGCCGGAGGCCTTCACCGCGTGGGTCGACGCCATGGCCGAGGCCGGAGTCATGATCTTCGGCGGCTGCTGCGGCACGACAGAGGAGCACGTGGCAGCGCTCAAGGAGAAAACCGCCGGGGTGAAGCTGGCCCATCCCACGCCGAAGCAGTCTGAGCTGCTGCCCGCGGCGACCGAAAAAGCGTTGTTCTTCCTCGACCCCGCCGTCGCGGTGGGCACGGTGATCCCCTGCGACGAGAATCTGGAGGAGGCGCTGGAAGATCTGCCGGAGGACGAGCCGCTGGTCACGCTTTCGGTTCGGAGCCCTGACGAGCTGGACAACCTCGCCTACTGCCAGAATATGATCGCCAAGCCCCT
Source organism: Oscillospiraceae bacterium (assembly GCA_017458085.1). GTDB lineage: Bacteria > Bacillota > Clostridia > Oscillospirales > Oscillospiraceae > Limivicinus. The sequence continues at coordinate 5,533 of JAFTGE010000001.1, forward strand.
GTGCCTGCGCTGCGAGGACGCAGCGCTGTTGGAGCAGGGCCTGCGGCTGTATCAGGGCCGCGCGCTATATGACGGGCCGCTGACAGAGGAACAGTTGGCTCCCCTGGCCAGGCGCTACGGCCTGATTTATTGATCCCGGATCAGTTATCGGAAACCGCCCGCTGCAAATGCAGCGGGCGGTTTTAAGTCGTCGACAAAGTCCTTTGGACTTTGTCGACGAGATTTGCAGCCTGCTGCAGCGCACTCGATGTCCGAATCAAGCGGACATCTCGCACGTTTGCAGGCTGAGAAGTGTTTTCTCCGACGTACACGCCGCCGGAGAAAACAGATTGAAAATGGTTTTTCGCATGCGCGAAAAATTTTCCAAGGCTTTGCCTACAGTCTGACCGCCCGCTGCAAATGCAGCGGGCGGTTTCGTTTGTATTATGGTTCAGCGACGGCAGCCGTCCAGGAGCGCTGACGCTTGCGGATCGCATAGTAGATCAGCTCCACAGCGCAGCAGCTCATCCAGCCGACCGGGTAACCAAAGCCCACCAGCGCGGGCGTGTTGGCCACATAGCGGGTGACAAAATACAGATAGGTCTGGCGCAGGGCGACAAAGGTCGAGAGCATGATGATCATGGGGCCGCGAGAGTCGCCATGGCCGCGCAGCGCCCCGGCCAGCACGTGGTTGACACAGTTGAAAAGGAAGAAGAACACGTTCAGATGAATGAACATCGCCCCGTACTCGATGACCGATTCATCCGGGGAGAACAGCCGCACCGCGGGCTCGGCAAACACATACAGCAGGCTCACGATCACAGCGCTGACCCCAAAGGACAGCAGCACCGTCGTAACCGTGCCCCGGTCGGCACGCTTATACTTACGGGCGCCGACGTTCTGGCTGACAAAGGTGGTGGCCGCCATAGCCATGCTCTGCATCGGCAGCATGATAAACTGGTCCAGCTTGTTGTAGCCGCTCCAGCCCGCCATGCAGCTGGAGCCGAAGGCGTTGATGTAGGACTGGACAAAGATGTTGGAGAAGGCGGTGATGACCGACTGGACAGCGGCAGGCAGACCGACGGAGAAAATCCTGCGCAGGGTTTTCCACTCGATCCGCAGATCGCGCCAGCTCAGACGGTAGACCTCCTTGCTGGCCGTCAGCAGGCGCAGCGTCAGAAACGCGGAGACAAACTGCGCCAGAATCGTGGCATAGGCCGCGCCCGCGATGCCCATGTGGAAGGTCACGACGAACAGCAGATCCAAGGCAATGTTCAAGAGGCTTGTCACCACGAGAAAATACAAGGGTCGCTTGGAATCACCCACGGCGCGGAGTATCCCGCTGCACATGTTATAGATCAGAAGGCCGGAAATGCCCGCGATGTAGATGGTGAGGTAGACCGTGGCCTCATCAAACACATCGTCCGGCGTCGCCATGAAGCGGAGCATGGGCCGCACGCTGAAAATCCCCAGCGCCGTCATCACGACGCTCAGCACGAAGGTGGCGGCCATGGCCGTCTCCACCGCGGTATGCAGCTTCTCCATCTCCCGCGCGCCAAAGCGCTGGGCAATGACGACACCGGCGCCGATGGAAAAGCCGTTGAAGAAAAAGACCAGCATGTTGACGATCAGCGTCGTGGAGCCGATGGCCGCCAGGGCCTGCTTGCCCACAAAGTTGCCGACAACGATGGAGTCCACCGTGTTGTAGAGCAGCTGGAAAACATTGCCGAGCATCAGGGGCAGGGCGAAGGCAATAATCTGGCGGGTGATGGAGCCCTCGGTCATATCCGTGATGCGATTGGCGCCGGCCCGTGTTAAAAGCTTCGACATGCCGTCTGTTCCCCTTTCTGTCCTTTTGCGCAGTATGTGTATTATATACCTTCACAGGGCGAAAGAAAAGGTTCGTTTCTCCCAAATTTCCGCCTAAAATCACCGTGCCGACAGGTCAATATTACCGCGGCGTGTTCGGATGGAACGTTTTGTCCGATGGATCGAATACGCAGTGGGCACACGACCTAGCCGGCAAGAGCGGGAGCCGCCGTTCCCGGCTCCCGCACATATCCCTTTCTCTCCCGTCATATACATGGAGCGAGAGAGACGCGCAGGGGGCTTCCCTCCGGGAAGGCCCCTGCCGCGTTATGGGGAGTGATGCTCGTGCGTACGAATATAGAGGAGCGCGCCCAGGATCTGGCCGCCTACATCATCGAACACAAAGCCACCGTCCGCTCCGCCGCCAAGCAATTCGGCGTCAGCAAATCCACCGTACACAAGGACCTGACGGAGCGACTGCCGCACGTCAATCCGGGGCTGTATAAGCAGGTGCGCAAGCTGCTGGATATCAACAAGGCCGAGCGGCATATCCGCGGCGGTCTCGCCACACGGAAGAAATTCCGCGGCGAAGCATAATACGCAGGGAACACCGGCGTCCGCGATCCATGCGGCAGCCGGTGTTCTTTGTTCACGTAATTTGGTTTACATAAATCTATCAAAGTAGTGTGCCATTTCGGTAAAGCGCGCCCGCAGCTCACGCTGGCGCTCCTGAAGCCCCGCCTGGAACCACGCCTGACCCTGCTGCAGTCCGTCGAGGAAGCGGTCCGCCTCCTGGTTCATGTCATCCCGCAGCTGGCGGTAATCGGCGGCAAGCTCATCCATACGGCGCTGCTGCATCGCACGGCGGAGATTATAGGCGTCCATGCTCCCGGCAATGCCGTGGATAAACTCATCCGACATCCGCTCATGGGCCGGATAGAGGCCCCGGCGGTAGTTCTCCATGACGACGCCATACCGGGCACAGGCATTTTTCACCGCGGCATCCCAGGAAATGTAGATATCCCGCTGGGCCCCCTCGCCCACGGTGCGGATCAGCGCGGGCTTTGCGCACAGCTCGGTGAGCTTTGCGGCCAGGCTCTCGGCATTTTCCTCGATGAGAAAGCCGCTGACACCGTCGGTTACATCCTCGGCAGCGCAGCTGCCCGCGATGAGGACGCTGGCAAGGCCGCAGGCCGCCGCCTCCCGCACCACGAGGCCGTTGGTGTCAAAGGTGGAGGGAAACAGGAACAGATCCGCCCGGCAGTACCAGGCGCGAATGCGGTTGCGGTCATGGATGGGATCGGCAAAGAAGACCCAGTCGGTCAGACCGAGCTTTTCGGCGTAGGCAACGATCTCCTCCTTATCCCCGCCGCCGCCGACAAAAACCATGCGAAAGACCGTCCCGCTCTCGCGCAGGGCCTTGAGCGCATCAAGAATGATACGGATGCCCTTGTACCACATCATGCGGCCGACAAAGAGCAGCAGCGGCAGATCAGCCGGCAGATCGTAAGCCCCTGTCACCTCGGCAATGAGGCTGTCGTCCACCCTGCCCTGCGGAAAATCCACGCCGTTGGGCATGACGATATAATCCCCCTGATAGCCGAGGGCGCGCAGGTTCTCGCCCGCGCCGCGGCTGACCGTCCAAACCTCGTCACAGGCGGCGATGTTCGAGACCAGGAAACGCTTGGCCTCCTCCTGCAAAAGCTTACTGCGTACGGCGTTGGCAATGTCGATATCAAACTTCGTGTGGTAGGTCATGACCACGGGTACATGGATGCGGTCACGCAGGGAACGGGCCAGCATGGTGGAGGTGATGGGGCAATGGCTGTGAATGATGTCAAAGCTCTCCTGCTCCAGCTTGCGCTGCACCTCCGGGGAGAAGGGCAGGCCGGCATGGTAGCCCACAAAGCGCGTCAGGTCGACGCTCGGATAACGCAGCACGGGGAAAGGAAAGGCCGAATCGTCCGCGGCGGGATTATCGGGCGTGACGACGGTGGTCCTGCCGTAATCGCGGGCTATGATCTGGGCATAGTTGGTGACCGCGTTGGCCACGCCGTCGATCTCCGGCGGGAAGGAATCATTGATGAGGCAAACGTTTAATTCTGACATAGCACACTCCCGGGTCACCGCTGTGTTTTTCTCCGCTTGGGTTTTGTTGATCATAACCAGTCCCCCCTCAGCCCCGGCCCTGCTTGACCGCGCCGGAGCGATAGGCCTCCAGCAGCTTCTCCAGATCCTCGATCTGAGAAATGATCTCACGGCCGTCGTCGGTATCGGCGATCTTGACGCGTTCGGGGTAGGTCTTGACCGGGATATACTGAGACTCCATATCCCGGTTGGTGCGCACACTCTCCTCCATGGAAGCAAAGGGCTCATGCTCCGAGAGGTACATCTGGTGTGAGTTGGAAACCAGGGTATAGCCGGCGATGCCGGTAACGGACTGGTACGCCTTGCTCATACCGCCGTCAATCAGCACCAGGCGGCCCTCCACCTTGATGGGGTTCTCCCCCTTCTTGATTTTGACGGGGATATGGCCGTTGATGATGACGGCGTCGGGGTCGTCGATGCCGAATTCCGCCAGAAGGCGGTCCGTCCCCTCCCGGGTGTAGGCCAGGGTGAAGTAGGGATCGGAGGTCTCCTTGTGGGTTTTCTTGTCGGCAATGAAATAGCGCTCAAAGGTGGCCATCTTATCCTTGCCGAAGACCGGGGACTTGCTGCCGCACCAGAGATACCACATGAAGTCCGCGCCGCGCTTTTTCTTCTCGTGATCCTTGGAATAGCGTCCCTGACGCACCAGCTCCTCACAGCGGTCAAAAAGGCTCTTGCCATGGCAGCGCACACCGTAGACGTCCAGCTCCGTATAGCTGCCGTCCGGCTGCATGGGGATGCAGCCGTGGAACATGAGGCAGTTGTTATAATAGCGGTACATGGAGCCCTTCTTATACAAAAACTCGATATGCCGCTGCAGCTTTTCGCAGTTGACAAAGGACGCCTGCAGCCCCTCCATGATCCGCTGCTCCTCCGGCGTCAGGGCATAGGGATCGGCAGGATCGACGGTGGGGAAATGCGTGTCCAGCAGGGGATACTCCTCCCCCGCCACGGTGACCACGCCGCGCTTCAAGTCCATCTTGTCCAGCAGCAGGCGGTCCGTCATCTCATACTCCGGACGGGTCATGGCATACTGCCCCTCCACCTTGAACTGGATAATGCTGATGGCCTTATGCATCTTGGCAATGACCGCGTCGCTGTCAGCCCCGGCTGTGCCCTTGGGCTTGAAGCAGGCGCAGGGATCATCGGCATAGGTCTCAAGCGCAAAAAGGGACAACGGCCGCATGTTGATGCCGTAGCCGCTCTCCAAAAAGTCGTAGTTATTATAGCGCAGACAGATCCGCACGGCGTTGGCGATGCAGCCGCGATTGCCCGCCGCGGCGCCCATCCAGAGAATGTCGTGGTTGCCCCACTGGATATCCACATAGCGCTGCTGCTCCAGCTCATCCATGACCAGATGCGGGCTGTCGCCCCGGTCATAGATGTCCCCGACAACATGCAGCTTGTCGATCACCGAATCCTGTACCAGGTGGCACATGGCGATGATGAACTTATCGGCCGCGTCGATATCGATGATGGAGTCGATGATCTGGCCGTAATACTGCTCCTTGTTGAAGTCCTTGCTGCCGGTCGTCATCAGCTCGGTGATAATGTACTCAAAGTCCTTGGGCAGCATCTTGCGCACCTTGGAGGCCGTATACTTGCTGGTGGTGATGCGGCAGACAGCCACCAACTGCCGCAGCGTGATGGTATACCACTCCCGCGTCAGGCAGCCGGTGTGACGCAGCTGGCGGAGCTTCTGCTCCGGGTAGTAAATCAGCGTCGCCAGTGTGTCCCGGTCCGCCGAGGAAACATACTCCCCCAGCGCCTGGTCGATCTTGCGGCGCACAGAGCCGGAGGCATTGCGGAGTATGTGGCGGAAGCCCTCATACTCGCCGTGGATGTCGCTGATAAAATGCTCGGTGCCCTTGGGCAGATTCAAGATGGCGCGGAGGTTGATGATCTCGGTGCTGACCGACTGGGTGGTGGGGTACGTCCGGGACAGCATCTTCAGATACTTGAGGGTCTTCTCGTCAAAGCTCGATTCGTTCATGGCCCCGCTCCTTTGTAGTTTACATAATCTTTTTGCGCGTTTTCCTGTTGCTACCAGTATACCCGCTTACAGGCCGGGAAGCAAGTCCAATTTAAAAGCCCGCCGTCAGGCGGGCTTTTGATCACTTGATGCTGTTTTTTACCTCGCGCAGGGTGACACCGTTTTCACGGGCCAGGCGGGCCAGATCCTCATACTCCGGCTTTTCGCGCGTGATCCCCCAGCCGGACACACCCTTCATGCGCACGTCACCGTACGCGGAAGCGGCGGTATAAAAGCTGCGCGCCAGCGTGTAGCGGGCACAGCGGCGCTCCCGCACGCCGATGGTGGCGGTGTGTTGAAACAGCGCCCGCAGCAGCCCATCCCGCTTTTCCTTATGGCACAGAACGGTCAGCAGCGTGCCGGGGCGGTTCTTTTTCATGCCGATGGGGGCCGTCCACACGTCCAGCGCGCCGGCAGCCAACAGCTCCTCCATGGCAAAGCCCAGCTCCTCGGCACTCATATCGTCGATGTTGCAGGCAAGCTCCAGCACCGTCTCGGCCTCGGCCTCGGTTTGGCCCAGCAGAACGCGCACCGCGTTCATGACGGGAAAGTCCTTCTTGCCCGTGCCGTAACCGCAGGCGGAGACCGTCATGGGCGGTTGGGCCTCAAATCGGTTTACATAATATTTAAGCAACGCCGCGCCCGTGGGGGTGCACAGCTCGCTTTTCACCTGGCCGGAATAGGTGGGAATCCCGCGCAGCAGCCGCTCCGTCGCCGGGGCGGGAACGGGCAGGACGCCGTGGGCGCACTTGACCGTGCCGCCGCCCACATTGACCGGAGAGGCCAGCACCTGCTCCGGTGAGAGAAGCTCCATCAGGCTGCACACGGACAGCACATCCGCCAGAGCGTCGATGCTGCCCACCTCGTGGAAGTGGACATTCTCGATGGGCCGGCCATGGACCGCGGCCTCGGCCTCGGCCAGAAGGTTAAATACGTTCAAAGCGTCGGCGCGCACCTTTTCCGACACCGGCGCGGCGGCGATGTAGTCGCGAATCTCCGCAATGCTGGTGTGGTGGTGATGGTGGTGCAGCTCCTCCCCTTCCTCGTCGCCGTTGATGGAAACGGTGACATGGGTTCCCCGGACGCCGCACTTGGCATCCGGCGCCGCAGAGAGCACAGCCTTCCCGCCGAGGATCGCGTTCATATGGGCAATGAAGCCCGTTTTATCCTCCACAAGCTCCAAAAGCGCGGCGGTCAGCATGTCGCCCGCAGCACCCATGGCGCAGTCAATATATAAGGTTTTCATAAACTTTTCTCCCTTCCGACGGGGTCAATTTCCGCAACACAGGGGGCAGGCTTACTCCAAATGATTGATCATGCTGGCCATATAACCGGCGCCGAAGCCGTTGTCAATGTTGACAACGGACACGCCGCTGGCACAGGAGTTGAGCATGCTCAGCAGCGCAGCCACGCCGCCCAGGGACGCGCCATAGCCCACGCTGGTGGGAACGGCGATGACCGGGCAGTCGGCAAGGCCCCCGATCACCGAGGGCAGCGCCCCCTCCATCCCGGCCACGGCCACAATGACCCGCGCGGACATGATGACGTCCATGTTGGAAAGCAGCCGGTGAATGCCGGAGACCCCCACGTCATACAGACGCGCCACCTCGTTGCCCAGCACCTCGGCAGTGACGGCGGCCTCTTCAGCCACGGCAATATCGCTGGTGCCGCCGGTGGCGACGACGATCTTCCCCTTCCCCGTGGGCTTGGGAAGCTCCCCCACCACGCCGGTCTTTGCCAGGGGGTTATAGTCCAAAGGCAGCTCCGCCCCCACATAGGCCGCGGCCTCCTCCGTCAGGCGGGTGATGAGCACGGTCTGCTGGCCGTTATCGCGCATGGCCCGGGCAATGCCGAGGATATGCTCCTTGGTCTTTCCCGCGCCGTAGATCACCTCCGGCACACCCTGCCGAATGCCGCGGTGAAAGTCCACCTTGGCATATTCCTCGATCTCCTGAAAGGGCTGCATCTTGAGCTTGAGGGCAGCCTCGTCGGGACTGAGCTCCCCGGAAGCCACCTGCCGCAGCAGGCTGGTCATTTCGCTTTTATCCATATCATTGCTCCCCGTTTGCTGATCATTTTGTGGGTATACTATACCGCGTTTTCCCGTTCCACGCAATACAATTTGCTTGCCACGGTGTTTCAGGAGTGATATAATACCCCAAAATTCGGCTCAACGCCCGCCCCGGAAGAAGGTTCGTTCCCCCATGAAAAAAGCCCTGTCCGACCGCAACCAGCTCATCCTTGCCATGCTGATCTTCGGCACCATCGGCGTACTGCGGCGCTATATCCCCTACCCCTCCAGCGTCGTGGCGCTGGTACGGGCCGCAGTCGGCCTTGCGTTTCTGCTTCTGCTGCGCGCGGTCCGAAAAGAGCCCGTCGACCGCGCCGCCGTCAGGCGCAACGGCGTCAAGCTCCTGATCCTCGGGGTGATGCTGGGGGCCAACTGGATCTTCCTCTTTGAGGCGTATAATTACACCACCGTGGCCGCGGCCACGATGTGCTACTACATGGCGCCGGTCTTTGTCATCCTGCTCTCCCCCGTTATCTTCGGGGAGAGAATCACCCTGCGCAAGGGGATCTGCTCCGCCGTGGCGCTGTTCGGCATGGTGCTGGTTTCCGGCGTGCTGTCCGGCGGACTGCACGGCGCCCGGGGACTGGTGCTCGGCCTGATCGCCGCCGCCCTCTACGCCGCCATTGTCATCGTCAACAAAACCCTGCGCGACATTTCCGCCGAGGACCGCACGATCCTGCAATTTGCAGTGGCCGCCGCGGTGATGCTGCCCTACGTGCTGCTGACCGAACATGTGGCCGCGCTGAAGCTGACGCCCGTGATCCTGCTCCTGCTGCTGATCCTCGGCATCGTGCACACGGGACTTTCCTATGTGCTGTACTTCGGCAGCATTGCCCGCGTGCCGGCCCAGACCGCGGCGCTTTTAAGCTACATCGACCCGGTGGTGGCCGTGATTTTGTCCATCACGCTGCTGCGCGAGGAAATGAGCGTTTCGGCCCTGCTGGGCGCGGCACTGGTCATCGGCGCGATGATCGTCAGCGAGCTGGAGCCGAAGGCCGCAAATTGAATATCCGCATGAAAAAGGCGCGTTGTCAACGCGCCTTTTTGTTTGCCTTTTGCGCCACATCATTGGTATCGATGCTGCCGCGGAAGACAACAAAGGTATCGTAAAGATACTCTGTCACAAAATTAAGGATCATGTTCAGCGCCGTGACCAGATACTCGTTCCAGCCAAGACCCTCCACCAGCCAGTTGCCAAGCACGGTGGACAGCGGCGTAAACACCGCATAGTACAGCGCCACCTTCAGCATGGCCACCGGAACATTGTTGGCCGAGCGGAAGGTAAACTTCCGGTTGAGCGTGAAGTTCCACAGCACCGACAGCACCAGCGCAATCAGATAGCAGGGCCAATAGCTCCAGTGGGTCAGCTCGTTGAGCAGGGCAAAGCTGCCCATCTCGATGATGCCGGCGGAGGCGGAGAAAAGCAAAAACTTGACCGCGCGCCAGATTTCTTTTTTATCTTTCATGTCCCTATTCCTCCCATGCACGCCCCTGATTATACGCTCCGGCGGCGTACATTGCAAGAAATTGTTTTCAAAATTTGAACGAATTAATATTATGTAAATTATATTATGTCTATTTCTTGACCCAGACGGCGGCATCGCTTATAATATCAGGCAAAAGGAGGGGACACAAATGTTTACCTTTAACCATTTTAACTTTAACGTGCAGGATATGCAGCGCAGTCTCAAGTTCTATGACGAGGCGCTGGGTCTCAAGCCCGTGCGGGAGAAAAACGCCGCCGACGGGCATTATCAGATCATTTTTCTGGGCGACGGGCGGAGCGATTTTCAGCTGGAGCTGACCTGGCTGCGGGATCACCCCGAGGCCTACGATCTGGGTGAGCAGGAGTACCACCTGGCTTTTGTGGCCGACGACTTCGAGGCCGCCCACGCCAGGCACAAGGCCATGGGCTGCATCTGCTTTGAAAACCCCGAAATGGGCATCTACTTTCTGGAGGATCCCGACGGCTACTGGATCGAGATCATCCCGCCGAGAAAGTGAGGGCGACCATGCAGGACATTCTGATCGTTGTGGACATGCAGAACGATTTCATTGACGGCGCGCTCGGCACCGCCGAGGCCGTGGCCATCGTCGACAAGGTGGTGGAAAAGGTTCGGCGCTTCCCCGGCAAGGTGCTCTTTACCCGTGACACGCATACCCCCGATTACCTCAACACGCAAGAGGGCAGAAACCTGCCCGTGGTACACTGTGTGGAGGGGACCCCCGGTTGGGAGATCCGCGAGGAGCTGATGGCGCTGTGCCGGACGGAGCCGATCGACAAGCCCACCTTCGGCTCCACCGCCCTGGGCGAGGTCCTGCGCGGTCTGGACACGCTGGAGCCCATCGGGTCGGTCACGCTGGTCGGCCTGTGCACGGATATCTGTGTCATCTCCAACGCGCTGCTGGTCAAAGCCTTTTTGCCGGAGGTGCCCATCACCGTGGACGCCGCCTGCTGCGCCGGGGTCACACCGGAGAGCCACCGCAACGCGCTGGCCGCCATGCAGAGCTGCCAGATTCAGATCGTCAACGGGTAGAAGCAAACACGAACAAGCAGCGCCCTCATAAGCTGAGGGCGCTGCTTGTTCGTGTTTACATAATTAAATTTTCATAATTTTATTTACGTAACTTTATCTACGTAACTTTGTTTACGTAACACTTTTTCAATAAAAAGTAGACACTTTTTATTGAAAAGGCGCCGCTTGATGCGTCGCCCATCTGCGCGAAAGCGCAGATGACGTCTCATACAGTTTCCGACGCGCTTACGCGCTATGAAAAGTAGACGAAGTCTACTTTTCATGGGAAACTAGTATAAGTTCTTCCCGCAAAAACGTCGCAATGTCCGCGATGCGTGTGGGAGTCAGCGGATCGCTCAGGCCCGCCTCCTCCACCGCGGTCAAAAGGCCGGGGTCGCTTGTGTCCAGCAGATCCCAGAAAGCAGCAAGACCTGCGCCGTCCTCCTTCAGCTCCCGCTCGTAGATTTCCAGCGCAACACCCGCAGAGGCGGGATAGCTGATGACATAGAAGGGCTGCTCAAAGAAATGGGTAATGTCGATCCAGGACAGGGCATAATACAGATCGTTGACGCCGTCGTAATAGCCGTAATCCTTGGCAAGCCGGAGACTCAGGTCATTGAGATAGTCCACCGTCAGCTCAGGCTGGGCGTAAACCTGCCGCTCAAAGTCGGCAAAGGATATCTGCTGTACATAGGTATCTAGTGTGTCGATCAGATTCAGGCGCCGGAGGTTGTCGATCTCCTCCGCCGCCAGGGTGCCGCGCATAGCGTCCAGGCTCAGATACTGCATGGCCTGGGAAAAGCACTCGGCCAGATCCATGGTGCGATAGGCGTTATAATCGCTGTAGGACTGCACATAGTGTCCAAACTCGTGGGTCACGGTCTTGATATCCTCCGTGTCGCCGTAGGCACCGAGGAACAGGAAGGGAGCCTCATAGTCATCGAGATAGGTCTGGAAGGCCATATCCGGCTTATTGGCGCTGACACGCAGATCGCACAGCTCATACCGGTCCATGAAACGCCACGCCTTCTTTGCCTCACCGCCGATGCCGTCGGCCACTGCGGAGAGGATCAGGCGCAGGTCGTCCTCATCGACCAGCGAGTACCAGACGCCGTCGCGCACACCGGCCGCCTCCAGCTCGACGCTCAGCGGCACAAGCGTCCGCCGGACAGCGGTAATAAACGCGTCGCCCTCGGCCAGGCTGAAATCCCGGCCGTAGCCCAGATCGTACATCATGGCGGCGTAGCTTTCATAGCCCAGCTCCGCGGCCATCTGCCGCCGCACACCCACCAGGTCGATATAGAGCGCGGCAAGCTTCGGGTTATAGCTTTCGTAATAGGCGCCGTAGGCGCGCAGGATATCCTCGTCCCCCGCACCATAGATATAATCGCTCAGGAGCCATTCCTGCCCGTCGATCTCGATCACCGGGTAAGCGAGCAGCGCGCGATAGTCGGCAAGCAGCTCACTTTCCTGCGCGGCCAGCTCCAGATAAGCGTCGGTGAACATGCTCTCGCTGTCCGGGCCGTATTCGTCCAGGAAGCCCTCCCAGAAAAAGTCCGCCGCCAGGCGCTCAGCCAGACTCGACGAGCCGCAGGCCAGGTACACCTCCTCCATGATCTGACTGACCTCCGCCGTCGCCGCGCTGCACCAGGCGTACTCCGCCGCGTAATACGCATCCGTCAGGTCCTGGCAGTTGCGGATATTGGCGAGCGTGGTCATGGTCTGCATCGAGTAATACAGGCCGTACAGCTCCTCCAGCGCTTTTGTCACCTTTTTAAAGCGAGCGCCGCTGTCCAGCAGGGCTTCAATCTCACCGGCCTTCTCCCGCATCGCCGTGAGATCCGGCCGCTCATAGGGCATGTCGTCAAAGCGGCAGATGGGCAGGGCGCTGTCACGCCCATCCAGCCGGGAAAATAAATCTCCCAGCAGACTCGTCCGGTCATTGGCGCAGCCGGTCAGCAGGGACAGCGTCAGCAGCACCGCCAGCAGCAGGCAGATTCTCTTTTTCATGCGCGCCTCCTGTCGAATTTTGTTCGTTTCATTCTACCACACAATCCAAGCCGCGGAAAGTGGAAATCCCTTGAAACCGTCAGGCTGATCCCCTATAATATATACGATGCGAGGTGAGGGAATGCAATTTACAAAAATGCACGGAGCCGGAAACGACTTCGTGATCCTGGACAACAGGGACAGCGCGATCCCGGCCGAGTCGCTGCCTGCGCTGGCAAGGCGGCTGTGCGAGGCGCACCGCTCCATCGGCGCCGACGGGATGTTGGTCGTGGTTGGCGCAGTCCGGGGCGGCGATTACGGCATGCTGTACTTTAACCGTGACGGCAGTCTCGGAGAAATGTGCGGCAACGGCGCGCGCTGCATCTGCCGTTACGGGTATGAGCACGGCCTCGCCGGGGAGCGGCCCCGGGTAGAGACCACGGCGGGTCTCGTCACCGGAGAGCGCGTCGACCGGCAGCGCTGGCGTGTACGGCTGAACGACCCTTCGGTGGTCGACCTTCACCGGGCGGTGACCGTGGACGGCACAGTCTATGACTGCGGCTATGCGGAGCTGGGCGAGCCGGGAATTCCGCACGCGGTGGTGCTTCTGCCCACATATGAGACATGGGCGCGGGAGAGTCTGCGCAGTCTGGGCAGGGCCCTACGCGCCGCCGACGCCTTTCCCCGCGGCGCCAATGTCAGCTTCGTCAAGCCGCTCGGCTCTGGTTCTGTGCAGGCACTGACCTATGAGCGCGGAGTGGAGGATTTCACACTGGCCTGCGGCACCGGCTGCGGCGCGATCGCCACCGTGCTGGCGCTCCGGGGCTTAACCGGCGGGGACAGCCTGACCATCACGATGCCCGGCGGAGAGCTTTCCGTCAGTCTGCACCGCGAGGGCGAGAAGGTACGGGACCTGTTCCTTACCGGGCCGACCTGCCTCGTCTGTGAAGGCGAGGTCAGCGAGGAGATGCTGGCGGGTATTGAATAACATATAAAAAACGCACACCCGAGGGTGTGCGTTTTTTATGTTTGGTTTTAAGACTAGATGCGCATGCAGACGTCCCAGGCACGCCACACGACGGTGCGCAGGTTGCCGATGGCAACGCAGTCGCCGACGCGGTGCACATGAGGAGCCTTCTCGCCCACGGGGGCGGGAACAAAGCCGATGCCGTTGATGACGGCGTCGCACTCCTGACGGAAGGTGCCGTCGGGGGTCTTGATGACGCAGTAGCCGTCACCGATCTCGGTGATGGTGCTGTGCAGGTAGGTCGGGACCTTGTGGTACTCCATCGCGTCACGCAGGAAGGAGGTGTTGGCAAGGCAGGTAGCCTGAGCCGCGACCAGGTCGTTGCCGTACTCGACGATGATGGGGTGCTTGCCGGCGAGAACCAGGTCATAGGCAGCCTCACAGGAGGACTGGCCGCCGCCGAGGAAGACGATGGTGTCGCCCTCAACGCTCTTTTCACGGAGCAGCTGGCGGAAGGACTTGGTCTTGTCGAAGCCCTTGATGTTGGGCATGGATCTGGGAACGGAGCCGGTGCAGACGATGATCTCATCGAAGCCGCGCTTGATGGTGCCCAGGTCGTTGACCTCAGTGTTGAAGCGAACCTCAACGCCGGCCTTGGCGATCTGATCCTTGTACCAGCGGAGCAGGTCCTTGTCGTTCTCCTTGAAGGTCATGGCGGAGGCCGTCAGGAACAGGCCGCCCAGCTGATCTTCCTTCTCGAAGATGACGGGGTTGTGGCCGCGCTTCTTCAGAACGAGGGCGCATTCCATACCGCCGACACCGCCGCCGATGATGGCGACCTTCTTCGGGTTCTTGGTGGGAACGATCTTGTAGCGATTGTGCTGCATGGTGGGCGGGTTCAGGGCGCAGCGGCCAAGGTGCAGGGAGTCGCCCAGGGACTGCATGTTCTCGGTGCCGGCGGCCTTGGAGAAGTTGAAGCAGCCATTGTGGCAGCGGATGCAGGGACGAATCTCGTCCTCGCGGCCTTCCTTGATCTTGGTGACCCAGTTCTCGTCAACCAGGTTCTGGCGGGCAATAGCCACGGCGTCCAGACGGCCCGCGGCGATCTCCTCGGCAGCCTTGACCGGGTCCATACGACCGGCGCAGGCCACGGGGATGTCGATAAACTGACGGATATGCTCGACGTCTGCCAGGTTGCAGTTGTCGGGCATGTACTGAGGCGGATGAGCCCAGTACCAGGCGTCGTAGGTGCCGTTGTCGCAGTTGAGGAAGGCATAGCCGGCATCCTGCAGGATCTTGACGGCCTTCTCGGACTCAGCCAGGTCACGGCCGAACTCCTCAAACTCCTCGTAAGGCATAGCGCCCTTGCGCCAGCCCTTGGTGCAGGAACGGACGGAGTAACGCAGGGAGACGGGGAAGTCGTCGCCAGCCTGCTTGTGGATCTCCTGAACGATCTCGGTGGCGAAGCGGAGACGGTTCTCCAGGCTGCCGCCGTATTGGTCGGTACGGAAGTTCATGTTGGCAATGGCGAACTGGTCGAGGTTGTAGCCCTCGTGGACAGCGTGGATCTCAACGCCGTCAATGCCAGACTCGCGCAGCTTCTTGGCGGTGGCGCCGAAGTGCCAGACCATCTCCTGGATCTCCTCAATGGTGAAGGGACGGGAGGTCAGATTGTCAGCCCAGCGGTTGGGAGTGGCGGAAGCGGAAGCGCAGGCGTACTGCACGTCCACGATGGGACTTGCCAGCTTGTTGAGCACGTCGTTTCTGCCCAGAGCGGCCATCCAGGGGGTAACGGCCATGGAACGGCCGAAGCCGCCGGCCAGCTGAATGAACAGCTTACCGCCGGTCTTGTGATACTCCTCCATGTAGGGCTTGAGCACACGGTACATCTGGCGGTTGGAGTCCAGCCACTTTCTGCCCATGGTGTCGCGGATAACCTGCATGCCGGGGAGAACCAGGCCAACGCCGTCCTTCGCTCTCTTCAGGAGGAAGTCAGCACCTTCAAGGTCGAAGTGAGAGGGCTCCAGCCACCCGAACAGGGTGGTGCCGCCCATTGAACACTGCACGATACGGTTCGGGATCTCTACCTCGCCGATCTTGAACGGTGTAAATAGAGGTTCATATTTCGGATTCATCGAATTACTCCTTTACAATATTATTTTTCCGTTGATTGATTACGGGAGCAGAGCTCTAACGAAATCGATCGGCCACATCAGCAGATCGCCGAGCAGACGCGCCTTGTCCAAAATCGCAAGATAGGTATCCTCACCCAGCAGTGCGAAAAGCTTCTCCTGAGCAGCGTCGGTCTTCAGCAGCTTGGCAGTGCCAAAGCCCAGGCAGCCCAGACACGCAAGGACCAAGAGCTTTTTTACATTCTTCATGTTTTCCCTCCTGTAAAGATTTTGGTGATAGCCGGCGGCCAGAACGCCGGCCGTCAGTGCACACAACTGTGTCTATATTATAACGGAGACAGGCCCCTTTCGTCAAGCTTACACATCACGAAATATGTACAAAAAACAGCAAAAAGCACTGAACTGTTTCAAAATTTTTGTATATTACGCCCAGAGGCGACGATGAAAAGCCCGGTCCGTGCAGGATGGGCGGACCGGGCAACATTATGTAAAGTTATGGCAGCGGCTCGTAAAACGCGTCCAGGTATTCCTCCAGCGTAAGACCCAGCTCGTGGATCTCCGCGGCGGCCTCCGGCCCCACATAGCGGTAATGCCAAGGCTCATAGATGATACCGGTGATCTCGCTGCTGCCGTTGGGATAGCGCAGGATAAAGCCATAATCCCAGCAGTGCTCCATCAGCCATTTCTGGGTCGGCATGGTCTCCTGCTCCTCGTTCAGGTAGGGGTAGTTGAGGTCAATGATATCTACCGCAAGACCGAGCTGATGCTCGCTCGTGCCGGGGATGGCCACGCTCTGCGCGGCGATGGCGGGCGCCTCCTCAGGGCTGACCCCCTCGGCTACCAGCCGGGCAATCTTATTATTGAAAAGGAATTGCTGCTTCTCCATGGTGCGGTAGGAGGAACAGATATAGGGATCGTTGCCCGCGGCCGCGCAGTCGGCAATCATGGCCAGCAGCGCCTCGGCACAGCGCACATCCACAAACTGGTTCTCCTCCTGATCCCAGGTCACCTGCTCCAGCTCCGGCTCATAGCCCTCGGCCATGGCGTGCCAGGGATTGACCAGCGTCAAAAGCTCCGTCCGGGGCCGCAGCGGTGTCGGCGTCGGGTTTGGAGACGGAGTGAGTTGCGGCGTGGGCACAGGTGTCGGCTCCGGGGTCGGCTCCGGCGCGGCGTGAAAGAGCGCGTCCCACGCGATTTGCGCGCGCATGCTGTAAAGGGTGAAAATGCCCAGCGCCAGAACCAACAGCAGCACCAGCGCCAGGATCAGCCATGTACGGTTTTTTGTTTTCAGCGCCACGGAATCACACCTCCCGTTCAGCGCGGCTTCTATCCGTCAAAAGGAAATGACGCCCAGGTGCTCCAGCAGAATCTTCAATCCGATCAGGATCAGAATGATGCCGCCGGCCAGCTCCGCCTTCTCCTTATAGCGCAGGCCAAAGAAGCGGCCGATATACACCCCGACCGCCGACAGCAGGAAGGTGGTCACGCCGATGAGAGAGGCCGCCGGCACGATCTGCACCGACAAAAACGCGAAGGTAATGCCCACAGCCAGCGCGTCGATGCTGGTGGCCACGGCCAGCACCACCATGGTTTTAAAGCCGAGGTCGTCGCTCAGCTCCTCGGTTTTCTTGGATTCCTGGATCATGCTCACGCCGATGATGAGCAACAGGAAAAAGGCCACCCAGTGGTCGACGCTGGTGATGACGCTTTCAAAGCGGTAGCCCAGGAGCCAGCCCACGACCGGCATCAAAAACTGAAAGCCGCCGAAATACAGGCCCACCAGCGCCGCATGGCGCGGTCTGAGGTTTTGCAGGCTCAGGCCCTTGCAGATGGAAACCGCAAAGGCATCCATCGACAGCCCCACAGCAATCAGCAGCAGTTCAATAAAACCCAAATACGGTCACTCCCCGTTTTGCGATTATTCATGACTGTACATGAAGTTCAGAGAAAAGTCAAGGCAGAAACCGTAAACTCCCGAAAAGCCTTTCGGGAGTTTACGGTTTCTCATTCATCGAGCTTATAGGTGATGTCCTGCTCAAAGCTGAGCTTGGGTTCGGTGCGGCGGAAGACACGGATCAGCGCGGGGATATGCCTGATCACGACCAGCGCCGCCGTCAGCAATGCCAGACGCAGGATCAGCGCGTCGTCCACCACCAGCACCGCCACCAGCGCGTAGACCACAGCGCCGATCAGCGTGCCGAGCGAGAGATACCGCGTCAGCGCTATGGCGGCAACCGTGACCACCAGCACCGCGGCGCCCACGGAGGTGTCCGCCGCGAAAGCCGCGACGACCATGGCAAAGCTGGCATGGCTGCCCTTGAAATCATAGAACAGGCTCCAGAGCCGGCCGAGCACCATCACAAAGCCCGCAAAGGCGCGCCCCGCGTCGGCATGGCCGCGAATCCCCAGCAGGAGACCGCCGATCAAAATCGGCAGCAGATCCTTCACAAGCTCCACCACCGCAAGCCACACAAAGCCCTTAAATCCGAAGATGCGGCGGAAGTTGGAGTACCAGAGGCGGCTGTCCCCCAGGCGGCGGAGATTGCGGTGGAAGACGAAGTTTGACGCAAGCACCATGGTATCCATGCAGCCGAAGACATAGGCAAAGAAGGCCGTGATCAGCAGCAGCACCCAATAGACGATCATTCCTTCTCCCCCTTCTGACGGATCACGATGCGAACCGGCGTTCCCTCCAGGCCGAAGACGGCGCGGATCTGGTTTTCCAGATACCGCTGATAGGAGAAGTGGAACAGCTCGCGGCTGTTGCAGAAGATGACGAAGCAGGGCGGCTTGATGCCGGTCTGCGTCATGTAGTAGATCTTCAGACGGCGGCCCTTATCCGTGGGCGGCTGCACACGGGCCTGCGCGTCGGCCAGGACATTGTTGAGCATGCCGGTGGTGATGCGCATGTTGCTCTGGTCGTTGACGAAGTTGATCAGCTCAAAGATACGGTCGGTCCGCTGACCGGTCAGGGCAGAGATGAAGAGGATGGGCGCATAGCTCATGAAGCTCAAGTCACGCATGATGTCCTTGCGCATCTTCTCCATGGTGCCGGTTTCCTTGTCGACCAGATCCCACTTATTGACAA
Source organism: Oscillospiraceae bacterium (assembly GCA_017458085.1). Lineage (GTDB taxonomy): Bacteria > Bacillota > Clostridia > Oscillospirales > Oscillospiraceae > Limivicinus. The sequence continues at coordinate 24,264 of JAFTGE010000001.1, forward strand.
TGACGATGCTGGCCTTGCCCGACTCGTGGGCCATGCCGGCGATCTTGGTGTCCTGCTCGGTGACGCCGTCGCGCGCGTCGATGAGGATCAGGCAGACGTCCGCCCGCTCGATGGCGAGCTGAGCGCGCATGACGGAGAATTTCTCCACCCGCTCCTCCACCTTGGACTTGCGGCGGATGCCGGCGGTGTCGATGAACATGTAGCGGCCCTTGTCGTTTTCAAAGACGGTGTCGACCGCGTCGCGGGTGGTGCCGGCCATGTCGCTGACGATCAGGCGCTTTTCACCGAGAATGCGGTTAATGAGCGAGGACTTGCCCACATTGGGCTTGCCGATCACGGCGACCTTGATGAGGTCATCCTCCGCGTCATCCTCCTCCGCTTCGGGGAAATACTTGACACACTCATCCAGCAGATCCCCGGTGCCGTGGCCATGGACGGCGGAGACGGCGATGGGATCGCCAAGGCCCAGCTCGTAAAACTCATAGAGCGCGGGGTCTTCGGCGCCGGTAGAGTCGGCCTTGTTGACAGCCAGCACCACGGGCTTGCGAGAGCGCTTGAGCATATTGGCCACGTCCTTGTCCGCGGCGGTGACGCCGGTGCGGATATCGGTGACGAGGACGATGACGGTGGCGGTGTCGATGGCGATCTGCGCCTGCTCGCGCATGAACAGCAGGATCTCGCTGTCGGTACTGGGTTCGATGCCGCCGGTGTCGACGACATCAAAGCTGCGGCCCGTCCACTCGCAGGCGGCGTAGAGGCGGTCGCGGGTAACGCCGGGCGTGTCCTCCACGATACTCAGGCGCTGGCCGACCAGACGGTTAAAAAGCATGGACTTGCCCACGTTGGGGCGGCCCACTATGGCGACAAGAGGTCTTGCCATTTCAGACCCTCCTTGAAAAAATCAATTCTGGTTGTAACGGTAAAAATCTTCTTCCTTCTGCTCCCGCACGGGAAGCCTGACCTCCGGCAGAAGGCCGAACATCGCGTCGCAGACGGCAAAGCCGTCGCTCTCGATGGGATAGATGGGAACGCCGAGGGCGGCGCTGGCCTGCTCCAGCGTCACGTCGTCCAGGAAATCCATCTCCTGCCGCCGCAGCATATTCTGCGAGATCAGCAGGCGCTCCCCCAAGGGCTTGTCCCCCAGCTGGCGGATCAGGTCGCCGCCGGTGACAAGGCCGGAGACATTGATGCTGTGGCCGAAGAAATCGTTGACGATGGGATAGACATGGCCGTGCAGCTCAGGGAAGGCGGCCTTGGCCAGGGTCAGAAGCTTTTCAAAAAAGGGCGCGGCGGAGGTCCCGGTGGCGACCGAAAACTCGACGCCGTCCGGCTCGTCGGCCAGCTTCAGGGCCGAGCGAAACTCCGTCTCCAGCAGGCGGAACATGCCCACGCCGTTTTCCAGCTGGGTATATTCCTCGTAAAACTCATCCGGCGGGATCGGGCGCCCCGCCTTGAGATACATCTCATCCCCGCAGAAAAAAATGCGGGTGCCGTGCCGCCGGAGGCACTGCTCCGAAAAGGATTCCACCAGATCCAGCGTCTCGGCGGCGTGCTCGGGGGTAAAGGGCGTAAGCGGCGCCAGATGCTCCCGATAGCGGGTCAGACCCACAGGGACGATGGACACGCTGTGCACCGCCGGGTACATTGCCTCCAGCTCCCGCATGGAACGCAGCAGCTCCTCCCCGTCGTTATAGCCGGGGCAGCAGACGATCTGGCAGTTCATGACGATGCCCGCCGCGGCAAAGCGGCGCATGGTCTCGATGCTCTCCCCCGCCCGCGGATTGCGCAGCATTTGGCGGCGCAGCTCCGGGTTGGTGGTGTGCACGGAGACATTGATGGGGCTGATATGCAGGGCGATGATGCGCTCGATCTCCCGGGGGGAGAGATTGGTCAGGGTGATGTAGTTACCCAGAAGAAAGCTTAACCGCGCGTCGTCATCTTTAAAATACATGGTACGGCGCATACCGCGCGGCAGCTGGTCGATAAAGCAGAAGACGCAGGCGTTGGCGCAGGAGCGGGGCTTATCCATCAGATAGCTTTCAAAATCCACACCCAGATCGCCGCCCTCGCCCTTGTGGACGGTCAGCTCGTACTCCGAGCCGTCGGGCCGGCGCAGCGCCACGCGCAGGTTTCGGTCATAGGCGTAGAACTTATAGTCCAGCACATCGAGGATCTCGTTGCCGTTGATGGCGGTGATGGTGTCCCCGGCGGCGACACGGCCATGCAGCGGGCTTGTCGGGTCGA